>JBHIAI010000005.1:0-46097 GCA_046861655.1 Fidelibacterota bacterium | reverse complement strand
GGACCCAATCGTACAGTTTCCGTACGGTCCTGAGCATGGTCACGGGGTCCCGCCCCGGCGGGATGGGTCGACAACGGGTGTCAGACCGCTTCCGACAGGCTGGAGAACGTGAATTGGGAGGCCCGGATGGCGGGAACCAGCATTCCCCCTGCCCTTTCGGGCCGGGTCATTCCGGTAACATGGTTCAACATTGCCACGGGACTTTCGTTAAACCGGAAATTCTTGATGGCGTATTGAATCTCACCGTTCTCCACCCAGAACGTACCGTCCCGGGTGAGTCCCGTCAGAAGAATGGTCTGAGGATCCACAAAACGGATGTACCAAAATCGGGTCACCAGGACAGCCCGGTCCGTGTCCCTGATAAGGTCTTCCAGCGTTCCGTCCTCTCCCTTCAACGCCATGTTAGATGGAAACCCTGTGGGTTCCTTTCCCTTTTCACGGGCCCAGTACCGGTCATAGAATAGCTGTTTCAGGATTCCGTTCTCGATCCAGACGTGCTTCCTGGCAGGGAGTCCGTCTGACCAGAATGGTCTGCCCAGAAGTTCCGGGTGGGTAGGATCGCTCATAAGAGTGATATTCTCTCCTGCCACCTTCTCGCCGATCTTGTTTCCTCCTCCTGGCTTGGAGAAAAAGCTCCGTCCCTCATCGGCGTACCTTGCGTTCATGGAAAATCCCGCGAACCGGATGAAGTCGGCCACCGCCTGGGGTTCCAGAATCACCGGATAGGACCCCGGTTCCAGCGTTTTGGGATCCCTCGAGGCTGCGGCCTTCTGAATAGCCCTTCGGCTGGTGTCCCGGTAATCCACTTTTCTCACATTCCGGGAACCGTCAGAGGCCCAGCCCGACCCGGTCCCATCGGGAGTGCGAACGGTCACGCTGAACGAGGCGTTCGTGGTCCGGGCGTAGGCAAAAAGACCGCGATTGTTCATCACGGCCGAGAAGGCATACCCGTGCTCAAAAAACCCGGCACTCTCAAGGTTTTCCCTCAGCGACGGTTCGATCGCGGATTCTGCACCTCGTATTCGAAGACGGGGCGTAGCCCGGGCGGTGGTGGCGAAAAAGGTGTCGATGTCCAGGTAATCCTGGGGACCCAGTTCCGGAACGTACTCAGGATCTTCCGGCGAGAACCGGGCGGCCGTTTCGGCCGACTCAACGATTCTTTTCAAGGACTCGTCGTCGATCTCCGTGCCGCTAGAGGTGGCATGACGGCTCCCAAAGTAGGACGTGACCTGTACCGAAAGGGTGTCCTCCTCCCCACTGGTGGTGATCGAATTGAGAGCGAAACGGGTGTTGCCTGACCTTCCGCCGTAGAGGTTAACTCTGACTTCGTCTGAGGACGAGAGGGCAAGGATCCTCTCTCCCACCTCCTTCGATTCGCGCTCGGTAAGAATCATACCCGCTTTCGTGTATTCAGGACATTCACACGCCGGAATCGGGCCGGGGAACAGCCGTGACTTACAGCGTTGATCTGACCGGGCTGACCCTTGCCATCGTAGTAAGATCCTCCCATTTCCCAGAATCTTTCATCGCAAATGGCATCACACGAGTTCCAGAATTCCTCTGTATTCGCCTGGTAGGCCACATCCCTCAACATGGCCGTTATCTTGCCATGCTTGATCTCGTAGAAGGACTGACCGCTGAATTGAAAGTTGTACCGCTGCTGGTCGATGGAATAGCTGGCATCCCCCACGATGTAGATCCCGTCTTCCGTGTCGGCAATCAGATCGTCCAGGCTCAGCGGTTTCTTACCGGGTTCCAGGTGAATGTTGGGCATCCGCTGAAAAGGGATCGAACTCCAGCTGTCCGCATAACAGCACCCGTAGGACCGGTCTACCTCGGGAAGACCGGCTTCCCGACGGGCCCGGCGGTACTCAGGCCACAGGACCTGTTCCCGAATGGTCTGATAATCCACGAAGACGCCGTTCTCCACCAGGTACCACTCTGTGGTCCTTACCCCGTCATCGTCATATCCCACTGTGGCCAGGCCGCCCGGAATGGTCTTGTCCGCCTTGAAATTCACGATTTCCGATCCAAACTGAAGTCTTCCCATCTTATCGGGAGTGAGAAAGCTGGTCCCCGCGTAGTTGGCCTCGTATCCCAGAGCCCGGTCCAGTTCGGTGGGATGGCCCACCGACTCGTGGATGGTCAGCCAAAGGTGACTGGGATGAAGAATCAGGTCTTTCTTACCCGGCTCTACCGATCTTGCTGTCAGTTTCCGCACCGCTTCCTCGGCCATTTCCGGAGCCAGGGAAACCAGGTCGCTTTCCTCCACGTATTCGTAACCCCTGCCCATGGGAAGAACGTCGGCCGTCCGGGTTTCGAACTCACCCGATTCGGAGTCCACCGCGGTAACCGTGAAGGAAGGCCAAACCCGGTATACATTCTGATTTACGTATGTCCCTTCCGTAGAGGCAAAATGTTTATCTTCGTTCAATAATAACATGAAGGACCTGCAGAAGCGGGCTCCCTTCACCTTCAGTGCCTCCTCGTTGACGGTCAGAAGCAGATTGATCTTGTCCTGGACCGGGACGTCAAAGGGGTCGGTTTGGATGGGACTTTCCCACTGATCCTGATAGCTCCCGGCCGGAGCAAGCTCAACGGGTTGACTCTGGCGGGTACGGTTGGCCCTGGCAATAGCCAAAGCCCGGTTGGTCACCTGAGCGATACTTTCCGGTGTTACCCGGTGGCTGGCCGCGAATCCCCAGGTTCCATCTCTCAGGACCCGCACTCCCACTCCATAGCTTTCGCGGTTGGACACACTCTCGATCCTGTCCTCCCGGGTGGAAATGCTTTGGTTGCGGTGTCGGGATATACGGACGTCGGCGTAGGTTACCCCTCCCCGGCTGGCGGAGTTCAGGGCAATATCGAGAAGGTCCTTCACAAACCTCCGGTCTCGGCATTCAGTCCGAGTACCATCCGATCGCGCCACGGGGGAGGCATCCGGTAGTGAACCATATCCTCCCACATGGTCGTTACTGGAACATGGTCGTAGGAATGGAGGCCGTCACAACTCTTGCGGAAAGGATCTCCCTGAAGGGACAGAAAGATTTCACGTGGAGCGGAGGGTTCTGAGGGATCGCGACGGGGACGCGGTCTTACGAATCCGAGGGGAATCAAAGGAACGGCCACCGCAACGACGGCTGTCTTCAGGAAGTCTCGTCGATGCATAGGAGATAGGCGGTGAGTTCCTCTTACTCCCGGATAATCGTGACGTCAGAGGCCTGGAGACCCTTATCGGTAGTGCTGACCACGAATTCGACTTTTTCACCTTCCTCGAGCGTACGCCAACCGTCTCCTCTGATGGATGAGTAGTGAACGAATACGTCTCCCCCGTTTTCCCGTTGTATGAAGCCGTAGCCTTTTCTCGGATTGAACCATTTCACAACGCCAGATTCCCGTTCTGCCATGATGGCTTTCCTTTCTATTCCTTGTTACTCCTGCTCAGCACCCCCATCGCAGAGAAAACTCCGATACACCTGCACAAACCGATATGAAGCTGGGATTGACTAACTTGAGTGGTATACTTGCCGTTCTCTTACAATGGGGGGTTATCTAATTTCAGACAAATATAGGTCCAATCAGGCCAATAGCCTAAGAAAAACGTGGAATACCCCTTTCACCTAAAATGCGATACCCAGGGTGGTGTGGTGGACGAAATCGAGCCTACCGAAGTCCACCAGGGCGTAATCCAAGTCAAACCGCCGTCCCGCCAAACGGAACGAAGCCCCCAGTCCGTAGGAGAACCGGGCGGTGTCGTGATCATTGTACTGTCCGATACGGCCGGACAGGAGGTTATTCCACTGGTACTCGATACCGAAATTCCCCCTTGATCCAGCATCGTTCACTTCGTCGTACTGGCCAAGAAAGGTGAGGCGGTGAACCTTGCTCTGGACAAGCCGACTGGATCCCCCCACCAGGTCGACGGCCACTCCAGCCTGAAATCTCCATGGCAGAGGCCAACTTTCCGTCTTGAGTTCGGCCCCCCTGGCGATGGTGAACTTGTCCGTGTCATAGGTGAACTTTAGATCATCACCCTCTAGCCTCAGATCTGTGCCAAAATTGGAGATATTCATCCCCAGTTTCATGCCGAGAATGCCCGTTTCCAGCACCGACCCTATGTCAACGGCCACGCCGCCCGCTGTTTCGTTCCACAGGTTTTCCTGGATGTACTTTACCGTGGTTCCCAACATCACCCACTCAGTAACGTAGCGGGCATAGCTCAAGCCGATCGCATAGTTTCTCACCCGAAACAGGGAGCCTGTCCCCTCCGGCCTGGCAATGGTGGTCTGTTCGATTTCTCCTGAATCCAGGATGATGGCACTCACCCCCACGGCGTTGTTTCTCCCCACCTTCGCCACCACCCCTACGAAGGAGTGCTTGATTCCCACGTAAAGGTCCAGATGGGAAAAAGCGACGGATACCCTGTCCACGGCGGCGATTCCCGCCGGATTCCAGTGGAGGGATGCCACGTCGCCGTAGATCCCGGAATGGGTCCCTCCCAGAGCCGCGGTCCGGGCGTCAACGGGAAACTTCAAAAACTGGGCCACGGACGTTCCCACCTTGCTGAAACCCTGCGCCCTTCCCTCTCCAGTCAGAGCCATAATGGACAGAATGATGACGAATCGTTTCATTCTCCAGATCTCCTTTGCTCCCGTTTACCCGTCAACCACGCTTACCCAACTATTCATAGTCAAGGTTCTTCCTCCGTGTCGTCTGTGGTTTTCTTCAGGAAGTTCAAGGCAAACGATTACGGTTACGGAGGAATGATGGTAATGGTTTTCGACAGGGAAATGCTGCCAAACCGGGCCGGTTCCACCGTGGCTATGATGGACAGATCCTGGGAACCGATGGCAGGAGCCACGTCTGAATAGTACACATCCGTACCCGTACCGGAAGCGTTGGTCACGACCAGACCCAGTGAGGATTCCTCATCCGGGGTCCCCAGGGAGCCGAAGTACCCAAAGGCTCCGGACCCCACGGGAGGACTTCCGTTGGACAGGTTCACCGTGACGCCCTCCAGCGGTTCCTGCTCTCTGTCCAGTACGGTAATCTCGATTCCGGTGCTGTCCGGACGGGAAAGACGCCGGCCGGACCTCAGAGTATCGGTGTCCATCCCTATTCCGCTGTCCGGATCCCGAAAGATGAGACGGAGGTAGTGCGGGTACCCGGATACCACCGCAACCGTCACGGTATCCAGGCCGAAACCCTCTCCCCATACGAAGGTAGTGGAAACACCTGCCTCCCGGGAGCCATAAAAGGTGACGCTCGCCTTCCCGTCCGCGTCGGTGTCGAACGTGATTTCACTCCGTTTCTTTCCCTCGGAGAGAAAGTATCCGTGTCGGTCGGTGAGCATATTCACGGTGTAGACGGACCTGAACACCTCCGTATCCAGGCCTATCTCCCGAACAAGCTGAACCTGCCACAGGGACGAATCGCGCCCAGACGAAAGGATCAGATCCTTATCCATGGTAACCACCGCATGAGTGGGTCTAAGGCCTTCCTTACCGGGGCCCAAAACGTCCTCTTCTTTTTCGCAATGAAAGACAAAGATGGACACTGCCGCCACAAGCAGTATCCGGCGATAGGGTCGGTTTGAGTTGATCATAGGTTCTATCTCACCGTATGACGACGAACTTGCCTGCGGTCTTGGTCCCTCCGGGAATCTCTACCACGTACACGTACAGACCGTAGGCTACCATCTGGTTACTCTCGTTCAGAAGGTTCCAGTACTCCCATCCCGTGGTTGACGATCTCCGGCTGATTTTCCTGACCAGGTCCCCCGTCAGCGTGTAGATATAGATCGTGCACGTCGGGGGCAGGTTGGTGAAGGCGATTTTTCTTCTGTTCGCGTTCAGCTCCCATTCTGCAGTAACGATGTACGGGTTGGGAACCACGCGTACCTCTTTGAGTTCGTCCTCCCCCACCGTTTCCTTCGTGGCTGAACCCTCAACGGTAAACGTGTACGAATCTTCAGAGGTGAAGAGTTTCTTGGTCCGTATCCACAGTTTATCTCCAGCCGAAGGGGGCCACGGAGGAATCTCCTGATAGTGGACTGTCGTATCGGTCCCTATGATGGCCGTGTCGATGGGAATGGACTGGGTTTCCCAGGATATGGTATAGGACCAGGTGGGGATCGTCACCCCCTCCACGTCTTCCTCAAATACGAAGGTCTTCTCTCCTTCATCACCGGAAATATCCAAGGTAGTATCCAGGACGGCCGTGTCCGGGTCCCGCGTTGCATTGTAGAGGGCAAAGCTCAGGGCCGTATCTCCAGGATTTCCTTTGAATTCAATGACGTAGTCCCAGGGCTGTTTTGAGTCAGCGGCCGCAAGGGGACCGAAGGTCATATTGCTGGTGTCCCCCACCACCCGCATCCACGTACTCTCCAGGTACTCCACGGTCTCATACTCATCTATGATCAGGCGAACACCGTTGAACACCTTACCGCCGTCGTCTCCTCCCGTTCTCCCACTCTTGTTCACAAGGACGTTTCCGTCCTCATCCCAAACGGAATACAGGAGTGTATCGGTCAACGTGGTGTCATCGAAGGCAAGGGTGTAGGTGTGAGTCTCTTCCGCTTCATCCGGGTTCAAAAGCAGTACGTCGATGGAACCTTTCCCGAGAGAGTCGGGATCCGGATGGAGTCTGGACAGTTCGGGAGGTTCGTACCCCAGGGGCTTACGGCCGGGAACCACTTCTACCAGATTGGGCACGGCATCCGGGTTATTGCCCTTGGCGTTTTCGAGATAATTCAGATCTGCCCAGTCGTCGGGATTGAAAGAGGAATCGTTTTCCGCGCTTATTCCCCTGTCGTAGGCTGTGACGCTGTACCAGTAAGTTACACCGTTGTGAACGTCCGTATCGGTCCAGGAATGGACGAGACCGCTCTCATTTCCCCGGTTGAGATAAGGATAAACGGGGTCGAGGCCGCTGATACCGTCTACCACGTCAAACTGGGCCAGAGGTTCAAAGCCCACCTCATTGCCCTGCCCATCGGTGATGATGGTACCCCACTGGTTGTTGGCGGGATGGACCGTGGTCCTGTAAATCTTGTAACCTTCAAAGTCGGGGTACCGGGTGAGAATATCTTCGGAGGTTTCCGAAGCGTCGTCCCAGTAGAGGGTCACTTTCTCATCACCTGGAACGGCTGTGACTTCAGGGGCTCTGGGAGGATTCGCCCCCAGGTAGTTGAGATTGTACATGATTTGGGCCGCCCGGGCGTTCAGTTTCAGGTCTTCGAGGTCGTCCCCCATAATGAGGCCGAAGGAAAATGTTGTGCTGTCCCCGGGGGAAAGGGTAAACGGTCCGCTGCTCATGATGAAGACGCAATCCAGATCATTCCAATTCTCCCTCTGCATGATCGTGTAGTCGTCGAAATGGGGATTCAGTTTTCCGTCTTCATCCGGGTGGAACCAGGCGTCCTCGGCAATGTGCTGGCTGGTCAATTCGAAGATCCGGCCGTCAGAGAGGGTGTCTTTCATGAAGAGGTCTCCCTGGCTGACTTTGAAATCGCCCCAGCCGTTCTTCTTATGGTCCCACAGGCTCGCCCGGCTTCCCCCGCTCAAGAGCTTGTATTGTTCCCATTCCTGCCAGTCGCTTTTTATGACCCCGGGTCGGTTTTCCCACCGGAACCAGTGCCAGTCTGTGATACCGAGCTGTTCCCCTTCCTCAATATCGATTTCACCGTCTCCATCCAGGTCGATCTCTTCCGTGGCCAGGGGCGTCTCGAGCAATTTTATGCTCGTATAGGCGATAGGACCCGATCCGGAGTAGGGGGCAGATTCCTGATCGTAAATGTATCCCATATTATAACGGTAAGTTGTATCGAGATCGGCATCGTACTCCTCCCGGAGGAACGCCATCCAGTCTTCACGATGATTGATGGTTCCCCCTTCGCTGTATTCGGGCGCATCCACGTCAATGTAGAACCCGAGGTACACTCCCCTGAGGGTATCCTCACCGGTGTACACGATTTTCATGGGAAAGAAAATGAAGTCTTCCGCAAAGGAGCGACCGTATCCGATGGCCTGAATGAGCATTTCGATACCGAGAGAATGGCCCTGGGTAGTCTGATCATCAGCTTCTGCGTATTTAAGGCCCCTGTCGTTTAAGTCGAAATCGTTCATCGCGAAAAACAGTTCCTTGTCGCCGGTGAATTGACCGGTCAGGACCGAATCGTCTTGTGTCCTTGCGATGCCATCGGGTCCCGCGTCCACCGCCCACTCTCCGGGCCATCCCGATTCGGGCCAGGTCTCGGGGTCGGTACTGGTGGCCATAACGGGGAACGGCGGGGGTGATCCTCTTGCCGATATCTCATCGATAGTGATGTTTCCCGAATGGTACTTGCCAAGGTGGCCCGCAGCGGGACCCCAGTCTCCGCCCACATTCTCTTCTGTGACGCTGGGACCGAAGCTCAGCGTGTCGTTCGAAGCCGTATCCAGGTACCTGGGGGTCCAGGGGCCTTCGGGAACGCCGATCATCATGGACAGGTCGGGAATGTAGCCGTATCCTTTGTACCAGGCTCCCGGCAGGGCCAGGTAGAGTTCAGAATTCCAACCCCAGATGCTGGCCAGGTTTCCGCTGTTATCCAGGCCGTGCTGAAGTTTCCCCGCATCGATGAGGCCCACCGCGTAGTCCGTGGATTTGGCCGCCTTCTGCAAACGGCGAATCCGCTGTTTCATTTTCTCTTCACGGCTGGCTGACACAACAACGGCAGGTCCCGCGAGGACCACAACGGCGATCCAGGACCATCGAGAGGGAATAATCTTCACCGGGAAAACCTCCTTTCGTGGTACCCCGAGGGGGTGGAGGGGTCCATCAGAACTGCAGCCTGAAGCCCAAATCGATCTGCCGTCGGATATCGAAGAAATCGGGTCGATCGAACCGGGTACTGTATCCAGTCGCCACCGGATCAGGTTCAGTGGGACTGCCGGTGGACGAGTACACCGTCAGAGGGTTGAGACGATCGAACAGGTTCAGTATCCGGGCAAAGATTCCCAGTTTCATGCCCCAGACCCAGAAAGCCCGCTGAATATCCGCATCCACACGCATCCGGGCCGGCGACCGGGCAGACATGGGTTCCCCCGTGAGCCTGGAACCGGTGACAGGGGTGTAAGGATATCCGCTCTGATAGGAGAATATGAAACTGAACGACCAGAGCTCAAAGGGATGAGTTCCCATGAGTTGGGGTCCAAACCGGCCGGGAAGCTCCACGTACAGCCAGGCGTCCAATACGTGGGGCTGATCGTAGGGCATGAGAAGTTCCCGTTTGGGCTCGGTTTCCTCCGTTTCCTGGTTCCAGTATCCCGTCCAGGAATAGTAACGGTTTGCCTTGGCCACAGAATAGGTGTAGTTGAGTTTCCCCATGAAGGCATGGCTGAAGCGTTTCTCCACCGTTACATCAATTCCCCGGGAGGTTCCGTGGTCGTAGTTGTCAAAGTTGTAGTAGCTGTACAGGCCCAGGCTGTCGGGATCAAACCCGATGATATTGACCGTCCCGGACAGGCCCGTAATGGCCTTCGTCCATGCGGTGACGTCAACGCCCCATGTTCTCCCCACCTGTTGTTTGATTCCAAACTCATACTGAGTAGTCCGTTCGGCCTTCATATGGGGATTTCCGATGAGAGGCAGAGGTGTACTTAAGTCCCGGGTAGCGGCACCCACGTAGAGATCCCGGTAGGACGGCACCTGAAAGAAGTGGCCGTAATTGAAGTGAAAGGCTGTCTTGTCGGTGATGCTGTAGCCGAATCCCAACCGGGGGCTCACCTGCCATTTTTTCCTTCCCCGAACCACCTTCGAAGTGGGGTCCTTGGGGTTCGTCCACAGGGCTCCCCGCGAGTCGGAGTAGTCGAACCGCCCTCCGATGTTGATGATGACCCGGTCCAGATTGATACCGTCCTGGAGGTACGCGGACCCCTCCTGAGGATGCTCAAAGTAGTTGTCGGCGTAAGGGCTTTCCAGGTAAGGAAGCTGTATCTCCCGGAAGTAGATATCGTACCGACGGATTTCAAATCCAGTCTTGATTTCGTGGCGCCTGCTGGCCTGGCTGGTCAGGTCTGCCTTCACGCCGTAGGATTGCTGGAAATCCCGGTGCCAGTAGCGCATCAGTCCCCCGGTATAGACGTAGACGCCCCGGGTGGAATCGTATCCCACCGTCTGGAGGGGTTGATAGAACCCGCTCAGAGAACGGGGGCTGGGATGGTCTGGCTGATCTGGAGTCCAGTGCCACAGCTCATCGGGATCGTCCGGGGCTCCCAGACCCTCCGGGTCGTGGTTGTAGTCACTTGGGTTAAGTCCAGGTCCAAACTCATCCCCGTGGAGACCAGGCGTCCGGTAATACCGGTCCTTCCAGAAGCGATTGAAGTTAACGGTATAGTAAGTGGTTGGGCTCACGTTGTGGCTCCAGGTGAGTCCCTGCTGTGAGGTCAGATCGGTGGTAATGTGGCGGACATTTTCAGCGAATCGCCAGGCGTTCTCATAGTTCCGGAACTGGCGCTGGGCGGTTCGGTGGAGCAGATTGATCTTGACTCCCCCGAAAGGCCGGTAGGTCAACTTGATCGAATAATCCCACTTACTGTCAAAGCCCAATGCCTTCCAGCCGGCATAGGTATCATAGGGATGGGCCTGGCGCTCTTTTCCGTAGGCGAAAACATACGTAGTATCGCCAACGGTTTTGCCGAAGTTGGGATCGTTCGGATCGGTAATCAGGGTGGAATCGTACGTGATATCGTCAAACTTAAGGGTAGTGTAACGGTTGAATTTCTGTTCTCCCGAAAAGAAGAATGACAATCCAGATACGAAGGGAACGGGACCTCCAAAGGATGCGAGGACATCGTGAAAGTCCCTCAGGGCATCGGACGTGGACAAAGGCTTGAATCCCATCCCGGTCCCGTCAATATCTGCCCACCCGCTGCCACTGGCTTCCAGGGAGCCGTGGAACGCACTTCTGCCTTCCTTAGTTACGATATTCACCACCGCAGCCTGAGCCTCGCCGTATTCCGCGTTGAATCCCCCCACTTCCACCTTCATCTCTTCAATAGCTGCCCGGTTAACAAACGTCCCCATTCCGGCATACACAGCGTCCTCCACATACATGCCATCCACCATGTACGCGATCTCTCCGCTCCTTCCGCCGCGGACGTGAGTCTGGTCAATCCCCCTGGCCTCGAAGCCGGCAACTTTGTTGAACGATCCTTCCACCTGGGTTACCCCTGCCTGCAGCTTGAGAACGTCCTGGGATTCCCGGATGGGCATAGTTTCAATCTCTTCAGAGGTGAGCGAAATGGTTTTATTGGTCACACCGGGCTGCACGATGGGGCGTTCAGCCTGTACCACCACGGCTTCCATTTCCAGGGCGGTTTCTTCCAGTTGAACGTGTACGTCGGTGGTCCGGTCTATCCATACCTTTACGTCGTGGACCTCCGTGACCCGGTAACCGATCATGGAGAACACGACGGTATAGGTGCCAGGTGGGATGTTGGAAACGAAGAAGTATCCTTCCCAGTCCGTGGCCGCCCCCCGCTGGGTTCCCTGAAGAACCACGTTCACGCCCACCAGGGCGTCCCCGGTTTGTTCATCCTTCACAGTTCCCTGGATCTTGCCGGTGGTTCCGGCCATAACACCCGTAGTTCCCACGACCAAAACGAGAACGAACACCAGGAATTTGAGACGGTGTCCCATAACGTCCCCTCCTTGCTTAGAGTCACATGGCCCTCGGTTTTTCAATATAGCATGCCCCCCGTTTTCTGTCAACTCGATTGTGAAAGAAGGTGGATGTGGCCGCAGACCGGGTTCCAGGTGACTCTGGAAACGGCCTACACCCGGGTAAGATTATCCCACGAGTCCCCGGCTGATGGCGTAGTGGGTAAGCTGGGCATTCGTCTTCATGCCCATTTTTTTCAGGGTCCGGTCCCGGTAGGTACTCACTGTTTTGGTGCTCAGGGACAGGTCCGTGGCGATTTCCGAAACGGTCTTTCCTGACGCGATCCCGCGCATCACTTCGTATTCCCGATCTGACAACCTGAGGTGTAGATCCTTCCTGTTCTGTGTGGACAGCTCCAAGACCAGTCTCTCGGCGAGCGTGGAAGTGATGTACCGGCCTCCTGAATGTACTTTCCGGATGGCATCGATGAGAGACTCGGGGGCAACGTCCTTGGCGAGGTAGCCTGACGCCCCGGCCTTGAGCGCCCGGACCGCATACTGTTCCTCAGGATACATGCTCAGGATTAACACGGGCAACGCCTGTTTTTCTGCTCTCAAGTCTTTCAAAACGTCGATGCCGTTCTTCCCCGGCATGCTGATATCCAGAAGAAGAACATCAAAATCATCTTCGCGGACCTTCTCCAGGACTTCGTGTCCGTTCGTGGCTTCTGCGGTTGCCTGGATATCCGAGGTTTCCCCCAGAAGCTCCCTCAGACCCCTCCGTACGATAGCATGGTCGTCCGCGATGAGAACTCGAATCATGCGTCTATTTCCTTTTCTTACGATGTAACGTACGGAGTTCAGCGCTCAGGTATTGTCAGATGAAACCTGAAATTGCGGTAGGAGCCCCTTGCAAGAGGCTGTCGGTGTCTATCCTACAGGATCTTCCCGTTCAGGTCATCCAGGAAGGGAAATCCGGGGGCTTTTCCTGAAAAGAGAACGGATAGAGAAACACAGGCTATTGAGCTGCCGCACCGGTGCACAAACCCTCAGACCGGCAGTGGATGTCCGGTTGAGGTCCCGGTTGTTTAAAGTTATGTATTACTCCCCGGCCGCTGTATCGGGTTCCGCTTCGGCTTCCGGAGCTGGGACAGCTTCTTCTTCAGGGGCCATTTCCTCTTCTTCGACCGCTTCAGGCTCAGGCATCACGGGCTCCTCCGGAGGAGCGGGGGCTTCTTCCATTTCCGGGGCCTCGGGCTGGGGCATCTCTACCTCTTCCGCCTCAGGAGCCTCTGGCGCCATCTCCATCCCCGTTACAGCAAAATCGGTGCTGGCAATCTCTGACCCTGCCGCGTCCACCACGGAGACTGTCCAGGACCCGGTCCATTCGGGAGAAATGGTCTTGACGCTCCACGCCCGCCAATTGGGGGACGTCCCTATGGTCATATCCACCCGGGATCTCACCTCACCTTCGTGGCTCCAGACATGGGTGATAGTGACAGGATCACCGGGATTGTTGACCGCGGTGAAGCAGTACAGTTCGCCTACGTCCGAAGTAAACTCGGTTCCTGGCTCAACGGGCGTACGGTCCGAGACGTCTTTAGCGATCACAATCTTGTTCACGCTGACGGCGCCCTGCCCCAGGAGGTCTCCGTGAATCGGAAGGAGTAACACAAGACCTATGCCGAGAAAAGCGAACCACATACCGGATTTTTCTTTCATTTTCTAACCCTCCCTGTGGTGTAAATCTATGAACCCACGACCAATTTGTCAAAATGTTACTGTATTCTCAGAACAGGCGCCTCCCAAAAGCCATGCCCACCAGGGCGATGATGAGCAGGATGGCTGTCCACCTGACTCCCCGGGTGATCCTTGCCTGAAGACCCATCATTCTGTTCAGTTGTTCTTCGTTGGGTGTCCCTCCCCCTGCCTGGATTTCGCTTCCGAGGGCACCCATGCGCCGGGTCGCAGGTCGGGCAACCAATTGGCCCTCAAGGAAGGCCCCCACAGCGGCCACACCACCGATCGTCTCTGCGATTCCCTTTCCCGAGGAAAACCATTCAGGATCCAATCCCCCGGAAAACACCCAGTACAGATAAAAGCCTGACAGAATGGCCAGATAGGAAGAAAGTGTCAGGAACAGGACCATCCGGGTTCCCTGGGTCAATTCCCTCATGAATCCCTGCCCTTGCGGACCTGACGCCATCGCGGCGGGGTTGATAAACCAGGCTAGCATTATGACACCCCCTGCCCAGAACACCGCCGTAAGAATATGAATCAGGTTCACCCATGCAACGATATCCATGTCCGCCTCCTTTTCTCGACACCCCCCTTCTGTTACTTCCAGGAGAGTTTAGCTATCCCGAAGATAATATCCCCGGCTTTTCTACCGCCACCATGTGGGTGTGACAGTAGATCCTCCCCGACACAGCCTCATTCCTGAAGAGGAATCCATAATCGATCCCCTTTGGGAACAATTCGTGTGCCGAAGGGTCTGGAGAGGAACTCGATTCGCCTGCGGATGGCCTCGAAATCGTCCCCGGTCGCCCGGTTAACCTGCATGTTCTGGATCACGATGGGGATTAATTCCAACCCTTTCAGTCCAGCGGAGGATACAGACAAACGGAACAGGATCTGCCGATCATTTCTCAAGACGGGGTCTACAGCGTAGTCATCGATAAGGTCCCCAGAATCGTAGAGAATGACCTTACCACCATACACCTCAATTCCCTGGAAAACGTGGGCACTGTGTCCATGGAAAATGTCTGCACCCAGGTCCATCACGGCCCGGGCAAAATGGATGAATTCACGGGTGGGCTCCTGCCGCATGTTGGGGCCCCAGTGAATGGAAAAAATAACCAGGTCAGCCTCACCCCTGGCTCTGCCGATGACCCTCTCTAACCGCCCCAGGGTTTCTGCATCCAGGGAAACGTCGATAAGGTTGATCCCGGGTGACTGTTCAGTGGCTCCGTACTCCCGGAAATGATCGGCGAAGGCCACGATGGCAATCCTGATGCCCTTGATTTCCACCACCGCGGGTGCTGAAGCCTTGCTCCTGTTTTCTGCTGCACCTGCATGGACGATGCCCAGGCGGTCGAGATGATCCATCGTTTCCAGAAGACCGTCACCCCGGAAGTCGAGGGCATGATTGTTGGCCAGACTTACCCCGTCGACACCGGCCAGGGACAGGGTCCTGGCATGGACGGGATCGGCCCGGAAATAGAACACCCGTTCGGGAATGAACGGTTCCAGGCTGCGGGCGATCACACACTCCAGATTGACAAAGGTGAAGTCAGCGCCTTCCAGAATGGAGATCAAATCACCCCAGATGTACCCAGGACCCTGGTGATACATGGTCTGATTTATCAGTCGTCCCAGCATGACATCCCCACCCAGGGCAATCGTGATCTCGTCATTGCGGATCTTCTGGGATTCAGAGGTGGTCACGGACACCGATGCAAGGATCAGGCCAAGATAAGCCAACCACGGGTACCCCAGTACCTCTCTCACACCGGAAGTATAGGGCCTAGCACCATCATGAACACCCGAAATCTAAGGGGATTGTGCCTATATTTGGGGGCGTGCTCCGGTTCAGAAGAAAAGGGTATGCCGCTCCTGGTTTGTGTCTGGCCGCCTTTCTGGCGGCGGGACTTCACGGTCAGGTGATCAAGTTGGCCACCCTGGCCCCCCAGGGGTCCTCCTGGCACGAACTCCTCATGGAAATGGGGCAGGAATGGGAACGGCAGACCGCAGGAGAATTGACGCTTCGGATCTATCCCGGGGGCGTGGCCGGAGACGAACGGGATATGATCCGGAAAATGCAGATCGGCCAGATCCATGCCGCTGTGATTTCCGTGGAAGGATTGGGCGAACTCAGTCCATCCATGAAGGTTTTCTACGTTCCTTTGATGGTGGAATCCTTCCAGCAGCTGGCCGCTATTCAGAGTGACCTATTTCCCGTCGTTGCGGGGGAGCTGGAGGACAACGGGATCAAACTCTTGAGCTGGCTGAATATCGGATGGGTGTATCTTTTCTCACGGGACCGGGTCGCCACACCGGACGATCTGAGAAAGATGAAAATCTTTTCATGGGCGGGCAACTATCATTCGGTGGAATTGTGGAGAAAAGCCGGGTTTCACCCCGTTCCCCTGGCCTTTACCGATGTCCTCCCCGCCCTTCAGACCCGCATGATCGATGCGGTCTCCGGTCTGCCCCTGGTGGTGCTCGGGTACCAGTGGTTTGCCCTGGCCCCCCATATGCTGAACCTGAGGTGGATTCCCGTAACCGTGGGTCTGGTGATGAACGGGAACGTTTGGGCGTCCATCCCAGAGGATAGACGCCAGGTGATCCTGAACGGGATCCACCAGGGCGAAAAAAGGGCCGGTGATCTGATCTCCGAGGCCCGTAAAGCGGTGGACGTCATGAAACAACACGGCCTGCAGGTCCATGACCTTGACCCCGGCGAACGCAAGCTGTGGGAGGAGATGACCCGGGAAATGTACCCCTTGATTCGAGGACGGATGGTGCCGGCGGAAATCTTCGACCGGGTCGTAAAGGTAAAACCGTAGGGCCACCGATTCCTCCCGTGTGCAACCGCTCGGCCCTCCGGGCCTGGTAGCTCACGGACGACGCCCTCTTCCTAACCCAACCCTCTTTCCCTCTGTTTGATTGCCAATCTGACCGGCCTTCGGCCGACGGAGCCGGAGACGAGCCATTCCAGGGGAATTGTACAATAGACGATTAAATTAAGAATTTTTCTTAGTTCAGATATACTATCGTATGTGATTTCATGTTCTATGTTCTTGATTATCTTATCGATTCCAGATAACTTTTGGTATCCCAAAACAAAAAAGGAGGGTATCATGAAAGGTAGAATCATCCTTACCTTGGGGCTGTTCCTGTTCGGGACTCTTGGATGCACCGATGTCGCGATTCCACTTTCCAGCGATCCATCTCAAGGGATCCTATCTGGGACCAACGAGAACGAATCAGGGACCAATGAGAACGAGTAGTCTGATAAAACACAACCCTTCCACCATGTCCGGCAGCAGCGAGAAGTGGTAGTCTGAGTTCCCGGGTCAGCACCGGGACTCTTACTACCCCCTGATAAAGTCGCTGAAAGCCTTTCCCGGGATCACCGGGCCGGAGTTCTAGACCGTCCGGTAGACCCTTACGTTCCGTGCGCGCACATGAACGAAAACCTTCTTTGTTCTACAAGGGAGATTACCACCGGTGACGGCTGAGTATTTATTCTTGATGATTATATTCTTCTTCCCGATATTCACAGAAGAGATGTTTGATACTGGAGGTTATTCGTCGGGAAATGAGCACTTGTTTATGAAGAACGTCGTTTCGGAAATTATTGTACGGAATAGACCTGTGAAATTCTGGAGGAAACCGTAATGGAATCACAGCAGATTCGATCTGAGAATGTGATTCCTCGCGACGTGAGAAACCTCTTTCCTGCGGTGAAGGAAGTACCTACCGAGGAAGAGTTGATCGGCAGGATTGAGACGGACGAGTACCTGGAGAAGACTGAGGAGGTTTACGGTCTCAACCTGGTCTCGCCCGAGGGGGCTCTGGATGATCTTGCGCATATTCCCGAATTGAAGTCTCCGGACCAAAGGGGCATTGCCTGGGCCTGTCTGGCAGGTGTTCATGCGTTCAACGGGAATTACCGGAAGGCCATAACGGCTTTCAACAAGGCCCTTGATGAGGAGTTATCGGATGACTCAAAGGCGTATGTTTTCTTAAGTCTTTCAAATCTTCTAAGGAAGCTTGGATACATAAGAGAGTCGCTGGCCGTTCTCGACGCGGCCTCACAGATGGCCACGCATGATAATCTCAAGTGGCGGATCACCACCCTCAAGGGACTGTCTCAGAAATACTCGTCTCCCGAGTCAGCTTTATCGGTGCTTGAGAAGTGCAGGAGACACTACCAGGAGACAGAAAACTATGTCCGTCTGGGAGCTGTGGTGAGGCACATGGGTTCGATCAATATCGACCAGAAGGAATTCGGGAAGGCGATGGAATACATTGAGGAAGCCATGGACCTAGCCACCAGACACAATCTCACGAAGCACGAGTTTGCCGCCACCAATGACAAGGGGTGGCTGCTCATCAACATGGGCAGGATTGAAGAAGCCAGGAATCTGTTCCAGGACCTTTTGATGGAGGATCTTCCCGCGTACGATATGAGTCTGGCCCTCCAGAACCTTGGCTATCTGGAGTTTGAGAATCGTGACTACAGGGAGTCCATCAAGTACCACAGTCAATCGCTGCAGCTTACCACCCGGTATGAAATCAGGGACATGGCCTTTGAGGACTACTACAAACTGGGGCTGTGTCATCAAAACCTTGGAGAACTGGCCCTGGCCGACCACTTCTATTCCCTGGGATACGAGGAGCTGCTCCAGGAAGTCCGGATGGGGCTCCCCATTCTGGGGTACAGGGAGAAGCTCCTGACGTCGTACGTGACGTTTCTGGAGAGAAATCAACCTCTCCCCCGCCCCGATATTCAGAAGGAAGTATTCCGGTTTGCCAAAGACAAAACCATGAAGGAAATCCGGAATATCTTCCGGAAGAGCCTCTTGAATCTACACCTCGAACGGTCGAAAAACGCCCCCCAGATGTGCAGACACCTGGACATCGACACCCGCACCTACTTCCTGTACCAGAAGAAACTGGGCCTGAAGCGGGGTGAGGCCAGGAAATCCGTCGTGGTGGATAGCACTTATTTCGAGCAGTATGTGGAGTCCCTGGTTCCCCTGACCTGGCGGGAAGCAAACAGGAAGTTCGAGGAGGATCTTTTTTCTTTCCTGCTCACCACCTACCAGCACAACAAAACCAAGATCGCCAAGGTTTTGAACGTGTCCTACCAGCAGGTGGTGCAGAAGACGACCTGAGGGAACTACCGTCCGAATCGCCGGTTTAACGTTGGGGATGGGACTCTCGGTCCTGGTGTCTGGGTTTTCACCGGGGGTGGAAAAAGGAGGCCGTCAGACCGCACATCGTCTCCGGACAACCATTCAGAAGACGGTGGAGGTCCAGTATCTTCTCTATCTCCCCCCCGGCTACGAAGACGAAAGACGGGAGTTTGCCCTTCTGCTCTTCCTGCATGGCATTGGAGAGCGCGGGGACAATCTCGACCGGGTGAAAATCCACGGCCCGGCCCGGATGATTTCTGAAGGGCACGACTTCCCTTTCGTCGTGGTCACCCCTCAGTGTCCGGCCGACCGGTGGTGGGACGTGGACATGCTCACGGCGGTCCTGGATGAGGTTATGGAGCAGCACCGCGTTGACCCGGACCGGGTCTACGTGACCGGCCTCAGCATGGGAGGTTATGGCACGTGGAACCTCGTCACTTCCCATCCTGATAGATTCGCCGCTGCCGTCCCCATCTGTGGGGGAGGCGACCCATTCAAGGCCCACGTCATGCGCGACGTTGCCACGTGGGTCTTCCATGGAGCGAAGGACAGGACCGTGGACTTGGAAAAGTCCCAGGAAATGGTCCATGCGTTAGAGGAGGCGGGCGGGAATGTCCGGTTTACGGTGTATCCGGAGGCAGGTCACGCCGATGCCTGGAAGAAGGCCTACGCCGATCCCGAGCTTTGGGAGTGGTTGGCCAAACAACGACGAAAGTGTACGTCTTCAAAACAATTGGGACAGTTCGGTCCACAAGCACACTCAGAATATCCGATGAAAACCAGGAATTACTGAAGGGATAGGACCGCCGAAAAAGTTGCAAGAAAGTTGCAAGAAAATGGCAAAAATAGGCCAAAACGGGGAAAAGAGAAGAAAAACGGTGGATCGGGCGGATCCAGCGGTGGAGGCGGTTTTCCCGTCGGTGGATCGACGAAAAGATACTTAAATTTCCAGTCGGAGCGGCGGGATTCGAACTCCCGATCCTCCCGATGGACATCGGGATGCGCTCGTCAAACTCAGTCCTTACCCCGTCAAGTATCTTTGGATCGTGTCGGAGCGGGGAGATTCGAACTCCCGACCCCCTGAACCCCATTCAGGTGCGCTGACCGGACTGCGCCACGCTCCGATTTGTAAGACAGTTAGCACTTCGCAACGAATGAAGCTGTCAGTTGTCAGCTTCAACCATCAGCCAGGGACCAGGAACCGGTGACGATTATGAAGCTACGCATTACGAGTTACGAATTACGACTCATGCTTCGACAGGCTTATCATGACGGCGAGTCATGCATCCTCTGTGTCATCTGCGGCTCTGTTATCAATATTCAATTATCAATCCCTATCCCCGTCTCCGGGAAAGAATCTTCAGAATATCCTCCAGCTCCGCCTTGACGTTCTTTAGAAGTCCTTCGTACTTCCCCTCGTCATCCGATTCCTTCTCATCCGAAGAAACCGATGCCGCCACTTTTAACCGGCGACGAGCCCCTTCAATGGTGTATTTTTGATTGTACAACAAATCCTTGATCTTCAGAATCATGTCAATATCTTTTTCCCGGTAGATCCGGTTTCCCGCCCTGTTCTTCTGGGGTCGCAAAGTGGGAAACTCCGTCTCCCAGTACCGCAACACATACTGCTTCAAACCGGTCCGCTCACTCACCTCGCCGATGGAGTAGTAAAGCTTTCTTATGTTTGCATCTTCCGCCGACATAGACTTAAAGCTTTACTTGATATTAGGAATAAACCTGCCATATCACAAGGATTAAGTGGGTCTGCGGAATGTCTACTTTAGAACTTCCTGGGGAGATCGATAGTCCAGATCAAAAGCGGATGCCACCCCTTTGTGGGTCACCTGTCCCCCAATGGTATTGATGGCGGAATAGATATCCGGATCCTTTCTCGCCGCCCTGGCCAGACCGTTCTTGGCGATAGACAGGATGTAGGGAAGGGTTGAATTGGTAAGGGCAACGGTTGACGTGAAGGGAACCGCTCCAGGCATGTTGGCCACGCAGTAGTGGATGACTCCTTCCACTTCATAGATGGGATTTTCGTGACTGGTGGGTCGCGTGGTTTCCACGCACCCCCCTTGATCTACGGACACATCCACGATTACGGTTCCCTTAGTCATAAAGGACAGCATATCCCGCGTGACCAGCTTAGGGGCTCTGGATCCCACGATCAGGACCGCCCCGATCAGGAGATCGGTTCTGGGAAGAAGGGTGAGAATGTTGTGCCGGTTGCTGTACAGGGTCACCACATTTTGAGGCATAGTGTCGTCCAGGTATCTCAGACGTTCCATGTGGGTATCCAGGACGTAGACTCTCGCTCCCAGACCCGACGCGATCTTCGCGGCGTTGGCGCCCACGACCCCGCCCCCGAGAATCAACACGGTGGCGGGCTCCACACCCGGAACACCCCCGAGGAGGATTCCCTTTCCCCCTTGCCGGGTTTCGAGATACTTGGCTCCTTCCTGAACGGCCATGCGGCCCGCAACTTCGCTCATGGGCGTTAGAAGCGGTAGAGTGCCGTTGGGCAGTTCCAGGGTCTCGTAGGCCAGACCCGTGGCCCCGGTGGCCAGGAAATTCCGGGCGAGATTCTCATCGGCGGCAAAGTGGAAGTAGGTGAACATGATGACGTCCTCCCTCAGGAGGGCGATTTCCTCGGGCTGGGGCTCCTTTACCTTGACCACAAGGTCCGACCGGTCATAAATCTCCTTCAGGGAATCGCAGATTACCGCTCCCTGCAAAGTGTAGACCTCATCGGGAAAGCCGCTCTCATCCCCCGCCCCCGTTTCCACCAGCACTTCATGTCCTTCGACCTTGAGTTCCAGGGCCCCATGGGGAGTGAGGGCCACCCGGGACTCCTGGGGCTTAATCTCTCTGGGTACGCCGACGATCATCGACTCTGATTTCCCTGACCCGTCCTTCCACTCGAACTTCTTCTTGGACCGTGTCGAGGCCGATGACGCCTTCTGTCCGGCCGGGCTCCTCCGCGGTCAGGACTCGCCGGCATGCCCTTGGGCCGCTCCAGAAGAGCTTTCACGCTCAGATCGAACCGTCCGTATTCGTCCACCTTAATCACTTTTACCTTTACCACGTCCCCGAGACTGACAGCGTCTTCCACTCTTTCCGTCCGTTCGTGGGCGATTTCGCTGATGTGCAGAAGGCCCTCCTTTCCGGGGACCAGTTCCACAAAGGCACCGAAGTTGGTGATTCGCATCACCGTTCCCTCGAACACCATCCCCACCTCGGGTTCGGTGGTAATGGCTTCCACCATTTTCCTGGCCTTCTCGCAGTTCTCAAGGGACGGAGAAGAGATGATCACAATGCCGTCATCATCCACGTCCACCTCACATTCACATTCGCTGATGACGGAGCGGATGGTTCTTCCTCCCGGTCCGATGAGGTCTCCGATCTTGTCTGCAGGAATGCTGAGGCGCAGGATCTTGGGAGCCAGGGGAGACAAGGATTCCCGGGGTTTCTCGATGTGTTGATCCATGATTTCGAGAATATGGAGGCGATCTTCCCGGGCCTGCTGAAGGGCCTTTTCGATCAGGTCAAAAGAGAGACCCCCTATCTTCAAGTCCAGTTGAACGGACGTGATTCCCTTCCGGGTTCCAGCCACTTTGAAGTCCATGTCGCCGTAGTGATCCTCCAGGCCCATGATGTCCGACAGGAGAACGGACTTGTCGTCGTTTTTCACCAGGCCGATGGAAACTCCTGCCACCGCCGCCCTGATAGGGACACCGGCGTCCATAAGGGCCAGTGAGCCGGCACACACAGTGGCCATGGAAGAAGACCCGTTGGATTCCAGGATATCGGACACCACCCGGACAGTATAGGGGAAATCTTCGAAGGGAGGCATGGCATTCTTCAGGGCCCGCTCAGCCAGGTTTCCATGTCCCACCTCCCTCCTGCTGAGTCCGAGGTACCGCCGGACCTCTCCCACACTGAAGGGGGGAAAATTGTAGTGAAGCATGTATTTTTTCTTGAACTCTCCGTTGATGTCATCGATGAACTGTTCATCGGACCGGGATCCCAGGGTTACGGTGGTTAGACTCTGAGTTTCTCCCCGGGTAAACAGAGCGCTTCCATGGGTTCTGGGAAGCAGACCCAGCCGGATGACAATGGGACGGATATCGGTGGGACTCCTCCCATCTACCCGGGTGCCGTCGGACAGAATCTTCTCCCTGATTCTCTTCTCAATCCTGGCATCGATGAGGCTCTTGACGATTCCTTGGCTGTCAGGAAAGGGTTCCTCCAGATCGGCAATGACTTCCTGGGTGAAAGAACGGATAGCCGAACTTCGCCTCACCTTCTCCGGAATGGAGATCAGCTCATCGATAACGCTATCTATTCTCTTATTCACCTCCGCCAGGAGGTCGGGGTTCGCCTCTTGTTTTTGAACTTCCCGCTTTACTACCTCCCGTCCGGAAAGGAATTCCTTCTGCAGGGTGATGAGATCCTTGATGGCTTCATGGGCCACCTGGATTGCTGTTAAGAGGTGATCTTCCGGTGTCTCCCTGGCGTCTCCTTCCAGCATGACCACAGATTCTTCGTTCCCCGTAACCACGAGGTCCAGTTCACTCGATTCCAGTTCCGAGTATCGAGGATTCAAAAGAGCCTTTCCGTTCGCGAATCCCACCCTCACCGAGGCCAGTGGGCCGCTCCAGGGGATATTCGATTGCATGAGAGCCGATGACGCGCCGATGGTACCGAGAACATCGGCGGGATTCTCCTGGTCGGTGGACAGTAGATTGATCATCACCTGGGTGTCACACCGGAATTCCTTCGGAAACAGGGGACGAATCGCCCGGTCTGTCAGGCGGGAGGCAAGAATCTCCTTTTCACTGGGCCTCCCTTCCCGTTTGAAGAATCCTCCTGGAATCTTACCGCCAGCGTAAGCTCTTTCCCTGTATTCCACCGAAAGAGGTAAGAAATCGATACCCTCTCGAGGATCGGGATCTGCATTCACGGCGACCAGGACGACGGTATCTCCGTAAGTGACCAGGACCGACCCGGCCGACTGTTTGGCCATCACCCCCGACTCAAGGGTCAGGGTACGGCCGGCTAACTCCACAGAATGTTTTCTTATGTTCATCATCTCTTCTTTCTATAGCTTAGTCACTTTGAACCAGACAGATCGCAGAGAAGCCGTATCCGGTCGGTCGCAGACAGTATTCCAGGAATCCATTCTCAATTCAATCAACAGTACTGTATCTCAGTCGATCCTCTGACTCTTCTGTGTTATTCTTGGGATGATTCAGACTAGTGTCGTATTCCCAGATCGTTGACCACTTTCTGATACCTCTCAAGGTCCCTCCTTTTGAGGTGCTTCAGCATCTTGCGACGTTTGCTCACGAGTTTGATCAATCCATGTCTGGAATGACGATCCTTGGGATGGCGCTTCGAATGTTCGGTCAGTCCCCTGATCCGGGTTGTCAACAAGGAGATTTGAACCTCAGGTGAGCCGCTGTCCTTGTCATCCTTTCCGTAGGTCTTGACCAGTTCCTTTTTCTGCTCTTGCGTGAGTGTCATGATTCCTCCTATTTCTCACAATTGTCCGAGACAGGTTTCCCTGTCCTTTTTCAACTGCTCCACCAATCGGTCAGTGGAACGGAATTTCTTTTCATCGCGGATTCTCTCCACAAACTCCACCTCAATGGTTTCCCCGTACAAGTCTTCCACGTTTCCGTCAAAAAGGTGAATCTCCATAACGAAGTCAGCTTCATCGAAAGTGGGCCGGTATCCGATGTTGGCCATGCCGTCGTATCTATGTTCTTGCACGATACCCCGGGCGCAGTAGACCCCCGTTCTTGGGAGGAGTTGAGCCGGGTTTTTGGGGACAAAGTTGGCCGTGGGAAAAGTGAGGGCCCGACCCCGTCCTGCGCCCCGGACTACCGTGGCGTTGAAGCCGTACACCCACCCGAGTTCCCGGGACGCCTCGCGGACTTGTCCCCGTCGAATCAGATCCCGGATGTAGCGGCTGCTGATCACCCGGTCGTTACCTTTAACACCATGGACCACCTCCACCCGAAAACGGCCGTCTTGTTCGTATTTGCGCAGCAATTCGCTATCTCCTTCGCGATCATGGCCGAAGCGGTGATCGTGACCGATGATGATTTCAAAAGGGTCGAAACTGGGAATGATGATGGTATCCAGGAAGTCCGTAGCAGACGTCCGGGAAAAATCGAGGTCAAAGGGAATGATCAGGGAGATGTCCACGCCCATATCCTCAAGAAACCGGAGTTTCCTTTCGACGTCCATGATTACGTCGAACCGGTCTTCTTCCGATCCCAGGATCTGCTTGGGATGGGGATCAAAAGTGACGACAACGGATTTCCTGTTGCCCTTTCGGCCTTTTGTGAGCACTCTTCGGATCACTTCTTGGTGCCCCCGGTGAAGGCCGTCATAGGAACCGATGGTAAGCACTGTGTTGGCTACCGGCACAACATCTTCTATTCGGCGATAGACAACCATTGCTGTTCCAGGTCTTGCAAGGAATGACACTCCTTGAGCGTGATATTCCCGATCCGGATCCTTGTGAGGGCCTCAAGATACCCCACCGTGCCCAGGGCCTGGGCCACATCCGCCCCCAGCTGCCGGATGTAGGTCCCTTTCGAGCAAACGACGGAAAACCGGATGGTCTTCTGGGTGAAATCTTCGAGTGTTAATTCCTTGATGGTTACCGTAGCGGGTCGCCGGGGGATTTCCTTGTTCTCCCGGGCCAGTTCATACAGGCGTGTGCCTCCTACCTTCTTGGCAGAATACATGGGGGGAACCTGCTGAATGGTTCCCGTGAACGATTTGAACACCTTTTCGATTCTGGATCTGGTCAGGGGAGGTACTGGTTTTCGCGTGACCACGTTTCCCTCCGTATCAAGAGTGTCCGTTGAAATCCCCAGCCTGATCCGGGCCCGGTATTCCTTTTCCTGCTGGGCTATGTGAGAGAGCCGTTGAGTTGACTCTCGACCCACACCCACTACCAGGAGACCTTCGGCGAAAGGATCGAGGGTGCCTGCATGACCCACCTTCTTTTCGCCTGTGACAGACCTGACTTTCTCCACCACATCGAAGGACGTCCAGCCTCGTGGCTTTTGGATAGCCAGGATCATTTTGATTCCGATTCTGGCCGCTGAATCCGGGTGAGAAGCCGGTTCACTTTCTCCGCCTCTTCAAACGAACTGTCATAGTGAAACCTGAGTTCCGGAACCGATTTGGACGTCACCTGCGCACCGACCATCCGTCTGATGAATTTCGCCCGCCGAGTAAAGAATCGCTCCACGTCCTCCTGGGAGCCCTTCCGGTCCAGGACGCTCACATACACCCGGGCCAGGCGAAGATCGTTGGAAACTTTGACTCCCGTCACGGTCGCAAGCCCCACCCGGGACGTGTCCACCTCTTTGAGGATAATCTCGCCCAGGATCTTTTGGAGTTCATGACCGTATCGTTGGGCTCGGCTGTAGGGTCTTACCCTCACAGGATCTCAAGGTCCTGCGACGTGATGGAAACGGGAAAGCGAGCCTCCAGACGACTTACAAGACCGCTGAGTTCGCCGTGCAGCGAAGAACGATCGTTACTGACCATGGCGATTTCGAGAACTGAACTCTGCCAGGCGTCGTGACTCCCAGTCTCTGCAACTGACACGTTCTTTTTTCTCCGGAGGTATTCCTTCACAGGTCTGAGTATTGCCCGTTTTTCTTTTAGGGAGCGAGGACTGAGGAGTCTGAGCTCAATCCTTAGGACACCAACGGCCATCCTAATCCAACAGGGTCTCTAATCCAGCGTTCGTTTCACCTCGTCGACCTTGAAGGCTTCAATGACGTGACCAACCTGAAAATTCTTCATTCCCTCAATGCCGATTCCGCATTCCTTCCCCTCTTCGATGGATTTTACGTCTTCCTGAAAATGCTTAAGGGAAGTAACGCTTCCTTCGTAGATCATTTCGCCGTTGTCCATCACCCGGGCACGGTCGTTGAGAGAGATAATCCCGTCTGTGACTACGCATCCCGCCACGGGGCCAATCCGGGATATTCTGAATACTTCCTTTACCTCGGCTCTTCCCAGAACGGATTCGATCACCTCCGGCTCGAGAAGTCCCTCTAGAGCCCGTTTGATTTCCTCAATGGCATCGTAGATGACGTCATAGACGCGGATATCCACCTGGTTGTGCTTGGCAAGAAGTTTGGCGTTGGGATGAATTCCCACATTGAAACCTATTACGATTGCGCCCGACGCGGAGGCCAGAAGGATATCGGATTCAGAAATATTTCCCACCCCTTTTCGGACGACGTCTATCTTCAATTCTTCGCCGGGCATCTCTCTCAGGGCATCCACCAGGGCTTCTATGGAACCGTCGGCATCTGCCTTCACCACCAGGGCCAGGGTTTTCAGCACACCTTCACGGATCTCCTCGGAGATCCGGTCCAGGGTTTTCGCCCGGATCCTCTGGCGATCGATTTCCCTGCGGACTCGTTCCCTTTCGCCCGCCAGCTGTTTCGCCTGGCGCTCGCCTGCCACCACGGCAAACCTGTCTCCAGCCTGGGGCGGGACCTGGAATCCCAATATCTGAACCGGCTGAGACGGTCCCGCAGATTCAATGCGTACGTTTCGTTCATTCAGGAGTGCCCGCACTTTGCCACTGCTGTTTCCGCACACAAAGGCATCGCCCGCGCGGACGGTTCCCTTCTGAATCAAGACGGTCCCTATGGCACCGTGCCCCCTGTCCAATCTCGATTCAATCACGGTCCCCTTGGCCTCTGTGTCGGGATTGGCTTTGAGCTCCAGCACTTCGGTTTCCAGGGCCAGAAGTTCCAGGAGCTCGTTCACTCCGTGACCCGTTTTGGCGGAAATCTCGATGGACTGGTAATTCCCCCCCCATTCTTCCACCAGGATACCGTGTTCAGAGAGGTCCTTCTTCACCCGGTCTGGATTGGCACTTTTCTTATCGATTTTGTTGATGGCCACTACGATGGGGACGCCGGCGGCTTTGGCATGATCAATCGCCTCCAGCGTCTGAGGCTTAACTCCGTCATCTGCGGCCACAATGAGGATCACCACATCGGTGACCTGGGCACCCCGGGCCCGCATGCTGGTGAACGCTTCGTGGCCGGGCGTATCAAGGAAGGTAACACGCCGTCCGCCGTCCAGTTCGACTTCGTATGCACCGATTTGCTGGGTGATAGCGCCAGCCTCCCCGGCCACCACGTTTGTGTTACGGATGTAGTCCAGAAGAGAGGTCTTTCCGTGATCCACGTGACCCATGATGGTTACCACAGGCGCCCTGGGAACCGTTTTCTCGACATCCTCGTCCCCATCCTCCAGGGAAAACAGGTCGTCTGCCGTCTCTTCCACCCTGTCCACCCGGAAACCGGCATCCTCCACAAGGAGGGTAATGGTATCCATGTCGAGTCGCTGATTCATGGTGGCAGGCATACCCAGACCAAGACATTTCGTTATGATATCCGATGGCTCCACGTCGAGAACCCCTGCGAGCTCCTGAACAGACATGAATTCCCTGACCTTAACCTTTTCAATGTCTTCTTCAGTTTCCTCCGTTTCCTCCGGTCGGGCTCTCTTGTATCTCTTCCGTTTGTGCTTGGTATCGATGGCGGCCAGAGTTTTCTTGATCGTGGTATCCACGGAAACCTTTTCGGGCTTCTCCTCTTCTTCCTCCGGTTTTTTCCTTCCCGGTTTTGCCCGACGGGAAGTGATCTGGGATTCGATCTCCGACAGATCAATCTTGCGGAGTTTCAACTTCTTGGGCTTCTTCTGCCCTTCCGTCTCTGCCGGAACTTTCTCATCTTCGTCACCCCTGCCTGCCCCCAGAACCTCGGCCCCAACCTCCGGTGCTGCCTCCTCTTGCTCCGTTTGCGCCTCGAGCTTCTCCTGGGCCTCTCGTGCCTGTTTTTCTTCCTCCCTGGCTTTCTGTTCTTCCTCTTCCAGTCTCCGTTGTTCGTCGGGCATCATGATCTCGAGGGTTCGAGGTGTCTGCAGACTTTCCTCCAGCTTCCGGGACCGGATTTCTTTGCGGATTTGCTCCTTCCTGTACCGCTCCACGGTCTGCCTGTCTTTGTCAAACTCGTCCACGATAAGCTGGTAGGTCTGCTCATCCACGGGACTCATGTGACTGTGGACCTCTATCCCGTTCTTTTCGAGAAGATCCATGATGTCCCGGTGGGAGACATTGAGCTCCTTGGCAATATGAACGATACGGTGTTTCTTTGCGGTCACTGCGTTCACGAGTTCGCGTTTAGCTCCATGTTACGCTTCTTCCGGCACCTTTTTCGTTTCTGCAGGAACGGGGCTATCTTCATCCAGACCGGCCTCTCCGTCGCCTTCCGCGGACTCTATTTCCCGGGCTGATCTTACCGATTCCAGAAAAGTATCGATTCGCGATGTGATGGTTTCCAGGGTTTTCTCTCCCATTCCCTTGATCTGGAGAAGATCCTCCCGGGATGCCTCCTTGAAGTCAGTGGTCGTATCGATGTCTCCCTCACTCAACAGGGATACCATCCGGGGAGTCAAGGTGTCAATCTGATCCAGATAAACGAGCTCTTCCTCCTTCTTGACTTCGCCGTATTCGGAGGCTCCTACGGCGTCGATGGTGTAGCCGGAAACTTCGGCCGCCAGCCGGACGTTCAGGTAGCTTTTCCCTACCGCCGAGTCCATGTCCTCATCGTCAAAAACAGCCACGCAGTACCTCCTGTCATCATCAATGTAGAGGTTCATGGGCTTGGCGGGAGAAAGAGCCCGGGAAATGAGAACTTCCGATCGCGAGGTATGGTTGATGACGTCGATTCGCTCCCCGTGGAGTTCCCGAACAATGGCCTGAATCCTGGACCCTCTCATGCCCACACACGCTCCCACAGCATCAATGCGTTTGTCCGTGGAACGGACGATAATCTTGGAGCGCTGTCCCGGAGCCCTCGCTATGGAGAGTATCTCAATGATACCATCCTCAATCTCGGGAACTTCCATTTCAAACAGCTTTGCCAGGAATTGATTATCGCTTCTGGAAATAATGATGTCGGGTCCCTTTGGAGTCATTTCCACCGATTTGATGATCGCCCGGAGGGTATCCCCCCGCCGGTACCGCTCCGTTTCAATCTGCTCGTCCCGGGGCAACCTGAGCTCAGACTGATCGATGTGAACGTACAGATTGTCCCGGTGTACCTGCCGTACGTCCCCGATGATGATTTCCCCGACCCGTCCGAAATAGTCCTCAAAGATGTACTTTTTCTCCACATCGCGGATTCTTTGGGACAGGAATTGCCGGGCTGTGGTGATGAGGCGGCGTCCGAATTCAGAAGGATTCACCACGTCAATGAAGGTGTCCCCTACCTCCAGGTCAGGCTCAACAGCCCTGGCCTTGTCCAACTCAATCTCCAGGGCGGGATCATCTACCTCGTCCACGATGGTTTTTTCCTGATAGATTTCGATTTCACCCCTGTCAATGTTCACGATGACACTGCAATTGGAGGCTTCTCCGTACTGTTTCTCAATCAGGGTGAGAAACAACTCCTCCAGAATCGTACCGATTTCGGTACGATCCACGTTCTTCTCCTTAGCAATGTCCGAAAAACATTGAACAAGCTCTTGGTTATTCAATAGACGCTCCTTGTGATCACGTAAGAATCAGTTTTCCTTTGGAGATCATTCCCAGGCCTACCCTCAATAGACCCTGGGAGGTCTCCACTATCACATCCTCGTCCTCCACCCCCTTGATGACTCCTTCCAGGGGACTGGGAAGGAGAGGATCATCATGGAGAATGCGAACCCGTCTGTTCAGGTGACGTCTGAACTGGTAATCCTGGGTTAGAGGATACTCCAGACCGGGCGACGTTACCTCAAGCCGGAATCCCCGGGGGAACTTGACGTTCATCTCCCGGGACCGCTTGAGCCTCCGGGCCATCTCTGTGAGTTCGCCCACCGTCACCCCCCGTTCGGTATCGACCACCACCTTGACTTTGGGGGACGTGTCCGTCCCACCGACCGCATGATCAACGAGGATGAGATAGGATTCTCCGGCAATTTCCCGGAGAATGTCTTCAAGTTCCATGACTCCTGTTCTCATTTCAAAAAACGCATCTACAAAAAAGTGGGCCCACGACCCACCTAACACGACCAGAATTTACCGGTCTGACTCTTTTTTGGCAAGATAAAATCCCGTCAGAAACTGAAGAGCCGCGGAAGTCGCAGATAGGGAGCCTCTCCCTTGATACCTGCCGCGTGAACCTGTCGTCCCGTCCGGAAAGGAGAGTGGGTCTTCTCTTGGACTCGGATAGAGGACCTGCGGGGACCTTGTGGTGAGGCGGTATTCCCCTTCGGAGAGAGAACCGAGGGTGGATGCAAGATTCCGGGGGTTTACCGATGGCTAACAGCGGATGGCTGGCCGCGCAATGCCACCGGGCCTAGACAGGCCACGTCAGATGAACGCAAGCCTCAACGGGTGGATGAGGACTGGGATGCCGCCAGAGTAAGGTGGGCAAACAACTCGTCGACCTGATCCTGGATAATCCTGTGGACATTCTCAGCCGATTCCAGCTCCAGCAGTAAGATCCGGGCCTTTTCCCGGTCGCCCGCCTTCAGCCAGCACTCGGCCGCATGGATCTTGTTCTGCTGCTGGTTGAAGGGAAACGTGGGAAGAGAAGACGCCCTGGCGAACAGTCTGGCCGCCTCTTCGTACGCCCCTTTCGACCGGGCCAGATTCCCGAGGCTTTCGAGGGATGCGGCCCTGAGGAACACACTTTTTCCTTTCTTCAAGTACTGCCGGAAGGAGTTTTCCGCCTCAGAACTGTCACCTGAATCGAGGTAGATCTTTCCCAGATAGTATAAAGCGTCCTGACCGGACCGGGTGCCATCGTACTCATCCATGAGGGTTTCGAAATCATCCCTGGCGGCCCCAGTTTCCCCTGTGTTGTACCGGGATATTCCCCGGGAGAAAAGCTCTTCGGCGGATTGTCTGAGGGATGACCGCCAGCCCGAGAGGATGAGAACGATCATCCCCACTGCGGCACCTCCCAGGACCACCACCCTGACCACCCTGCGGTTGCGTTCGTACAGTTTTTGCAGGGAATAGATGGTCTCCAGCAGAGGATCCCGCTTGAGTTCCCGTCGAGTGATTCTCCGTGTCGGTTTTAGCGCAATCCTTCCAGTCCTCCAACAGAGTTGACACGATTCCAAAACAGGCTGGTACCCCCGACAGGATTCGAACCTGTGACCCCAGGTTTAGGAAACCTGTGCTCTATCCTGCTGAGCTACGGGGGCTAGAAAGTCGCCTGAAATTAGGTAAGGTCCCGCCAACATTCAACGGGATTCGCCGCCAGACGGGGTGACTACTCCTTGCAGGCCTCGATAATCTCCCGGAATACTCTGTCGCTCTCTTCCAGGGGGGGTTGACAGGTGGCGGCCCCTCTGTGGCCTCCTCCGCCGTACCGCTTGCACAACTCACCGCAGTCCACCGGGGAGGTCCTCACAAAAATGGAATGGGCCACCGATATGGTGTCAAACTCCCCTTTCTTTCCGTCGGCGATGCGAACGGATATATTGCCTGCATCCATCCCAGGGAGGGTGTAGACGATAAACCGGTTTGCCGGGGGAATTTTCTCTCCCCGGACATCGGTGACGATCACGTTGTTATCCAGACTGGAATGGGCCGTGTAGAAGTCTTCGGATTTCTCCTGCATCTTATGGTAGACGTCGATTCTTTCCCGGGTATCGGACATGTCCAAGATCTCATCCACCGTGTGCTTGGTCAGAAGTTCCGGGATCTGGGACACCCACCGATAATTGCTGATCGTGAAGTCGTGGGTGAGACCCAAAGACGTTCGCGGGTCCAGAAGGAAGCCCAAAAGTACCGTCCCTGCAGGGTTTTTTACCTGTTCAAGGGTCAGATTCGCACTGTCCACCCGGTCAGTTTCACGAACCAGGTCCTCGTATCTTATCAATTTGGGATGTTCAGGGAGAAAGTACCTGTACACCAGGCCGGCTGCGCTGGGAGCCACATCCACCAGGCCCCTAAAATCCGCCGGTAGATCGGTTCGAACCACCTCACTGGAGTGGTGGTCAAACCACATGTAACAATTGGGGTGATAAGGCAGGTTGCAGATAATGTCTTCGGTGGTTACATCAACCTTTCCGTCTTGCATGTCCTTGGGATGAGTTTGAACGAGTTCGTCGCAAAGACCCACATCGATCAGGATGGCGGCACATACCACCCCGTCCAAATCTCCGCGGTAGATTACTCTCATGGTCACCTCCTATTGAATGAAGTCCTTCCCTTGACATGATTGGACCGGGTGGGAATCTACAAAACCGGGAAGGATAGTTCCAGTGTATCATAATGGCCGTTCATTCCAGCTCATCGAGGGTTAAATTCGGAAACGGTGGTCGGCGGCCAGAAATGGAAGGAATGTCCGGAAGACGACACTTGCCGGGGAAACATAATGTGCTTCGGGTCATTGACATATGACAAGGGGTTATGGAACACCTAGATCAAACGGGAACGGTTCGCCGGCTGGCGGCCATCATGTTTACCGATATCGCAGGATTCACGGCCATTTCCGCGGAAAACGAAGAAGAGGCCCTGGCCCTCATTGACAGACAGAGGGAGGTTCTTCAGCCCATCGTCCATCAATACAACGGGAGATGGCTGAAAGAGATGGGGGACGGCCTGCTGCTGAGTTTTCCCAGTTCCAAGCAGGCAGTGAGTTGCGCCATAGCCATTCAGGAGGCTGTCAAAGAGATAGAGGGCCTGAGACTCCGTATCGGCGTCCACCAGGGTGACATCCTGGTGAAGGACACAGACGTGTTCGGAGATGACGTGAACATCGCTTCCCGGATCGAGCCCTTCGCCGCGCCCGGGGGCATTGCCATCTCCGACAAGATCCACCGGGACATCTCCGGGAGTCCAGAATTTGCCACCAAATACGTGGGGAGGCCCAAGCTCAAAGGGGTAAAACAGGAAGTGAAGGTGTTTTGCATCGTCTCTCATGGCCTCCCCCAGACCAGACTCTCGGATGTATCGGCGAAACTTCAAAGAGGTTCCACTTCAAGGCTTCTCTGGATTCTCCCCGCTCTGGTGATTCTGGGGGCCGCGGCATACCTGTTCTATCCCGAGGAAGAAACCGTGCCGTCTCTGGGAGTCCTTCGCTTTGAAAATCTAGGAGGTAAAGAGGACGAATTCTGGGCTCGAGGCATCACCGAGGACCTCATCATCGAGGTGGCCAGCGCGGGAATGATCCGTGTGGCTCCCCTGAATGAAATCGTCAGGTTTGTGGACACCGACTTGTCTCTTGACGAAATCGCCCGGCGTCTCGGGGTGACCTATCTTCTGGTGAGCACCATTCACCGAATGGACGACGTCTTCGATCTAAGAACCCAGCTGATTGAGGCGGAGACAGGCCAAAGTCTTCTTGCCAAGAAGTGGAGCGAACCTGTGGGCCGGGCCAGCATGATCACAGGGACTCTGGCCGAAAGTATCCTAAGCGAACTGGGAGTGTCAACTCGAAGAAACATGGGCAAACCGTCAACAGAACACGCTGAGGTGTATGAACTGTACCTGAGAGGTAAGTATATCTACAAAGGTCGCCAGGGACCGGAAGATGTGAAGAAAGCCAGAAGACTCCTTAGGAAAGCCATTGAACTGGATCCCCATCTTCCCAAAGCGAGGATCGATCTGGGCTTGACCTACTTTGAGGAAGGTCAATTCGACTCAGCCATGTCCGTATACCAGGGGTGTTTGCTTCAGTGCGAAAAACTGGGGGACAAATGGGGATTGGGCACGTCCCTGGTCAAGATTGGGGAAGTGTTGCGTGAAAAGGGCGAGACCGACAAGGCCCTGGACCACTTCCGCCAGGCGGTGAACCTTCACCGGAAGGTAGGCGACCTCAGACAGGTGGCCAATTCCCTAAACAACATGGGTATCATCTATGCCGGAAGGGGCGAATTCAAGAATGCTCTTGACAGCTACGGCCAGGCACTCTCAATCCGGCAGCAGCTGGGCGATCTGGAAGGCATCGCCGTTTCCCTGAACAACCTGGGACATACCTACCTGCTGCGAGGTGAATTCGACCGGTCCATCTCCGCCCATGAGCGGGCTCTTGAAATCCGCCGGGAGCAGGAGAAAAAAAGTTCCGTGGCCTACTGTCTCAGTCATATTGCCAATACCTACTACGTCAAAGGGGAGTACGACAAGTCATTCGCTTTTTATGAAAAGGCTTTGGGCATAAAGCAGGAGGTGAAAGACAGCCGGGGCGCCGCCATAGCTCTTCAAATGATGGGGCAGGCCAGCTTTCACCTGGATCGTTTCGACCAGTCCTCACAACATTTTGAGGGTGCGAGTGCTATCTGGGAAGAGTTACAGGATGACAAAGGACAGCTGTGGACCCTTTCGTGGTGGGCTCTTTCAGAGCTGAAGTCAGACAGGAGAGAGTCGGCAAGACGAAAAATGGAACGTCTGGACAAGATCCTCAGATTCGAAGAGCCGGGGGAGGGGGAAATCATCACCGTGAACTGGAATCTGTATCTGCTTCATTCTGCCTTCGGAAACGAGCTTGCGGCCCGGAGATTCCTGGAACTGGCCCACCATGAAATCACCGCCCGGGCCGAAAGGATTCAGGATGAGCATGACCGGGAGTTTTTCCTGAAGGGAGTAAGGGAAAACCGGGTGGTGTTAGAAGCGTGGAATCCACGGAGAGGAAAGATAAGCTAGGACCGGCGCTTTTTTGACATCCGGGAAAGGCGACAAAAACCAAGAAAAAAGCCCCAGATTCTCGGGGCCTCTTCTCTGAGATCACCGTGACAGGTAGGTCAGTCTACGGTGGCGGGAAGATTCTCGCCGAGCAACTCTCTTACCGGCTGTTCAGGTAATGCCCCAACGAACCCCCCGATATCCACCCCGTTTACGAAGAGCTTAACCGTGGGGATTCCCCGGATGTTGAACCGGACACTCAGGTCTGGCTGATGGTCCGTGTTTACCTTGAGTAGCGTCCACTCGTCCCCGGCTTCTTCCGCCACCTTTTTCAGAGTGGGACCCAGAATCCTGCAGGGACCGCACCAGGGGGCCCAAAAGTCCACGAGAACGGGACTCTTGTGGCTGGCTTCGATCACATCCTTCTCAAAGTCGACAAAATCTTTTTCAACGACCATCGTTGTTTTCTCCTTCGCTTTCTTTGCACCTCTATGATGTAGGCATAAGTTACGCGAATGTCTTACGCCTGGCTGTCATGGAGACGACAAAGAATGCAGATTGAGATACGGAAAATGTCCGATGGCGATCTCCACCAATTGTCGGTTGATGTACAGGGAGAAGAAGCCAAACCCGCCGCGGGGTCCCCCCCCTCCCTTTCCGTGGACCGGAATCTGACCGCGTAAGAGGTCCCCTGAGGGCTCCGTTCAGACCGCCTTTTTTTTGCTCCTTCCTGCCTACACCTCGGAGGCTAGCCGGTCAAACGTTTCCACGTCCACAGAGGGATACGTAGAAAACGATATTCCAGTGGTCCTTGTCAGGGCAAGAGAGGCTTTCATGGCCTCTTCGGTTCCGGGGAACTCCGCCACGATGACAAGATCCAGGCCCCCAAGAAGAGCATGAACGCTCTTGACGCTCCCTCCATTCCTTGCGATCAGATCATTGGCTTCCACCGTCCGTTTGGGCGAAATGTCCTGAACGGCCTGGGCCGAATAGCTGCCCAGCATGAAGTAGGTTGATGCCATATGGACCTCCTTTCATACCTGATGGGAAGAACAGCACCGCTATACTCGGATCGGGGGTCCAGGCCCGATCTGGACCGATGAGCTTCCGGACCTTGACTTCCCCCCCAGCACCGGACGCCCAGGGCCCAATCAAATATCTCTCCATGAGTCTGGATAACAAATCCCTTTGAATGCGCAACGTCTGCAGAGGGACTTTTCATCGGTCATCGGGAAGTTCTCTATGTTCGCCCGGTTCTCGAGTTCGTCATCCAGGAGCGCCTTCATTTCCCGGATACTGTGGGCGATAGCCTCACGGGCCCCCCTGACGATTTTCCGGCTGAGCTTCATCTTCACGGGTAGCTGTTTCTTCAGGTATATGTCAAAAAGACGCAGATTGTTCAGTTCGATGGCCCACCGATTCATGGCATAGAGTCCATAGACAGCCAGCTGGGTTTCGTCTTCGGTCACCTCCCGACCCGTTTTCCAGTCGTAAATGTAGATCTTTTCTCCATGTCTGGCCGCAAAATCGAGCTTTACCCATACGTTCGTACCCTCGAAGTCGAAGGAGTCAATCTCCTCTTTGGTGAGCCATTCCCGGGGGGAAAGGGTTTTGATGAAATGGTAGGAATCGGAATCATAGAAGCCCCGAATACTGTCCATCATGGTCTCTCTGGCCTGGAGCAGATGATCTTCGGTCAACTCCTCATCATAGTAATGTTCAAACAGGTTTGCCTTCCATTTTGGGTCGTCCATCCATTCCCCCTGTTTCGATTCCCTCCATTTCCGTTTGAAAAGCCCGATCAGATCCCTCTGGGCATTCTCCACCGGCATCTCCTTGCCCTTCTTCAACCCGTCGAGGACCCTGTTAATGATCTCATGGACCAAGCTCCCTATGAGCATGGGCAGTGTGGTCATCTTCTTAAGACGGTACAGCGTTCTTGTGGACTCCTCCGCGTCCTTTTCCCATCCGCCCCAGAAGCCGTAGTACGTGAAGAAATACAGGCGCTTGCATAGATTGAAGGAGCGGTGGCGGGAAAAGGACCAGCTGAATTCGTTCTTAAAGTCACCCATAGGAGGGAGGGAATACCCTGATGCGTACGTTAAGGGAATATAGACGCAGGTTGAGTTTCGATCAAGCACTATGCCCCAACACTATCCATTGACACCTCAGGGGGTCTTAGCTATTTTTCATCATGAAGCTGCTCACAAGGATGATCCTTCTCCTGGCTTTGCTGAGCCTGGAGCCGGTCCTGGGGCAGTTGTACTTCGGGCGGAATAAGATCCAGTACCACCCGTTCCACTGGAAAGTACTTTCCACACCCCATTTCGAAATCTACTACTATCCGGAGGAGGAAGAACTGGCCGCCACAGGGGCCTATTTCGCCGAGGAGAGCTTCCTGGACCTGGAAAAGAAGTTCAACTTCACCCTGGGGGAGAAAGTCCCCCTCATTTTTTACAGCTCCCATCTGCACTTTCAACAGACGAATACCACCCCCTATCTCATCCCAGAGGGCGTAGGAGGATTCTTTGAATTCGTGAAGGGACGGGTGGTGATCCCCTACCAGGGGTCTACCGCCCAATTCAGGCAGGTGATCCGCCATGAACTGGTCCACGTGTTCATGCACCACAAAATAGGACAGGTTCTCAGAATCCATAACGTCCTCACCTACCGGTCCCCTCCTCTCTGGTTCACCGAAGGTCTGGCGGAATTCTGGTCCGCCGGCTGGGACAGCAAAGCCGAAATGGTCATCCGTGATGCCCTGGTGAATGAGTACCTGGTCCCCCTGGATCGCCTCGACCTGGCCGCCTCCGGCTTCCTCCTCTACAAGGAAGGCCAGGCCTTCTTGAGATTCATTGACCAAACCTACGGCCACGATGCGATTCTTCTAATCATGGAATCCGTCTGGAAAGACAGCAACTTCTATACAGTAATGGAAGAAGTACTTCAAGAGGACTTCAAGGACCTTGTGAAGGAGTGGAAGTATTCCTACAAGAAGGACACATACCCGTTGCTCCAGGACAGGGATATGGCCCGGATGACCACCCGTAAGCTAACGAGGAAAGGGGTGAACGCATCGCCTGTCTACTACGGTCAGGAGGGACAGGAGAAGGTGGTTTTCATGACCAACCGGACGGGATACTCGGACATTTACATGATGAATGTGGATCCCACCACCGATTCTGAGCCCGAGATACTTGTTCGGGGTGAGAGGACGGCGGAGTTCGAATCCCTCCATTTTCTCCAATCGCTTCTGGACGTCAGCGATTCGGGAATCATGGTGTTTTCCTCGAAGGCCGGGGCCGCAGACGTCCTGAACTTCTTCAGCCTGCCTGACCGGGAAGTAGTGTACCGTTTCAAGGATTCCAGAATTGTCTCCATTTCCTCCCCCGCCTGGTCCCCAGACGGTAAACGGGTGGTGTTCTCAGGACTTAACTGGAAAGGGAATCAGGATCTGTATCTTCTCACAGTGGAAAAGGGAAAGTTGACCAGGTTGACCGATGATTTCTACGCAGACCGTCATCCTTCTTTCTTTCCTGACGGACAGAAAGTGATTTTTAGTTCGGACCGGGGAGTTTTCGGGGTGGAAGGCTATTTCAATCTGTTCATGCTGGATCTAACCTCCGGGGACATCCTTCCTGTCACTTCAGGACGGTTCAATGATCTATCCCCTTCCTGGTCTCCTCGAAAACCCTACCGTCTGGTATTCTCGTCCGACCGCGACGGGACCCACAATCTCTGGATTCACCGGGGAATTGCCCCCGGTTCGAGTGACCGTACGGAGGGCCCGATTCCTCTGACCCATTTTTTGGCAGGCGCTTTCCATCCCCGATGGTCGGGTGCGGACGGGAACGACATCCTGTTCACGGCCTTCGAGGATTACCAATTCCAGGTCCATCTCCTGGAGAACGTACGCGATCTCATGGATGAACACCCCCCGGTTTCCAGTCCTGTTGTCGCGGAAAGACCCAGCTGGTTCCGCTCATCGTTGACCGGCCGCTCCGGGAAGAAGAGCGTTCCCTACCGGAAAGAATACTCCCTTGATATCGCCCAGACGGCCATGGCGTATGATCCGGTTTTCGGTTTTCTGGGAGGTGCCCAGATAACGGTCTCTGACCTCCTGGGAAACGATTACTATCATTTCCTCCTGTTCAACACGGCAGAAACGTCGTCGGAATTCTTGAAAAGGTTGAATCTGGCCGTCACTCGTGTCGACCTGTCGCGCCGGATTAACATGGCCTACGGACTGTTTCACTTTGCCAACGACTATTACACCTTCACCGATGGTTTTTTCTTCGAACGCAGGTACGGGGGACAGATCGCCCTGAGCTATCCCTTGAGTTCTTTTCGCCGTGTGGAGGTAACCTCCAATCTCTGGAAGACCGAACGGAACGCGTTTCTCGGTGAATCCGTTTTCAGAGCCTTTCTGGTAAGCAATTCCCTGTCTTACGTGACTGATAATTCCATCTGGGGACCCGTCGGTCCGGTGGATGGGTCCAGTTTCCGTGTGACCCTGGGCCAGACCATAGATTTCTCACGTTCCTCTATTTACTACTCCGGTATTCTGGCGGACTTCCGGAGATACTTCCGGACCTCCTTAAGCACCCAGTACGCGCTTCGCCTTATGACCTGGTTGAACCGGGGCCGCCACGTTTTCCGTTTCTACATTGGCGGGAGCTGGGGATTGAGAGGTTTCGGACGGAACGAAGTGGCTGGACAGAATTTTGTCTTGATCAACAACGAGTTCCGATTTCCGTTTGCCAGGCAATTGGTCCTTAGGTTTTCCTCATTCGATCTTGGCATTTCCCCCATCCAGGGAGCAGTTTTTCTCGACATGGGAAACGCGTGGGACAGGAAGCCAGAGAGCATGTTGGGCAGTTTCGGTGTGGGCCTTCGGGGAAACCTCCTGGGCGTTATCGTTCTCCGGCTCGATGTGGGTAAGACCACCGACTTCAAAACACTTTCGCAGGGCCTGTTCGTCCAGTTCTTCTTTGGATGGAATTACTGATCGCAAGAACATCTCATACAGCACACACGCCACGGAAGTGGCCCAGGATTGCCCGTGATCGGATGGTTGCGATCTCCAGGACGGCGACCATGGTTGGGGCCACGGGCTTTCTCATTTCCTGCTCAGGTCGTCTTGCCATGGGTCCGGAAATGACGTCCAGTTCCCACTGGATAACATCGCACTCCGATTTTGCGCGAACGGGTCATCTGGAGGGGGTCCACGTGAACGTTCCTCTGACTGAGCTATGGAGGAGACAGTTCATGGCCGGTGTGGCAGAATCCCCCGTTTTCCGGGGAGAAACTGTTCTGGTCCCTCTCCTGAACGGCGAGGTGATAGCCCTTTCTGCACGGGATGGATCGCGCCTGGGCAGGAAGAAATTCAGTGACGGGTCCGTCCTGGGCCTGACTCTTTCTGGATCCACCCTGTACCTTTCCCTGACTCCAGAACGTACATCCCTTCATGCCTACGACCTCCTTGAGGGAAAAACCCTGTGGAAGGAGCGGATTGTCCCGGCCACGGGAGCGCCGGCGGTGGTGATGGAACGCCTGTTTGTGACGGGCCGGAACGGACTCTTCTGCCTGGGTGCCTCCGACGGGAGCATAATCTGGAAGTGGACAGAACGGACCCCGATAGTCCCCTCACCCGCCCTGGATTCCGGTTTCGTAATCGTCAGCGGTCGAGACGGAGTCGTCACGTCTCGACAGATTGAGTCCGGCGTCGTGGTCTGGAAACGGAATCTCCGACCGGAAAGACTCTACTCCCATCCCGTGGTGTGCGGAGACCGGGTTTTTGTCACCACCCTGGCCGGAACTGTCCATGCCATTAACCTGAGGGAGGGAACGCCTCTCTGGATATGGGGGGACCAGGGGGATCCCCTCTACAGTTCGGTATCGTGCGATTCTTCGTCCCTGTACGTCCCCTCCTCTGGGGGGAAGGTGTATCGATTGGCCATAGAAGACGGCCGGGTGGAATGGACATTTGACGCCGGCCAGCTGATCAACCTGGAGGTGGCCGTTTCCGATAGCCACGTGGTTGCTGTCACGACCCGGGGGGAGATCCTCGTGCTGTCCAGGGATTCGGGCCGGGAACTCTGGCGGACACGGGTGGAGGGACGAATCATCACGCCTCCCATTCTCCATGAAGGTCTGGTACTGATTGCCGACGACAGAAAATGGCTGTACGCTTTCGGTCCGGCGTACGATGGAAGGAAAGATCCATGAGAATCGTGATACACACAGCCATGGTGACACTGATTGCCGTGTCCCAGATTCAGGGACAGCTCAGCCGGGACCCGACAGGGCCATTCCCGGCGCCCCAGCCAACGCCGGTGGAAAAAGACTCTACAAGAAAACAGGTACTCACCGTGGTCAGTCTGGTATCGGCAGCGGCTGCACTGGGAGCAGTGGTCCTTGCCCACCAGTACATGTCCCGGGCCGATGCCGCCTACGAGCGGTACCTCCACGCGGGGAATCCTTCCCAGATGAACCGTTATTTCAATCAAGCCCAGGACTATGACCGGCGGGCCGGGATCACCCTGGCCGTGTTTGAACTGTGCTTCACCGTCACCGTTTTCTCGGTTTTCTCCTCACTCACCTTATGAGAACAGCAGGGATTATCGCTGTTGCCGGTGCCCTTGTACTGTCCCAGTGCTCCGACAGGGTCCGCCACAACCCCCTGGATCCGCTGAATCCGGAGACAGAGGGAACACCAGAGGCTCCCTCCCTATCGTCTGATGAGAAAACCGTGTTCGTTTCCTGGCCGGATATGAAAAACAACAGCATCACGGGATACAGGGTGTGGAGGCGAATCCCCGGACAGTCTGAACCTTGGCCTTTGGCCACGGTCCGTCGACCGTCCCTGTTCTTCCGGGACACCGTCTCCCACTACGATACGGCTTTCACCTACCAGATTTCGGCTCTGACTGAGACATTTGAGAGTGACCTATCCCCTGCCGACTCCATCATTCCCGGTCCGTTCAACTACTGGGTGGCCGATTTTTTCCGGGGATCACTGAGCGCTGTTACCTATGATGGAGCTCATCTTCTCAGGGATGACTACGTGGATTCCCCAGTGGCTTTGGATCTGGATCCCACGGGAACCTTTCTGTGGGTGGCATCCTATTATCCAGGGAGGATCACGAAACTGAGTCTGGAAGGGGAAGAGGTCGTTTCCTATGAGCTGGGGTCGTTCCCATCGGACATGGCCGTCAATGGCCGGACCGGAGATGTCTGGACCGTTCCCATAGGCTCCTCTCACCTGATTCGACTGAATGTGGACACCGGAACGCTGGAGGAGATACCCCTGGACGCCACGCTGCCCCGCGACAGCAAGGTGGATGTGGAGCCGTCAGGAAACGGAGTATGGGTGACCATGGCGGATTCCCATTACGTGATCAGGATCAGCTCAGAGGACCTGGACGAAGCGAAAGGTTTCTCTGTTGGGGGAAGACCCCGGGATGTCATAACCATGGTGGAACCGGATGTGGCCTGGATAGCCACAGATTCGGGCCTGGTGGGAATCGATTCCCAGGGGAATGTCAATCGTTATCTGGACCCGTTTCCCATTATCGATCTGGACATACACAGGGGATCGCAACAGGTATGGCTCTTAGCCTACGACGGTCAGATGCGGACCACGAGAGTATGGACAATGACCCACTGGCAGGGGGTCTGGAAGGCAGACCCAGTGGACATACCCTCAGAGTACACTCCCTGGAAAATCAAGGTGAACCCGGGCTCCAGCCACCCGGGTATTGTGATTTATGATCTCGTGCAACAACACCTGATACGCCTCGACAAGCTTGGGAATCAACTGGGAAAACTGGCTGGCTTCTCCCCCCGACTGGATATCGTCATAGAGGATTGACCGATCAAAGATTCTTTCTGCTTTACTTTAGACATGCTAATGCATTACTTAATGCAATCTCGCTTTTCCTTTAAGATAAACTGGATAGGAAGACAAGGATTTACGGGAAACACTTGAGAAACCAGATTAGGACTTGACAAGGAAAGATTAAAGGCGTATTTTTGATCTGAGGCTAATTAGAGCCTCTCCCGCGAGGTAGGGGTAGATTTTCCTAGTGCTCCGAGGTCATTAAGAAGTCTACCCCTATTATTCTATCTGCCAGATTCGCAACCCGCCATGGATACTCAGTCCTTGTAACGGGGTGTGGATTCAGACAGGAGATTCAGAAGAATCCCCCCTGGTATACACAGACAAGCTGATGGAAAGGATCAGTCTTTTTCCTTCTTGGGAATGCGCTGGTCCAGATCGGCGATATCTTTTTCCGCTGTGGTGAGACGCTGGTCCATGTCTCCTAACTGCCGACTGGTCAGTCGCTTGTAGGAGTTGAATCGATCCTCCTGTGCTTCAATATCGTCTTCTAAGTCCCTGAACCTGCCCTCGGCCGACCGGATGTAGTCGTCCAGGTTCAGCTGGACGGTTTCTATGTGCTGCCCGAGAGAATCGGTGACTTCATGGATGAGTTGAGTGTTGGCCACGATATCTTTTTGGGCTTTCCTGAGATGTTTACCGCGGCCGATGAACTGTAGATTCAAAGTTCTCAGATCTTCCCGGAACTCCTTGTTCACCTGTTCCACGTGTTCCAGCTGCTCGTTATTCATGACATCCATTCGTTGAAACATGCGGTCCGTGGTCGCCTTGAAATAGACCGCAGCCGCAACCCAGGCAACGACGATCAGGATCAGGATTTTGTCTCTGGTTTCCATCAGGTTTCCCTTTTTGGTTTGTCCATGGCTTCAAGTTTTCGTTCCCAGACGCTCATTTCCCGCTCAGGTTCCTGTTCCTGTTCCGTCTCCGTTGTCTCACCCACTTTACCAGACTTGAGTTTCTCCAGAATATGTTCCTTCTTATCGCTTCTCGCCTTCAGGAGTTCCATCAATTCCTTGACTTCGTCGTTGAAGTCGTTCACCGTTCTTTCCAGTCGCGCGATCAGTTCATCCATCAGCACGGATGTGTATGATTCATGGATGCCTTCCAACAAATCGTCTAGTTTGTCCTTCAGGTAGGACTTTCTGCTGTCAGTATTTCCGAGATCGATGGCCATGAAACCTCCCGCTCACCCTCCTTTTTGCCTTATGAAGCCAACCGGGTTCAACGAAGATTGAATACCTGTCCAGGCTTCCGGAAGTGTGCCTAATTTAGGTCTTTCTATCATTTCCTGAAATGAATTGAGCGACAATGGCGTTCCAGCCAAACGGACTGAAAGGTTATGAACCCATGCGGATAAGATCAATGGGATTTTTCAAAGAAGGTATCCACCACGGTTTCTGCTTCTACCGCGGGGTACTGTTCAAGGATGTCTTCCAATCGGGGGCGGGCGAAATGAACATCCAGATTGTGGTAGTGGCCCCGAAAACGGAATTCCCTCCGCACGACGGCGTAGCCCCACCTGGACTCCCGGGCAGGAAAGAAGAGTGTACGTGTATGTATATCGATGGCGTGGCTCAGTTCATCATCTGGAACACCGGAAGATGTTTCCAGGTCCCACATGACATTCGTCACCCTTCCCTCGGGGCCGATGATCCACTGGATTCTGCCGGAGCCGGAGTAGTCAGGGTAGGTCCCCAGCAATTCCCGGAACGCGGCTCTCAGTCGATCATCCTCGCGAACCACTTGCCGGCTGATGGCCACCAGGGACCAACCCGTCACTAGGGATGTATCTGTCCTGAGAGACAGGGAATCGTCCACAAAGGCTATGAATTGTTCCGCTTCCTCAACGGCTTCCCATCTGGACTCCCTTCTTCCCGAAGCGTAGGCTTCCCGGGTTTCTTTTTCCCGGAGCCGGACGGACTTCTCCTGCCGGATCAATTCTGCCTCATGACGGATCAACCGCTGTTCCTCATAAGCCCGGATCTCCCTGTCATCGCGCTCATTGTCGTCCACGGAGGACCACGGTCGGAATCCTTTGCCGGCAAGAGCTCCGGTGATGGGTTCGAAGACCCTCCTCTGGAAGCCCAGCCTTAGTCGTTTTGGCTCCAGTACGGTGAGTTCTCCCGCCCGGAGCCCCAGTTCTGTTCCCCGTCTGAATACCCTGGATTCTGCGTACACGTAGACAGCGATCCTATCCTCCACCTTCACGAACACCACATAGCGGGCTTTTCCTAGACCGCTCCTGATCGTTCTTAATTTCGTGATCAGATGGAAGTCCAGGAGATCGTAGGTCTCCACCTCGTATCCCAGGGCCTCGAGGGCCTGCTGACACTGGGGAAGAACATCTTTCTGGGGAATAGAATAGTCGTAGAATCGCACCATGGGGGGAGGCCGGTAGCACGTTGAGAAACGGAAGGGGGCGGACAGGACGAAGAGGCTGCCGGAGATCAGTACTGCTTTCCGGCGGAAAGCTCCTCTAATAGGCATCAAGGAGAGATTCTTCTGAGACCTCTGACGGTTCGAGAGTTGCCTCCCCGTAGAATCCGGGGTGGTAATAGTAGAGTCTCAGAAGGGGAACCAGATCATCGAAAACGGGCAATTCTTCATCAGGCTGATCCACGACGGCTTCGAGCATCAATTCTATTCTCACCTCTCCAGCTTCCCAAGAGGATCGAAAATAGGCCCTGGACAGCCTGGGAAAGTCTGAAAAGAGATACTCCCGGTCCGTACCCATGTCGTTCTGTGTGGTCCGTACTGGAGGTCCGTACCGCTGGGTCAGGAGCCGTTCGATACGGGAAAAATGACCCATGTAATCATGGAGTCTGTCACCCGTAACCAGGTAGTCGATGCGGACTTTCCAGAATCCTTCGTCCGAGAAGCCGTAGCCGAACCGAACGGAGTCCCCCGCAAGCCAACCGGAGAATGAAACCTCCTTGGCTTCCTCTCC
>JBHIAI010000041.1:0-14695 GCA_046861655.1 Fidelibacterota bacterium | reverse complement strand
TGGGACGTTACAACGATGTGACTGTGATGGGCATGGGCCCGCCAAGCTCCGGAGGCGTTCACGTGATTGAGATCCTCAACATGATCGAGGCTGCCGGCGTTGTCGAAGGAAAGACCTTCTGGGACATGGAGGCCATCATTTCAACGGCCCGGTTTATGGACCAGGCCTTCCAGGACAGGGCCCGGTTTCTTGGAGACGGGGACTTCGTGGACGTGCCCGTTCGGCATCTCACTGGACAGTCCTATGCCGATTCGGTAGTGGCGGCATTTCTTTCCGGGAATACCACCAATTTTTGCGTGGTGGACCGATGGGGCAATGCGGTGTCTGTCAACCAGACGGTCAATCTGACCTTTGGTGCCGGATTGACCGTACCGGGAACGGGGGTCGTGTTGAACTCGGAAATGGACGATTTCAGTTCTCATCCGTCCGTGCCGAATTATTTCGGTCTGGTGGGAAACGGGGCCAATGCCATTGAACCGGGCAAGCGCCCTCTTTCCAGCATGGCACCCGTTATCCTGGTGAAGGCCGGCCGGCCGGTGATGATCCTGGGAGGCTCCGGTGGACCGAAAATCATTACGGCCGTCGTTGAGGTCATCGTGGGGGTGATGGATTTTCATCAGGGTCTATCCGACGTTCTTGCTCAACCCCGGTTCCACTATCAGTCTGATCCTCCCGTCTTGTACGTGGATCCGGGAATGCCGGAGCCGTTCGTGGTGGGTCGGAACCTCCGTGGCTATCAGATAGGGGAGATCGCAAGCCCTTCCCGGGTATACGCCATCGCCTGGGACGAGAAGCATGAATCCTATGTGGGTGCAGCCGACCCCACGGCCAACGGAGCGGCCGCGGCTTATTAACTTGTCCTGATGAATAATTCCTGTGCATTTTTCCAGTGTGATGAGGGTCACCTTCGTGCCTGGCAAAGGATCTTACATTCAAAAGCTTCCAGTCGTAGAGAGGAGATTCTGGTGAAACGAATTCTTTTTGCCTTTTTTGTGGTTGTGGGTTCCCTGGCGGCCAGAGAAATTCTCCCCGACAATGTTGTGGCCGGGGAAGTGGTGTTCAAGCTGGCGCCGGAAACGGCTCTCATAAGAGCCCGGACAACCGTTACCGGTCTGCCGGCAGTGGACCGGGAGCTGGCCCGGTTCGAGGTGCGATCGGTGGAACCCATGTTGCGGACTCGTGCCAGAGGAGGCGAGAACCTGCCCGACATCAACAGGATCTACGTGGCCCGGTTTGACGCGGAGATTCACCCCAGAGTTGTAGCCAAGGCTCTGGAGAACCAACCCGGGGTGATCTATGCAGAACCCCGTTTCGTTCGGCAGGTTTACGATGTGCCCAACGATCCAAAATTCGCCGATCAGTGGCATCTGGAAAAGATCCTGGCCGATACCGCCTGGGGGCTCTCCCATGGAGATTCCACGGTGATCGTGGCGGTGGTGGATAATGGATTCGACATGGATCATCCCGACCTGGAATCCAATTACTACACCAATCCCGGGGAAACGGCGGGGAATGGAGTGGACGATGATGGGAACGGGTACGTCGATGATGTTCACGGCTGGGATTTCGCCGGCAATGACAACGATCCCAATCACGGCCCTGAGGACAACAGTGGCCTGTGGGTCCATGGGACCCATGTGTCGGGCCTGGCCAATGCGGTAACGGACAACAACGAAGGGGTGGCGGGTGTGGCCTGGAACGTACGGACCCTTCCGGTGAAGGCCAGCTATGACGATGATCCCCTATCGGTGAATTTTGGTTATGACGGTATCGTGTACGCGGCGGACATGGGTGCCCATATCATCAACTGCAGCTGGGGCGGAGGAGGATTCTCCCAGGCGGAGGCAGACTTCATCGAGTACGCGAATGGTATGGGGTCCCTGGTGGTAGGGGCCGCTGGGAATGCCGCCTCGGCGGTACATCATTTTCCCTCCGGGTACGAGGGAGTCTTGAGCGTGGCTGCTACAAGCAAGAGCGACGCCCGGGCGTGGTTTAGCAGTTTTGGCCTTTCCGTGGATGTTTCAGCCCCGGGTGAGGGCGTCCTGGCTACCTTTCCCGAAGGAAACTACGGTTCCATCTCCGGAACCTCCATGTCGGCTCCCGTGACTGCTGGTCTGCTCGGGCTGGTGAAGTCCCATCCCTCCTACAGGGATCTAACAGCCAAAGAATTGGCTCTCCGGGTGGCCGGGACCGCCGACAATATCGATGGGGCCAATCCCGATTACGTGGGAATGTTGGGTAGCGGACGAATCAATGCTCTCCAGGCACTGAATTTCACGGAACAGGAGTTTGCGGACATCCCCCCGCGGATTGAGCTGTGGGGATGGTCGGCTACCGATTCTTTGGGTGGGGACGGAAACGGCCTATTTGACCGTGGAGAAACCATCCACATTTCCACGGCGTACTGGAACCACTCCCTGGGAGAGGCGGCGGAATACAGCGTCAACCTGGGTGTTGACGATCCCGACCTGACCGTGATTGAAGGATCGACGGAACCGGCGACGTTTCCCGCAGATACGACCACTACACAGTCCCATGGATTGAGCTTTTCCGTATCCAGCAACGCCACCCCTCACATGGCGGACGTAGCTCTGAATCTGAGGGTCGACGGTGAGCTTCACGTGTCCGATACCCTTACGTTCATAATCGGAAAGATGCCCATCCTTGTGGTAAGTGATGGCGGCAATGCAGCAGGCGGTGCGTCCTTGGTGGAGGGATTCTACACGGGGATACTTGATGAAATGAACCTCCTGTATGGCGTCTGGGATCATGCCAGCCAGGGCACACCCTCTGGAGATGTGCTGGCCAGATTCCCAAGCGTAGTGTGGTTCACCGAATGGTATTTTCCTACTCTGGATGAGAAAGACCGAAGTGCTCTCAAGAGTTATCTCGAGGGTGGAGGTAACCTCTTCGTCTCTGGGCAGGATCTTGGGTGGGATCTGGCCGATCCAGCCCAGGGCTTTCCCAACCAGTACAATCTGTCAGACGGGAAATCGAAAGATTTTTTCGAAGCCTACCTTCACGCAATCTGGGGAGGGGACGACGCCGGGACTATGGGTGCGGTGGGCATATACGGTGATCCCATCGGCCACAACCTGGAATTCGACGTCTACCAGCCCGGCATTCCCAGTAACTTTCAGTTTCCCGACTGGTTCACACCCGATGCCGATGCAGACCTTGTTTTTGAGTACGACAACGGCAAGGGGATGGGACTCCGGTACGACGGTTCCTACCGCCTGGTCTACACAGGGGTGGGGCTGGAAGCCTTCGGAAGCCAGCTGGAATCGGCACCTCCTGACGATATAAACGACGTTCAGAGAACGGTTCTGGCCCGCATTCTTCATTATTTGAATTTCATCCGGCATGATCCGCTAGCCGACACCGAGTCCACCGTTTCCGATTTTGATGTTTCCGTACAGATCAAAGGCGATACGTCAGACCTTGAGACGGTGACCTTGTTCTGGAAAACCGACGCCTCCGTGGATTTTGATTCGGCTCTCATGGTGAATTCTGGAGGGGGTCGGTTTACGGGAACCATTCCCGCACCCAACACGGCCACCGGGATCGAATACTATGTCGAGGCCGTGAATGATTATTATCGGTGGACCAACCCTGCGGGAGCACCGGCCAACATCTATCGTTTCTTTGCCGGGCCTGATACCGTACGTCCCGAGGTGGTTTTTGTCTCCCAGCTTGAAGACCGGATTGACCGGTCAGGAACGGAGGATGTCTCCACCTTCGTAGCCGACAATATCGGGGTAGGAGATGTGTTTCTGGAATACACGTTTTCCCCTGTCGCTGCCGACACCCATTCCGCGCTAATGACCTTGGAAGATGGACTCTGGGGGGCCAGTCTCCAGTGGACGGACCTTCCCGGCAATACCGTTATCACCTACTGGATCAGAGTTGTGGACGCTTCCTCCAATCAGAATGAAGCAGTCTCTGACCCGCTATCCTTCCAGATCATCAACTGGACCAAAATCGGCCGGTGGGAGGAAGAAGACGTGGTGGGATGGCACCCGGGGGACGGGTGGGGTCTTTACTACTTCAACCCCACCATCGGTTTCGTCATGGATGATTCCCCTGGGGAGAATTACGAGAACAACGCAGAAAACATCCTGACACGGGTCCAGGCCATTGATGTGTCTCCCTACACAAGCGCCTATCTCGTCTTCCGCCATCTCTATTTCTTGGAAGAGGACAGAGATTCCGGTTACGTGGAAATCTCAACCGATCTTTCGGGTGGCGAATGGACCGTGGCAACAACCGTGACGGGGCAGGGTGTGACACAGCGGGAAGTCATCGATCTGACCAGCCTCATACCTTCGGGAGAAGTCTGGCTGAGATTCCGGCTGACATCCGATGAACAGAATACCATGGCTGGCTGGTACGTGGACGATATTCTTCTGACGGTGGACACCTCCTTTGTGGCTACCGCGGAGGAACCTGTCCTTTTTCCCGAGGCGTTCAGTCTGGATCAGAACTATCCCAACCCCTTCAACGCCAGGACCATCATTCCCTTCTCCCTTCCCCACACAGCCGCCGTTACACTCACTGTCTACGACCTCATGGGAAGGGAAGTGGCAAGACCCCTGGATGGGCAACTGGAAGCCGGACGTCACGAGGTCATATTCGAGGGAATCAACCTCGCTTCGGGGGTCTATGTCTACCGGCTCAAAGCCGATGAGACGGTGAAAGCCAGAAAGTTTGTGATCCTCAAGTAGTCTCCGAATAAGAGGAGGTTTCATAGTGAAAGTGTCCTTTCAGACCTCTTTGAAAGTATTCTTACTGAGTGTGGCCGTGTTAACTGGACAGCAAGAGTATGATTCCTGGCACATGGGAATGGTGGCCCGGATGCCCTATCCCAGTTGTTCAGACGTGTGGGGGTACACGGATGAAAACGGGCACGATTTTGCCGTGTTCGGAATCTCTGAGGGAACGGTCATCGTGGACGTGTCCACCAACCCCTCTGAGCCTGTGGAAACCGGGTTGATTTCCGGCGCATACTCCGGCTGGCGTGACCTGAAAACGCACGGAGACTACCTGTATGTTACCAACGAAACAGGGGGCGGTCTGGACATTATCGATCTGACCGACCCGTGGAATCCCACCCTGGCAAAACGGTATTCAGGTTTTACCACCGCACACAATCTTTTTATCGCCGATGGGTTTGCCTATATCGTGGGGTCCGATGTGGGTTCAGGTGGTATCCGCATCCTGGACCTTCAAGATCCCCTGTATCCGGAGGAAGTCGGCTCGTGGGAAACGACCTACATCCATGACATCTATGTGAAGAACGATACGGCCTATGCCTGCGGCATCTTTAACGGGGATCTCCACATCCTGGATGTTTCGGACAAGTCGGATATTCAAACTCTGGCCGTTTTGGACTATGACGACTACGGCACCCACCAGGTCTGGACCACGGAGGATTCCAGGTACATCATCACTGCAGACGAATTCAATGGGGGTCACGTGAAAATCTGGGACGCCGCGGATTTCAGTAACATCACCCTGGTGGGCGAATACCAGGTGGGCGAGAACAAATCAGTCCACAACGTGTTTGTCAGAGGGGACAAGTTGTTTGTTTCCTATTATGTATTCGGGACCCGGGTGGTGGACATTTCCAACCCGGCGGATCCTCAGGAGGTGGCCTACTTTGACTTTTATCCCGGCAGCAGCGGGATCTATTCCGGGAATTGGGGAGTCTATCCGTTTACCGCCTCTGGCCTGATCTATTCCACATCCATGTCCGGTCAGGGGTTCTTCATTCTCCAGTATCCCCTTTACGTAGAGTTCAGCCATGAGCCCCACGGGGATACGGAAGATTCCGTGGGAACTTATGCCGTGACAGTCATCATGGAAGCGGCGGACGAAAACCAGCTCGTTCCGGGCACCGCCATTGTCGTTTCGGGCCTGAACGCCAGTTTCACCGATACCACCACTCTGGTCGCCGGGGATAATCCAGGAGAGTTCGTGGGAGAAATCCCGGGGTACGGCGAGGCAGGGGCGCTCACCTACTATTTCGCCGTGCTGGACACGGCAGACCGGTGGTCTACCAGCCCATATGGAGCTCCCGGTTCGTATTACAGCTTCAACGTGGGTCCCGACACCATCCCGCCCGTGATTCATTCAGTCTCTGAAACCGGGAATCAATTTGGCCGCAGTGGAAAGGTTTCCGTGACAGCTTCCATCAGCGACAACATTTCCGTGGCCCAGGCCTATCTTGACTATACCGTTTCCGGGGTCGATCCCGGTACGGTTCAGACCGCTTCCATGAGTTTGGTAGGCAATCAGTGGCAGGGAGAGATTACCTGGAATCAAGTCCCCTGGCACACGGTGATCACGTATGAAGTACGGGCTATAGACAGCACCAGTCGACGAAACGTAACGGTCTCGGAACCCGGTTCCTTCCAGATTCTGAACTGGACCGCACTGGGAAACTGGGAGGCGAAGGACCTTTCGGGATGGGACACGGGGGATGGTTGGGGATTTTCCGGTTTCGGGAAGGTGGGTACTGTGGTGAACGACTCCCCGAACAAGACCTACCAGAACAATGCCAATAACATTCTGGCCCGGATTGAGCCCGTTGACGTTGGGTCCTACAGTACGGCGTACATGGAATTCTGGCATCTGAGCCTTCTGGAAACGGACCGGGATTCCGGCTACGTGGAGGTATCCACGGACGGTAGCCGATGGACGGCGGTTTCCACCGTCACCGGTCTGGGAGTGCAGAGGGACGAACGTATTGATCTTAGCTCCTATCTTGACACGGGAGAATTATGGGTTCGATTCCGCATGACCTCGGATGAGGAAAACGTGTACGGCGGTTGGTTTATCGATGACGTTCTTTTCCTGGTGGATACCGTGTTTCAGACCATATCCGCGGACCCGGCCCGGGACACGGGACCGGCCAGATTTTCCCTGGAAGGGAATTATCCCAATCCTTTTAATGCCACCACAACCCTGGTGTATCATCTCCCTGTCGCCGGCGACATCCGGATTCTGATTTACGATCTTATGGGCCGGGAAGTGGCGAGATTGGAGGAGGGGCGAAGGGAAGCCGGACGTCACCAGATTCTCTGGAACGCGGGGGCACTCTCCAGCGGTGTGTATGTGTACAGGATAACCGCAGAGAGTAACGGGAAAACTCTCTTCGATGCCAGTCGTAAAATGGTGTTGTTGAAGTAACCTGCGTGTGTCGGCTCCCCTACGAACAGAATTCCTTCGTATTTTCTCAACAGGATGACCCGAAAGAAAGACTCCAAGAAGACGAAGTTTCGAAAAAGTCTCCGTCAGTCCACCCACCCCATCCCACCTGGGCATGTGGAGGAATCGAAGAAGGGGTACGACCGGTCCCGGTCAAAACGGAAAGCCGAAGAAGAAATCGAAAAGGAAACACATGAGAAATCAGAGGAAGAAGATTCAGGGTGACAGGACGAGGCTCAGGGTGATGGGACGAGGGTTCCCGGCAGGATTAGAATTTTAGGGAGACGGTGAACCGGTCCACGGACGGGAAGAAGGTAAGGTCTGAATAGGCATAGTCGGCGGCCACTCGCGTGCTGGTAAAGGGAATGACGAACTCCAGTCCGATCCCAAAGGTCAAAAGCTGTTCGTAGTCGTTCAGGAATCCCGCCGGTTCATCAAGGACCACGGCCCCCTGGGAGGCATCGTAGTTTAGATCGGCGGCGAACCGGTTTATCACCCCTGCCCGCAAGAACACCGTATTCATGATGGCGGCTTCCAGTCCCACATTGTAATAGGGGCGGAAGTCCCGCGGATCGAAGTAGTCGGCGGACATGATCAGGGAGACATTCCGGTTCTGGAATGCCCCTGCTTGTCCTACCGGCTCCCAGGCAATGCCGATACGGAGAGCCGTGGGCAGGGGCCACGACTTCGTTCCCAGGAGGGAATTGATGGTGGGATTCGATTCCACGTCCTCGTAGACATCGGTCCTCCTGTAGATCAGGTCGGTACCCCGCATGGTCATTTCTGAACCGAAATTGGTTATGGCCATACCCAGGGTAAATCCCATGAAATCCGTGACATACCGGGTTCCCACGTCGATGGCAAAGGATCTGGCCTGGGAGAAGGAAATGGTTTCCTGGACGAATTTCCCGTGGATCCCCACTCCGAACCTGTCCGAGATCTGCCTGGCGTAGGCCATCCCGAACTGGAAATCCCCCGCAGGGAATTTCCGTCCGGTTCCGTCGGGCTGGCTCTCGGTGGTTTCCTCCAGGTCATCCATACTCAGGGAAACAACACTCAGTCCCAGAGAACCAAACCTGGGGCTGACCGGCCACACCACGCCCAGGAACACGTGGCGGATATCGGCGATCCAGTCGGTCTGGTGAAACATGACCTGTGGACCGGACAGGGCGACGAGGCCCGCCGGGTTCCAGTACAGGGCGCTGGCATCGTTGGCCTGGGCGGTGAAGGCACCGCCCATGGCTTCCGCCCGGGCGCCCACGCCAATCTTCAGAAAATGGGCCACGGAGGTGGCAACGTTGTCATTGGCGCCCAATAGAATCCCGCCAAATGCTGACAGTACCAGGATTTTCTTGACCGATCTCATCACCGGATGATGGCAAATTTGCCTATTTCACTGAAGGTTTTTTCTTCTCCCCTGCTGTTCTTGCCTTCCGCTTCCACGTGGAATATATAGATGCCGAAGGCCACTTCCTGATTGTTATACGTTCTCAAATCCCAGGCTTCGGTACTGGACCCCCGCCACCCCTTGCTTCCCGGCTGGTGCTTCAATACCTGAACCAGTTCGCCCGCCAGGGTGAATACGCGAATGGTGCAGGTTTCCGGAAGGTGGTGAAACTGGAGTTCCTTGGTTTCAATATTGGTTTCGTAGGCGGAGGTGACCACATAGGGGTTAGGGACCACTTTGACTTCCTTGAGTTGATCCCCGGTGGATAGGATGCTTGAGCTTTCCGATGTCTGGATGAGGTAAAGGTCGTCCACGGTCAGAGGTTTGGACGACCCCATGAATACTGCGTCGCCGATGACGGGGTCGATGGAGGTGTCGCAGACCGCCTGGACGGTCGCGGTGACTTTGAGCCCAGGGAGGGTGTCGAATGTCAAAGTTTCCAGATTGAACTGGGCGACCGACACACTATCGTACATGAAAACTGTTTCCACCTCCGGAGCTGCACAGACAGGTTGAAGGGTGTCCACAAGTTCCGAGACCAGATCGGTAAGGGTGGGTTCAAGGGAATCCACCACGGCTAACGTATCGAACCCAGGAACAATCAGGTACGTACTGTCTATGGCCAGAGCCGGATCTGGTCTTGACAACAGAAATTTCCAGGTAATGGCCGGGGTTTCCTGAAAATTGGGCACTTCGATGATCTGAAGCGCCGTTCCACTCTTGATTACTCCACCGATGGGGGTTGGAGCCACGATGATCTTGTCGAACCGGACCGAGTCTGTCACATTCCACAGTTCGATGGGTATTTTCAGTCCAGGTGGTGCCAGAACGTCTGTACTGTCGGTGGAAAAGCGAATCTCGTAGTCGTCGGGATTCCCCGGGGAAGTCTCGGGGGTGGCCACAAGGGACCAGTTGGTGGTGGCGGCCGAATCGGGATCATCGGGATTATACCACAGGGTCGCCTCAGGGTCCTGGACAACTTCGGAGACATCCTCCACGTTCATCCGGACGCCTTCAAACGAAGGGTTAGAGGCCTCGCCTGCTAAGAAAGGGCTTCGAAAGATGGGATAATACTTGTAGGACACAGTATAAGAGGTTCCTCTTTCAAGGGTAGCCGGAGTTATGCCTGCCGTGTCTTCCAGGGCGTATATGGTTCCTTCCTCAGGATCCACAGCAAAATCGACGTCAGCCAGAAACTCTTCCCCCCCGGGTCCTGACACCACCACCGATTCTTCGAGGATGTTCCGGTGAGGAAGACTCGTTCCCAGAGATGAGATTTCAGATTCGATGGAGAATGTCCTGTCGTTCAAGACGGAAAAGGTTTTCGTGGTATCGTCCGTGTCGTCCAGATCGTCTGAGATACTGACCAGGTAGCGGTACCCTTTGAACTGTTCAGAGTCGTACACCTCAAATCCAAGGTCGGCCGTGGAATTGCCCTGAAGATGAGTTAAATCGATGAGACCCTCTTTCCATCCCGCAGACCGGGCCTGGGGAATCAGAACCACGGTGTTGTTCCCGGATGCCAGGGCTTCACTCCGGGCCTTTTTCGGCGGGTTTTCCAGCGGAGGGACCAAGCCGGCCGCCGTGGAGTCCGGGTGGTCGTAGGCGGCCACAGCATACCAGTATTCCACACCATTGATCACGTTCTCGTCTGTGTAGGTGTATTTCAGTCCCGAGTTGCTTCCCAGGTCGTAATACACGGCAGGACTGCCATAAGCGTAGGGAGTGGACCACTCGTTTTCAATATCATAGATGGCCTGAGGTTTGAAGAAGACGGTGTTCCCCTTGGCATCGGTGATGGGCTCGCCCCAGGTGGCTCCCCGGTCAGAGGATTTGTACACTTTGTAGCCCTCGAAAGCGTTCGTTCCTGTAAAGGGGTCAATGCTGTATTCGCTGGGGTAAGCATCCCAGTAGAGGGTAATTTCCCCGTCACCCGCTACTCCATGAACGATGGGTTCATCGGGAGGCTGTGGACCTTTGAAATCGTTTTCATAGAGACGTTGGGCTGTCTTGGCATTGGTCAAGAGATCCAACTCGTTCACCCCCAGAATGTCGGCGAAAACAAAGTCCAGACTCTCCCCAGGTCTTAAGGTGAAAGGCCCTGAGGTCATGACCACAGTGATATCCGGACCGTACGCGTAAGGTTTTTGCTGAATGTCGTTGGTATGGGGATCTTCCTGATAGCCGGTGTTGGGACTGTCGTGGCCGAAGCCACTCCTGATCTGCGTGAAATAGGCCTCGTTATCGCTCTGGGCATCCAGACTGTAGGGATAGGGATAGTAGTTGGTTATGCCCATCTGTTCCTGTTCGTCCTCTTCGTCAACGTCACCATCTCCGTCGTTGTCCAGGCCGTCGAACCCCTCGTCCGTCAAACCGTCCCAATCGTTGTCGAGTCCATCGGCCGTCTGGGTGTTAGGTGTCTTGAGGGCTTTAAGACCGATCCAGGCCACACCCGAAGATATGAACCCTTCCGCCTGGTCGTCCCCATCCCAGATCACTGCGAGATCCCACAGCAGCCGCGCATCGGTCGTGTCGGCAAGCTTGTCTGCGATAAGGGGATCTCCCCTTTCTATGAACAGGGAATAATCGTCGGTCCATTCCTGGCCGCCCTGTTCGGGGGTATCCGGATCTCCAGCCAGGCCCACGTACACCTCATAGAGGGTATCCGACCCAACATTCGTGAATCGTTCCCACCAGACGATGAAATCCTGATTGAGGATATCACCGTACTGGAGGGCCCACATATCCACACGGACGTTCAGGGGTCCGATGCCGTTACTTTCCAGGGTATTGCCTTGCAGCGGATCGTTTTCGGTGACCACAAAGTAGGCTTCCCTGGGAGCCACCACTTTTCCGTCCAGCACCCCGGGAAAACGAAGGCCGCTCCCGTCTGGATGGTCCATGTCCAGGGGCCGTTCCAGGCCTGCAAAGGTCCGGTTCGTCACCGCGTCGGTATACGTGCCGGTGGGATCGATTTCGATGGGCCACTGGACGGGCCAGGAGGCCGGCTTGTCGTTAAAGGCAATGCCGATATTGTTCGTTTCGTCCACGAAATCAGCATCATAGCCAGGGAGGGGCTCGAATTCTTCCTCGCTGTCCCTTAGGGCTCCCCGGACCCCCACGGCTACCGAAGGCTGACCCTTTATGAGCCCGCCGATCATGGGAGAGAGGGTCCAGTAGTACGTGCAGCACTGTTCCTTGGCCATGCTGCCCGCGGGAAACTCGTGGTTCAATCCCCACCGGTCGTACCCCAGAGTGGCAGCGTTGGAAAACCTAAGTACCAGGTTTCCCACGTCGAGGACACTCCGCTTTCTGTCTTCGAATCCCAGGATTTTCTTGATGGGGAGACGCCCCTTTTTGGGTGCCACGTAGGTGTTGTAATAGTCCGCCTTGCTCATGCGGGTTTGCTGGCCCTGCAAGGCGGTGGCCAGGATGACCATGAGCACAGGGACCAGCCTGGGGACATCCGGAGGGCGGGGGGTCATGGAAGAAAACATCAATCGAAGAGAAGACTCAACCCGATTTCAACGTGACGGGGAGGGCCAAAGTAGTAAGGCCTGTCCACCCATTCGATGGAATTGTTGGGATTCAGGCTCTCATCCGGTTTTCCCGAATTGTTGAACACGTTCAAGATATTCTGTTTGTCCATCAGGTTGGTTACGTCCATGAACACCCGGGTGGCGAAGGGAAAGGATTGGATCCTGAAATCTTTGTAAAGCTTCATATCCATCACCGAGGTGGAGGGCTGGCGGCCGCTGTTGGATTCAGACAGGGGCCGGCCCCGAGCATCCGACGGGGTGTAAGGTAACCCGCTGCCCATATTTCCCACAAGATTCAAACCCCACCCCCTGACGGGATCCCGGTAATCGAAGGAAAAGTTCAGAGTGTGAGGCTGATCCCACGGCATGGTGATGGTCTTCAGCGAAGGGTAGGTTCCGTATACCGAAGCGAGGTAAGCCTCATCCCAATGAGTGTATTCATTGGCCGCGTTGGCCACTGCCTTGGAATAGGTGTACGTGATTGAGAAAGCATGGTTTCTTGAAAACAGCTTCCGGAGATTAAACTCAATGCCCCGGGAATTTCCGTAATCGATGTTCTCAAACACCGCATAATCCGTGGGGTCGGCCAGGAAAATCGTGGCCGATATGTAGTCGTAGATGTCCTTGTAGAAAACGGTGCTGTTCAGCAAAAAATCGTTGGTGATCTGCCACCGGATGCCGAATTCGTAGGCCACGGTGGTCTCGGGCTTCAGATTAGGGTTGCCCACCGGGGGAATGTAGAAATCGGCCAGGGAATAGGGAAAAGGATACAGGGAGTTCCCATAGATGGTGGGATTGGCAAGGTTGGCCAACCTGAACATCTTATCATATTCCGGGTACTGGAAGAAATGGCCGTAGGAAAAGTGGAAGGCAATCCTGTCGGTGATGGGATAACCAACCCCAATCCGTGGACTCACCTGGGTTTTTGGCTCGGCTCTGGGGGGGTTCACAAAATTACCGTCATCATCGAAATAGCCGTACCGCTCCACGGCTCCCGTCCAGGTGCCGTCCCCGTTAGCATCCACGTAGAATTCCCCTTCGTCCCATTCACCGTTTCCCCTGTCGGTGAAGACCTCCCCGGCGTCGTACGATCCGTTCCCGTTTTCGTCAAGAAAGTACTCCCCTTGATCCCACCGACCGTTGCCGGTATCGCGGAAAGGTTCAGCCTCGGCATTGGCCCTGGTGAAATTCCCGAAGGGGTCCACATAGGCGATTTTCCTGGTGGGGTCGGCGTATTCGCTCTGGGGGTCCAGGTAATCCCATCTGAGTCCCAGGTTGATGACCCAGTCTCTGAACTCTATTTTGTCCTGAAGGAAAACGCTTCCCTGCTTCGGGGTGTATTCCCAGGAGACGAAGGACGGGTCGGACGTGATCCCCCAGATACCGCCTCCCATGCCGGAGATCCTGAAGTCGTCCAGAGTCAGGGTCTTGTATTCGCCGCCGAATTTAATCTGATGGTTGGGCGTGATCTGGGAAGTGAAGCTCCCTTCGATAGTTTCCGAGCTCGACGCGTACCTTTCAAAGAAGTTATCCTGGGAGGTGGTTTCCCTGACGAAGTTTCCGTTTAAGTCGTACACTGAGAAACTGCCCAGGAATTCGTAGTTGGATTCTCCCTCGAATGCGGTAGCTCTCAGGGGAGGGGTAATGCCGTAGTCGTATTCTCCATCTCCGTCCAGATCTACGAAATCCTCTCCCTCACGCCAGACGCCGTCCCCGGAAACGTCGATAAAGTAGTCGCCGTCGTCCGGATCGTAAACGCCGTCCTGATCGGCATCATAGACCAGGATATCGTCGCTTCCATCCCGGTAGATACCATCGGGGCTATCCATGAACGGTTCGGCATAGTAGCTCCACCACAGGTCCACAACCCCCGGTTCCCCGGCGGTAGGCAGTCCGTCCCACTCTCCCTCGTCAGGACCGTTCCAGATGCCGTCGCCGTTGGAATCCACGAAGGATTCGTCTGGATCCCAGGTTCCGTTGCTGTTGGCGTCGGTAAAGGTCTCCGAATGGATGCCGTCCCGTCCCGTGTCAAACACGTAAGGCGTCCAGGACCCATTCCCGTCGACGTCGGAGAAGGGCTCTCCTTCATCGAATACCCCGTTCCCGTTGGCATCGAAGAAGGGTTCATCAGGATTCCAGATGTATTCTCCCGTTTCCAGCTGGTGTATTCTTTCGACGTCCGTTATGCGCCAGAGGTCGCGCTCGGTCCCGAACAGTTTCTTTTTCACACGCATGAATTCTTCCAGTCCGTTCCACGAGCGCCTGTCGAACCGGGACCACTTCAGGTTGTAAAAAGTCCGGGGAGAAAGGCTGTGATTCAGACTCACGTAGAACAGGTCGCTTTCCCTCCATAAGGGGGAGTTGTTCTGCTGATAGAGTTTAAAGCTCAAACTGTAATTCCGTTCGTAAACCCGGTTGAATATTCCTCCCGCGGTGACCTTAAGATTTGCGGTAGGCCGGAAAGCCAGTTTGGCGTTGATCCGAGTCTGATTTTCAAAGG
>JBHIAI010000040.1:0-14706 GCA_046861655.1 Fidelibacterota bacterium | reverse complement strand
AGAATTCAGTCAGGTCCATGCTGCCCGTCACCCGGAGATTCTGGGAGGGCGTATTTCTGGTCTCTCCAAAAAGGACACCCCTGGAAATGGACGAAAGGTTTGATTTCAACTGCTGAGGCAAATCCATCTTGGGAGGCACGTCGCTGGAGGCCACAAGCTCGTCAATGATCAGCCGGTTTCCCTCCAGGACGGCGTTCCCATTCACATGCTCGATAGGAGAATCCAGACGAAAGGCATAGACGGTGGCGTCCTTCACGTGGACCCGTCCATTACGAATGGGATCGGCCGGAGTCCCGGATATCGTCAGGTCGAAGTCTGTGTCTCCCGCCACGGAATCCACAGATGAGAGGTACGGGGTGAGAAAACTGAGGCGCGACGTTTCCCCGTGAAAAGTCATGGAGACAGGATCCGTCTTCAGGATCCGTTCAGGCTGATTGGACCCGAGGGCCAGATTGACGGGGACATAACCGTTCGCAGTATACCGACCCGTGGCCGTCTCGGCCACCAGATCCTCAATGTAGAGGCGACGGTCGTCGTATCTGCCCGACACGGACACAACATCTCCGGAAATGCGGTCCAGCCTGGGATCCTGAACGGTGAATTGGAAGGCCATGTCCGGGGAACTGGAGAGTCCCGTCACGACCAGACTGCCTGTGGCTGAACCCCCTATGATTCTTGCCCCTGGCCAAAGAGCGGATAGCAGCCCAAGCCGGAACTCTCGGAATTCGCTTGAGAATCCCACCTCTCCCAGGGGATCAAACTCAAAGAGGGCCCCCTTCCCCGTTTCCACCACATGGGCAAAGCCTGATAGTTTCAGACTCAGGTCCTGGGGTCCCGTAACGCTGAATTCCTTGATTTCCAGTACGTTTTCATCCAGGCTTCCCGTCATGAGGAGGTTGTCGAACCGGATCTCCTTCCACGCCCCCTCCCTGATCTCAAACATTCCCTCGGCTGTGAGGTAATCCCCTTCGGTTCGAGCGGAAACGTCGGCGAAAGCGGCCCCCTCAAGGGGAATATGGCGGTCCATCATGATCCACAGGGTTGCCAGATCGAGGTTTGCCAGACGCAGATTACCCGACGAAAGGTATCCGTTCAACAGGGAAAAAGATACCTGGGCCGTCCCGTCATCGATCTTGAGGGTAGCGGGTCTTATCTCGAGCCTTCCTGGAGTCCAGTCGATGGCTACAGGTCCCAGACTGGTAATGAAGTGATCTCCCAGGGAAAGCTGAACCTGATTCACCTGAAACGAACGATTTCCGACCATTCTTCCGGACACCTGGAAGAAGTCGCGTCCGCTTGTCAGCCGGACCCTCTGTACCACCAGGGTATCGCCCCTGAAGTACAGGTCAGCGGTTCCTTCCTCAACGACATAGTCCCCGATCCTGCCATCCGCAACAACTGCCCTGAGGAATCCGTGGGGATTGCCGAAGACTGAACTGACCCGAAATGAAGCTTCCAAAGAAGACGCCGACATCGGTGCGAACTGTCCGTCCTGTATAGTGAGATACCCATTGGCAATGGGATCCTTTGTGTACCCCACCAGCTCCAGGGCTCCTCCCACTGTGCCCCTGAGAGAGTCGACTCCTACCAGGAAGCCTACAGCCCCAAGATCCACGTTTGAAGGGGTGAATGCCAGATCGACCCTCTGATTCTCCAGATCGATTCCTCCCGTCGCGTGAAGGGTCCCGTATCCAAGATCGATCCGGAGGGAGTCGGCGATGGTCACTTCGCCATCTGAATACTTGAGTTCGCCTCTGCTTCGCGCGAATCCGTCCTTCCCTTCCTCCCCGTTGATCAGATTCAGGACTACCGACAAGTGTTCAACGTTTCGTCCCGAGACAGTACCCGACAGATCAGCCGAGCCGCCGATCGAGGTCGGATTCGCGGAAATGCCAAACTCCGAAAGATCAAACCCTTCGATTCTCAGCTGAAGGGATAAGTCACGACCGTCCCTCAGAATACCCCCTCCCGTCAGCCGAGATGACCCAACGGTCACAAGAACTTGGTTCAGCCGAAGGTCCTGGCCTTCTTTTTCCAGGTCGAGGGAACCCTGCCCCAGCAGAGAGTCCCTACCGTGTGGGAAGAGAGATCCCCGAACAGTACCGGACACGAGGTCCGATATCAGCTCAACGCGAACATCCACCGTGTCTATTCTCAGTACGTCCGCCACGGTGCGGTCTACGTAGTCCCGGAGAGCCAACTGTTTTCCCGTGGCGTTCACCACCCATTTCATGGGTGTGGATAAGGTGACCGACCCTTCCAGCTCGAAAGGAATCTCATTCACGTCCCCTTTCAGCCCGGTGGCACTAACAGTGTGACGGGTCAGGGCAATCTCGCCGTCGCTTATCCGAAACGATCGGCGGCTGCCCACGTCCTGGAACCGAATCCTTTCTGGAACGAAAGCCAAAGACCTGCCCCGCGATACGACCTCACCGTTGAAATCGAAACTGTACAGGTCTTCCCCGGAACCGGTCTGGATGATTAACGACGTGTTGGTGAGACTAAGCTCCCGGATTCCGAATCCGTGAGAGGTAAACTTGTCCACAAATCCCAGGTCCGTTCCGGCACCCTCACCCCCTGTTCTTACCGTGATGAAACCATCTTCCAGCAAAAGACTGGTAATGGCCCAGTCTCCGGTCAGTATCCGGGAGAAGTCGAGGTTGACTCTGGCCTCCTGACTGAAGACAACCGCTGAACCGTCTTCCTTCCTCAGGTACAGATTCTTGAGATACACGTCGGAAGTGAAACGGCCATCCAGGGACTCAATAGCGATGGACCAGCCGTTGTCGTTCAGGACGTTCTGGTTCAGATAGGTGACGATCTCTTGCGACCATCTGGCCGGTCTGATGAGAACAAACAGAAACGCCCCTATCACGAGTGTGAGGGCGACAAACAGGATAACGGCAGCTTTACGCTTTCGAGACATGGCCCTGGTCAACTACTGGGAAAAACTAATTTAACCCAGGTAAGTTCCAAAAACAAAACAAGGGAGCGAAGGAAAACTGGAGAATCGGTGTATTCGGGGGCGGGGGTACGAAGTACGCTTCACGAATCACAACATTACGTAAACCGTCATCGTTGTCATCTAAGACTGCCAGGCAGTACTTGACAGCCGAAAGTTGATCCCTTAGGGTGGACTCAGTTCACGACTTCGAAATCGGCGTCTTCGATTTCGTCGTCGTCTTTCCCTTTCTTGCCCTTCTCGCTCTTCGGTTCCTCCCCGCCCGTTTCCGCTTTCCTTGTGGAGGAATACATCTTGCTCGCTACTTCGTTCCAGGTGGTGTTCAACTTCTCCATGGACCGCTGAATGTCGTCAGTATTGCCCCCGGCACTGGCCTTCTTGAGTCCTTCCACACCGTCCTTCAATCTTTCCTTGTCGGCATCAGACAGCTTTTCATCGAACTCCTTCAGGTTTTTCTCCGTCTGGTACACGAGCTGATCGGCTTGATTCCTTAGATCGACCTCCTCTCGCTTCTTTCTGTCCTGTTCAGCGTGCTTCTTGGCGTCCTCAACCATCTTTTCCACTTCTTCGGGACTCAGTCCGCTGGACGCTTCAATCCGGATACTCTGTTCTTTCCCGGTGGCCTTGTCCTTGGCACTCACGTTGAGAATGCCATTGGCGTCGATGTCGAAAGAGACCTCAATCTGGGGAATACCCCTGGGAGCCGGAGGAATCCCCTCCAGGTGAAACCGGCCGATGGTCTTGTTGTAAACGGCCATATCCCGTTCTCCCTGGAGGACGTGGATTTCCACTGAGGTCTGGTTATCGGCCGCCGTGGAAAAGATCTGAGATTTCTTGGTGGGAACGGTGGTGTTCCTTTCGATGAGCCGGGTAAACACACCTCCGAGGGTTTCAATACCCAGAGAGAGAGGAGTGACATCCAGAAGGAGAACGTCTTCCACCTCTCCGCCGAGAATTCCGCCCTGGATGGCGGCCCCCACAGCGACCACCTCATCCGGGTTTACACCCTTGTGGGGCTCCCGGCCAAAGATCTCCTTCACAATCTCCTGGACTTTGGGAATCCGGGTCGACCCACCCACCAGGATAACCTCGTGGATATCACTAGGACTCAACTCGGCATCTTTCAGGGCCTGATGGCAGGGCTCTTTTGTCCTTTCCAGGAGGTCGTCGATAAGTTCTTCGAGCTTGGCCCGGGTGAGGGTCAGGCTCAGGTGTTTGGGGCCCGAGGCGTCGGCCGTGATAAAAGGGAGGTTGATGTCTGTCTGCTTGGAACTGGACAGTTCCTTTTTGGCGTTCTCGGCCGATTCCCTCAGTCTCTGGAGAGCCATGGGGTCTTTCCTGAGATCGATGCCTTCCTCCTTCTTGAAATTATCGGCTATCCAATCTGTGATCCTTTCGTCGAAATCGTCACCCCCGAGATGCCCGTCCCCATTGGTGGCGTTCACCTCGACGGACTTCTCACCGTCAATTTCCATCACGTCCAGGATGGAAATATCGAAAGTACCTCCGCCAAGGTCGAACACCGCCACTTTCTGATCTTTCTTCCGGTCCATGCCATAAGCCAGGGCCGCGGCTGTGGGTTCATTGATGATGCGCCGGACGTTAAGACCGGCGATCTTTCCGGCATCTTTGGTAGCCTGACGCTGGGAATCGTTGAAGTAGGCGGGAACGGTGATCACCGCCTCCTTCACCGATTCTCCCAGGTAGTCTTCCGCCGTCTGTCTGAGTTTCTGAAGAATCATGGCACTGATTTCCGGGGGCGAATAGTTTTTTCCACCGGCAGATACCTCCACCCCGGCGGAGTCCCGCCTCTTAACCTCAAAAGGGACTTCAGAGATCTCTGTTTCGACCTCATCATAATCCCTTCCCATGAAACGTTTGATGGAATACACTGTATTGGTAGGATTGGTCACCGCCTGGCGCTTGGCGGGCTGACCGATAAGCCGGTCGCCATTCTTGGTAAAGGCCACCACGGACGGCATGGTCCGACCCCCTTCCGGGGTGGTAATGACGTTGGGTTCGCCCCCTTCCATCACGGCGACGCATGAATTGGTGGTCCCCAGGTCAATTCCGATAATCTTCGGCATGAAATCTGCTCCTTTCTTCCAGTTTCACCTCGAGAATTGTGCAAAAACTATGCCACCGGCATGGCTCTGCTTAACTGACACAAACAGGCTGTTTTTGGGGGAAACCTACGACTTGTTGTCAGATTTCGTGGGCTTCTTGGAAGACGACTCGCCCCGGGATGAGGGTCTTGCCGCAGAACGGGCAGGTTTTCTGGCAATCTTCTGGAAGACAAACTCTTCTTTCTTCGTGGCTACCCGGATATGATCACCCTCCTCAAAATCGCCCTTGAGTATTTTTTCTGACAGCGGCGCTTCGAGGGATGTCTGTATCTCTCTCCTTAGGGGTCGGGCCCCAAATTCGTCGCTGAACCCCCGGGAAAGGATCAGCTCCTTGGCTTTGGCGGACACCGTCAGCTTCATCTTCTTGGAGTTCAGATTCTGCCGGAGGTCCATCAACTGGAGATCGATAATCTTGAGCACGCTCTCCCGGGAAAGACGGTTGAATACGATGATTTCGTCGATTCTGTTCAGGAATTCAGGATTAAAAACGTTCCTTACCTCCTCCAGGACCCGGGTTTTCATCGTGTCGTACGTGGCCTCTTCCGATGAATCGCCAAACCCCCACGTCCCCACCTTTCCGAATCCTTTGGTCCCAATGTTGGAGGTCATGATGATGATGGTGTTTCGAAAATCGACCTTCCTCCCCATACTGTCGGTCAGGACCCCCTCGTCAAGCAATTGAAGGAGGATGTTGAATACGTCATGGTGGGCCTTTTCGATTTCGTCAAACAGGATCACAGAATAGGGGTTTCTCCGGATCCGTTCTGTCAATTCTCCCCCTTCTTCGTAGCCCACGTAGCCTGGGGGAGCTCCGATCAGTCTGGACACGGCAAACCGTTCCATGTACTCCGACATATCGATCTTCACCAGGGATTCCTCGTGGGAAAAGAGGTAGTTGGCCAGAACTTTTGCCGTTTCTGTCTTGCCCACTCCCGTGGGTCCCAGGAAGAGAAATGCACCGATGGGCCGGCGAGGATCCTTCAGTCCTGCCCGGGCCCGTTGAATGGATTTCGTTAGGCTTTCAACCGCCTGCCCCTGGCCGATGATGAACTCATTGATAATCTCCCTCATCTTGAGGAGCTTTTGGGATTCCGATTCCGCCACCTTAGAGATGGGTATTCCGGTCATCATGGAAACCACGTCGGCGATATCCTCTTTTGTGACCACAGCGGCGTTCTTGGCTTCTTCCCTGGCCCAGTCGCTCTGGTACCGGGCCAGCTTCTTCAAGAGCGCCCGTTCTTTATCCCTCAGGCTTGCCGCTTTTTCAAACTGTTGGTTCGAGATGACTGCCTCTTTCTCAGAGCGAACCTTTTCGATTTCCAGTTCAAGGTCGACGATGTCCTCAGGAACGTTTAGGTTCATAAGATGGGTCCGGGCCCCGGCCTCGTCCAGAACATCGATGGCCTTGTCGGGAAGATACTTATCTGTGATATAACGCCTGCTTAAGTCCACAGCCGCCTGGATGGCCTCGTCGTCGTATTTCACGTTGTGGTGACGTTCATACCTCGATTGGAGACCTTTCAGAATCTCGACCGATTCTTGCACCGTTGGGGGAACAATCATGATCTTCTGAAACCGTCGTTCCAGAGCCCCGTCCTTTTCGATGTATTTGCGGTATTCATCCAGGGTTGTGGCTCCGATGCAGTGAATCTCACCCCGGGAAAGGGCGGGTTTGAACATGTTGGAGGCGTCCAGGGACCCTGAAGCGCTTCCAGCCCCCACCAGGGTGTGGAGTTCATCAATGAACAGGATGATGTCTTTGGAGGATTCCAGTTCTGCCATGATGGCCTTCATCCGTTCTTCGAATTGCCCCCGGTATTTCGTGCCTGCAACGATGGCTGCCAGGTCCAGGGCAACGATCCGTTTGTTGTGGATCAACCGGGGGACGTTCTTGTCCACGATGCGCTGGGCTAACCCTTCCACAATGGCCGTTTTCCCCACACCGGCCTCCCCGATCAGGACCGGGTTGTTTTTCTTCCTCCGGGTCAAAATCTGAGCCACCCGGGCGATTTCAGTTTCCCGACCGATGACCGGATCCAGAAGATTCTTCCGGGCCAGTTGAGTAATGTCCCGACTGAAGTGATCGAGAGCCGGTGTTTTGGATTTCTTGGGACTGGAAACCTTGGCGGCGGCTCTCGCCTCCGCCGATTCCTTCTTCAAGAACTCCATCACGGAATTGTAATCCACGTCGAAGGCACTCAGAACATCATAGGCCACCCCTTCATTCTCTTTCAGAATGGCCAGAAGCAAGTGGTGATCATCTGTCACCGAGGATCCCATGTTGGACGCCTCAGTAAAAGTGTTTCTGAGGATTCTTTCCGCCCGGCGTGTCAGGGGGAGATGTCCCAGAGTCATGGTTCCACCCGAAGGTTTCACCATATCCTCAATCATGACTCTCATTTCTTCCAGGTCACAGCCCAGATCGTCCAGGATCTCAACCGCTTTGCCAGACCCCTGACGGATGATACCGAGCAGGAGGTGCTCCGAGCCTACGTAGCTATGCCCCAGCTGGATTGCCTCCTCCTTGGCATATTTCATGATGGCCTGGATTTGTTTAGAGAAGTTTTCCTTCACGACGTCCTCACGGAAATTGAAATTTACCCCCGTGTTGGTGCTGAATCAACGTACTTTTTGCCGTTTTCCTCGATCATCCCATCCACCAGTCGCAGGCTCCTGCCGCACTGGTCCCCTACCGACGCATTGTGAGTGGCAATCAAGAAGGACTGCTTTCCCCCTTCCGCCAATTCCCTTATCATAGCCATCAACACAGCCCCATTCTCCGGGTCCAGGTTCCCCGTGGGCTCATCGGCCAGAACCAGTCTGGGTTCATTCACCAGGGCCCGGAGGACTGCCACCCGCTGTCTCTCTCCCCCGGAAATGGTTCCCGGTTTGTGATCTTTTCTCTCTCCCAGCGTGACCCTGGTCAACAGGGACATCCCCCTGCGACGGGCATCGGAGGGGTTGACCCCGTTCATCATCTGCGGGATCATAAGATTCTCCAGCACAGTGAATTCAGGCAACAGGTGATGAAATTGAAACACGAATCCGACGGTTTTGTTCCTCAGCTGCGAGAGATGGATGTCATCCAGGGAAAGAACATCGTGGCCATCGATCCACAACCGTCCTGAATCGGGCCGGTCCAAGGTCCCCAGGACGTTCAACAGGGTGGATTTGCCCGAGCCGGAAGGACCCATAACGGACAGCAGTTCGCCGGTCTTAACCGACAGGGTTACGTCTTTCAACACCGTGAGGCGACCCTCACCGGTGGGATAGCTTTTCCTTAGATGTTCCCCTTTCAGGATCATTTCTCGAATTGTACCGCATCCGTGGGCGCCAGCCGGCTGGCCAGCCGGGCAGGATAGACCACCGACACCCCTATGAGAACAGAGCCTACTGCAACGATGACCCCCACATCCAGCCACGATATCGCCACCGGGACTGACGGTACAAAATAGACCTGTTCAGGGAGTTTCACGATCCCCCAGAGTTTCTGGATGAATATCCCTCCCAGGCCGAACACCAGTCCAAGGGAAAGCCCTATGCCCCCGATCATGATTCCCTGAAGGGCGAATACACGCCCGATTCTCCCCGCGGATGACCCCACTGTGCGCAGGATACCGATTTCCCTGACTTTCTCCATGACCAGCATGACCAGGGAAGAGGCGATGTTGAACGACGCAACCAGAATGATCAGGCTCAACACCAGGGTACTCCCCAGTTTCTCCATCTCCATGGCCGAAAACAGGGTCTTGTGAAGGTCTTTCCATTCCGTGAGTTCCATCTGGGAGGGGAGGCGGACCTGCAGCTCGGATATGGCGGCCTGGGGTGAAAGGCCATGGGCCAGACGGATGTCCGCGCCCTGGGTGAAAATGGCCTTGTCCTGCGAAGCCCCCTGTTCGAACAGCCGCCTGCCCACGGACAGGGGTACGAAGCAGTATCGGTCGTCGAAGTTCAGGATCCGTGTACGGAAAATGGATCCCAACACTACCGGGACCATCGAGGGGAAGCCCAGGTAGAGTTGACTGGACACGGGACTCACCAGCTGGAGGGTGTCTCCTACTTCTACACCCAGCCGGCTGGCCGCCTGCTCCCCCAGGTGTGCCCTGGGCAGTGACCCCGACGCAGGAAGGATAGCCAGTCGTTCTATGTGGTACACCTGGGTAAGACTGGAGTCCTGCACAGCCTTGATCCTGACCACGGCCCGTTTGTTTCCTGCCAGGATGACCCCGTTTTTTTCAGAGAAAAAAGAATGGGCCCGAATACCGCCGGATTGACCAAGGATTGTCTCCAGGTCCGACCGATCCCGTTCTGTCAGACCGGTAGCGGTGAGCCGAACGTCGGATTCAAATCCCACCACCCGGGTCCTGATCTGATTCTCGAATCCGTTCAGAACGGCCACAGACAGCAGGAGGGCGAAACATCCCAGGGCCACGCCCAGAATGGACACTGCGCTGCTCAAGGAAATCCACCCCATTTCCTTCCTGGAAAAGAGCAGTCTTGAGGCCAACCAGAGATTCAGATTCTTCATTCGTACCGGACCGCCCTCGCAGGCAGGACGTCCGCCGCTTTCCGGGCGGGATAAACGGTGGCTGCCAGACTGAGAACGAAACCCATCAACCCTACCGCGACAAAATGGGCGAGCTCAAACATGACGGGCAACTCACTCATAAAATAGATGTCTTGGGGTATTCTCAGGACGCCATAGGTCCCCTGAACCCACCCGAGGACGTAAGCCAATCCCAGTCCCAGCAAGGCTCCCACAGATCCGATTATGGATCCTTCCAGCAGGAATAGACGGGAAATCCCCCTCCGAGAATACCCCATGGCTCTCAGGACCCCAATCTCTCTGGTTTTCTCCATGACAATCATGGCCAGTGAGGACGTAATGTTCAGGATGGCCACCAGGGCAATCAGGGCAAAAACCATGGTGATCGGATACTTCTGAACCGACAGCCAGGCAAAGAGATTCCGGTGGCGCTCCTTCCACGTGGAGGGGTAATAGGGATAGCCCAGCTCCTGGTCGAGCCTCTGGGCCACAGGGTCAACCTGGCTTGCCTGGCGAAGCTTGAGAATCTCACCCGTTATCCCGTCCCCGTACTCGAAGAGGGCCTGGGCGGCGCCCAGGTCAACGTATACCACGGATTCATCGTACTCCTTCAGACCCATTTCGTACAATCCGACTATGGTAAACTGGCCTACTCTCGGCGCCTTGCCGGGCCTGCCCAGGCCGTCAAGATTGATGAGGGTGATCAGGGATCCTATCCCGGCACCCAGATTCTCCGCCAGGCGTTCGCCCATGACAAGCCCGGGATGATCGCCCCCTCTTACGCCGAATTCGAATCTCCCCTGGGTCACAAACTTAGGCGTCCCGAAAACTGATATTGCTTTCGCAGAGGATATCCCTTCTACCAGAACCCCTTCGGTCTCCCCACCGTACCGCAAAAGGGCGGCATGGTTAACGTAGGGTGCTCGATCCTGGATTTCGGAAAACCGGCTGAGGGTGGAATCGAGACTTGGGCTCGCTCCCGGGATTGGACGGCCCAGGAATCCCGTGAGTCGAATGTGGCCGTCAAAGCTGATGATCTTCTGTTCGACGGTCTTTTCGAAGCCATTGAGGATTCCCAGGGTGAGGATGAGAACGGCTAAACCCAGTGCCATGCCCATAACGGACAGGTAACTGATCAGGGAAATGAAGTTAAAGGAATGTCGCGAGCTAAGGTGCCGGAGGGCAATAAAGGTGGTGGGGGACATCGTCAGTCATCGCTCTCCGGGCGCATGGCGGGAAACAGGATGACGTCTTTGATGGATCGCTGGCCCGTTAGGAGCATGACCAGTCTGTCAATTCCTACTCCGACACCCCCCGTCGGGGGCATGCCCACTTCCACAGCTCTCAGGAAATCTTCATCCAGGGCTTGAGCCTGGTCATCTCCCTTTTTCCTTAACTCCACCTGATTTTCGAACCTTTTGCGCTGGTCGATGGGATCGTTCAATTCGGTAAAGGAGTTGGCCAGTTCGCGTCCCCCGATGAAAAGCTCGAACCGCTCCACCAGGTTGCGGTCTCCGTTCCTGTGCGTCTTGGCCAACGGAGATATGGCCTTGGGATAATCCAGAACAAACGTGGGGTTTACCAGCCCGGGTTCCACCAGCTGAGCCATCAACACTTCATACAGACGCCCCAGATGATCTTCAACGCCCACGTCCACGCCGTGCTCGCCGGCCAGCTGCCTCAGGGTCGCTTCGTCGGCCTCCGACACGTCTTCACCTACCGCCTGGCCCAAGACTTCCATGTAAGAAACCCTGCGAAAGGGAAGCGTTAGATCCACCATTTTTCCATCCACTTTCACCGCCGTGAGGCCCACTGCATCGGCCGCCTTCTGAATCAGTTTCTCTGTGAAATCCATGAGAAAAAGGTAATCCACGTAGGCTATGTAGAATTCCAGCATGGTGAATTCCGGATTGTGAAGTCTGTCCATCCCTTCGTTCCTGAAGACTTTGGACAGTTCGTAGACCCGGTCGAATCCTGAGATAATAAGCCGTTTTAGGTAGAGTTCATCGGCAACGCGAAGATACAGGTCCCGGTCGAGGGTATGATGGGTTGTCTTGAAAGGCCGGGCAAACGCTCCCCCGTAGACGGGCTGCAGAACCGGCGTTTCCACTTCAGTAAACCCCTCGTTATCCAAAAACCTGCGGACGGCAGTGATGATCCGGGCCCGCTTCTGGAACACCTCCTTCACTTCAGGATTGACAATAAGATCCAGATGTCGGTACCGGTACCGCTGCTCCTTGCCGTGGAACGGGTGAAACGACTCCTCCCCCCTCTTTTTTGTCCCGGGCAAGGGACGAAGGCTCTTGCACAGAAGGTCCAGGGTGCGGGCGGATACGCTGATCTCACCCGTCTGGGTGGTAAACACCGTTCCCTGGACTCCCACCAGATCCCCGATGTCCATCAGACCGAATACTGCGAAGGTTTTCTCTCCTACCGTTTCACGCTTGACATACACTTGAATCCTTCCGGATTGGTCCTGAAGATGAAAAAAGGCGGTCTTTCCCATTCTTCTCAACGACACGATCCGGCCCGCCACGCGGACCGACGACTCCTTCAACTCCTGGAAACCTTCCCGCACCTGGACGGACGTATGGGTAACGTCGAACCGGTAAGGGTAGGGATTGACTCCCAGTTCCCTCAGACGATCGAGTTTCTCCCTGCGGAACTGAATAATCCGGTTCAAACTCTGTTTCTTCTCTGCCGCTGCCACCGCTTTCCCCTGGCTTACGAGGAGGTTCGCTGGAGGAGGTAGGCCCGGATGAACACATCCAGATCACCGTCCAGAACGCCCTCAGCGTCGCCTACCTGAACGTCGGTGCGGTGATCCTTCACCAGGGTATAGGGATGAAACACGTAGGAACGGATCTGGCTTCCCCAGCCGATATCTTTCTTCTGGCTTTCCAGCTCCCTCATGGACTTTTCCTTCTCTTCCAATCTTTTTTGATACAGTCGTAATTTTAAGATTTTCATGGCGTTAGCCTTATTCTTGTGCTGGGAACGCTCGTTCTGGCACTGAACCACAGTGCCGGTGGGAAGATGGGTAATCCGAACAGCGGAGTCTGTCTTGTTCACGTGCTGACCGCCTGCTCCACTGGCCCGGTAGGTATCGATCCTCAGTTCGTCGGGCTTGATGGCTATCTCAATCTCCTCGTCCATGGAGGGATACAGGAATACAGAGGCGAAGGAGGTGTGGCGGCGGCTGGAAGCATCGAAGGGTGAAATCCTGACCAGCCGGTGAACCCCCATCTCAGATTTCAACAGCCCGTAGGCGTTCTCACCCTTGACCTCCAGGGTAACGTCCTTGATTCCAGCCTCCTCCCCTGGCTGGTAGTCGATCACATCGTACTGAAGGTCGTGACGCTCGATCCAGCGGACGTACATACGGTAGAGCATGCTGGCCCAGTCCTGGGACTCCGTTCCGCCGGCACCCGGATGAATGGTGAGGATGGCGTCTTTTTGATCCTTGGGATCGTTCAGGGTGAGCTTGATCTCCAGCTCATCCACCAGTTCCTCGAAGGAAGCCAGTTCTTCCGCAGTCTCCCGGTAAAGGGACCCATCCCTTCCCTCTTCTTCCTCCACAAGACCCAGGAACACTTCCATATCCTCCCGCTTTTTCTGGGCCCTCTCCCAGAGGGAGAGTTCTTTTTCGATGGCTGAGATTTTCTTCAGTACAGACTGCGCCCGGGAAGACCGGTCCCAGAAGTCTTCCTTCACAGTCTTTTTCTTGAGTTCGGAAAGGGTGGACTGCAGGGCAGAAAGGTCAAAGATACCCCCGGAGATCCTGAAACCTTTTGTCTGCCTTATGGAACCGTTCTTTCAATTCGGAGGTGTCCATGCTTGTCCTCATATCTCGCAGCCCCGGAGACGCCGGCAACTGCAACAAAATTAATCATAGGCCCGTCAAAACTCAATCTCTACCCGCTACTCTCCCCCACCCACAAACAGGTTCTCATTGAGAAATCTTCTCAGGCCGAATTCATCCAGTTTCAGATGGAATACACCATTCATGGCAACGGAAATCCTTCTCTTTTCTTCCGAGACAACGACGGCGATCACATCGGTTTCCTCGCTGATGCCAAGGGCGGCACGGTGACGTGTACCCATCTCCGGGTCCACCAGTTCACTCTCGGTGAGGGGGAGGACGCACTGGGCAGCTTCGATGATGTCATTCTGGATGATGACCGCACCGTCATGGAGGGGGGATTCTGGATTGAAAATGGAGACCAGAAGGGGAGCTGACACTTCGGCCTTCAGGGGAGTGGCGGCTTCCTTGACCGACTTGAGTCCCGTATCCCGTTGGAGCACGATCAGGGCTCCCCACCCTCTTTCCTGGAGGGTCCTCGTCGCCTCCACCACAGCGTCGATAGTGGTGGACGAGCCCACCCGGAACAGTTTTTGGAAGAAGCGGGTGCTTCCCACGTAGATGAGAAGGCGGCGGAGCTCAGGCTGGAAGAGAATAACAAACGCCACTACCCACACCGTCTGGATTTGGTCCACGATCCAGGTCATTCCGCTTAATCCTATGGCCCGTGACAGAAAAGAGGCGATCAGGATGATGATCAGTCCCACCAGCATGTGCCCTGCCCGGGTCCCCCGGAAGTAGTGATAGAGGGTAACAAACAGCCAAGCCACCAGAATGATGTCAAGGACATCCAGCAGGGAGATGGTGAGGAAGCCGATCTTGACCAGGGTCATGCCAGGGCGCCCTCGTTCACCACTCCGTCCGCGATGGCCACCACCCGTTTCATCTGTCTAACATCATGAACCCGGACCATGCGGGCACCGTTCAGCACCGCGGCCGTGACGGCGGCGGCGGTTCCCTCCACCCGTTCCTGAACCGGAAGATCCAGGGTGGCCCCGATAAACGATTTTCGGGAGGGTCCTACCAGCACCTGATGTCCCAATCCGACGATCTGATCCAGATTCCTGAGTATGGCGAAATTGTCCTGAACGCGCTTGCCGAATCCGATCCCCGGGTCCAGTACGATTTTCCTCCGGTCAATACCACAGCGTTGGGCATAGTCAACCCGTTCGCGAAAGAATGCCAGGAGTTCCCCCATGAGGTCACCATA
>JBHIAI010000039.1:0-14753 GCA_046861655.1 Fidelibacterota bacterium | reverse complement strand
GAGAATCAGATCATCTCAGCCATGGGGACCTGTGTGGCGCTGCTGTTTCTGTGGCTTGTGGGATGGTTTTCACATTTTACTACCAGTTTTCTCGGCGATTTCTTCGAGTATGTTTCTGTGGTGGAACACTTCGATGACTTTGCCAAAGGTGTTTTCGACACGGGGCACCTTGTTTATTATCTTTCCCTGACGGGCATCGCCCTCTTTCTTGCCCATGAGTCCATTCAAAGTCTGAGATGGAGGCCGTGATGAAAAAGTTGTGGCGAGGCGCCGGCTATGACGGTTTGGGAATTCTCCTCCTGGGTTGGCTGTATGGCGTTTCCATAGTCAATTTCGATTGGATTGCCTGGACGCTGATTGCTCTTGGGTTGGCTCTTGTCGTCCTGACCATTGTCTCGAACCGAAAGACACTTGTCTCTTCTGTCACGAGCCGGAAGACACAGATGAGCGCTAACGCCCTCGTGGTGACCGTTCTTGTCATCGGTATCATTGGACTGTTGAACTTCCTATCGATCCGCCATTCCTGGAGAGTGGATTCCACCTCCCAGAAGCGATTCAGCCTGTCCGATCAAACGGTGAGAATTCTTCGCAACCTGGAGCATGAAGTCACTCTCACCGCCTTCGTCGACGAAACCCAGGTTCGGGATATGGAGGACCGCCTGAGAGAATATGGCCACTACAGCGGGAGATTCCATTTTGAGATCATCGATCCCATTAAAGAACCGGCCCGGGTACGGGAATTCTTCGGTCCGGAAAAACAGTATCTCGACCTGCCCACGGTTCTCCTGAAAACGGACATGTCCGAGGCACGGCCGGGTAAAGAAGAAGAAATCCACGGCGTTCAGGAGGAGGATATCACCAATGCCCTCATCCGGGTGACCCGCAAAGAGAGCCAGAAGGTGTATTTCCTCCGGGGGCATGGAGAGAAAACCATCTATCCCGACCAGCCCGGCATGGACGGGTACCAGTTTGTGAGAGAGAATCTGGAGAAACAGTATTTCGATGTGGATGAACTGAGCCTGTTTCAGGAAAACCAGGTCCCGGACGATGGAGATGTGGTGGTGATCGCGGGCCCTCTGCGCAGTCTCGCATCCAACGAGGTAGACGCCATGGGTAAGTTTCTGGATGAGGGAGGAAGTGTACTGGCCCTTTTGGATCCGGAGGCGAACGCGGGCGTGGATTCCCTGGTGGAAGCATGGAACGTCGCCCTGAATCACGACATGGTGATGGAATCCCATTCCAGTTTTGTCCTTTCCGCCGGAGGACTCAGCCGCCAGAGTAACGTTAGTATTGCCCCGTCGTCGGCTGAATACGGCGAGCACACCATCACGAAGAATTTTCGCTTTGCCACCTCCTTCGTCAAGACTCAGTCCCTTGCCCTCGTGGATGAAGAGTCTGACACGTTCAGGACAACTCCCCTGGTGTACACAAGCAGGAACAGCTGGGGCGAAAAGGATCTTCAGCGCCTGTTTACCGAGGGAAAGGTTTCCAGGGACGAGGACGACAATCCCGGTCCCGCCATCGTGGCCGCCGCTGTTGAAAAGATTCAGGGTCCGAAGGGCCGGCTGGTTCTGGTAGGAGATTCCGATTTCGCGTCCGATGTCTACGTGCAGCAGGCCCCGGGGAACATGGATTTTTTCCTCAATGCGGTTAGCTGGCTTGCGGAGGAAGAGGACCTCATATCGGTCCGGCCGAAAGACCCGGAAAACCGTCCTCTTACCATGACCTTGAGACAGCAGAGACTGACGCTGTTCTTCCTGATCATTCTTCTACCCCTTGTGGCAGTCCGGTGGGGTCTCCATGTCTATGCCAACCGGTCATAGGGTATGAAGAAAACGGGGATTCTTCTGGGCATTTTCTTGGCTCTGTTTGCCTTCGTCTATTTCTACGAGTACAGGGGAGGCCTCGAACGGGAAAAGGCCCGGGAACAGGAGTCCTTATTTCTTAGAATAAACGACGATGACGTGGAATCCATCACTCTGGTCCAGGAAGGCCGGGACACCCTCGCCTACGTCCGGTCTGGGCCGGATGGAAACACCTGGTACATCGTTTCTCCTGTGGCTACATCCGCCGAAGAATCTTCCATCCGGGCCAACGTTCGCACCTTCGCCGATGCGAGAACAAAACGCCGATGGTCCGTCAAGAGGGAGTCCCTGGCGGATTTTGGCCTGGATCCTCCCGAAGCGGAGGTGCTCATCAAGAAGAAAGACGGAACGGAGAAACATCTCTTGGTCGGAAAAGAAACGGCAACCCGGGGGGATATCTTTGTCGCCCTCATGGACGGAGAAGGGGATGAGGACTCCGTGGACGTTCTTGTCACCACCAACACCGTCCGGGTTCAGGCCACAAAGTCATTATTCGATCTACGGGACAAAAAGATCGCCCATTTTGATGATACCCGGGTGAACAAGGTGGAGCTGAACTGGAATGGCACAGATATCGTTCTGGAAAAACCGGGTGGAAAGTGGAGTATGGCAGCGCCGAGGGACTTGCCCTTGGATGAATCCCGGATACGGGGATTCTTGCGAAGTCTGAAGAACTATTCAGCCAGGACCTTTGTCAGCGAGGAGTGGGAGGATGGTAAGCCATACGGTTTCGACCGTCCCTCCGTACGGATAAGACTAACTCTGGGGGAGGAGCAGTCGACAAAAGAGATCGTAGTGGGGAAACTCGACGAGAAAGAGGAAGGCTATTACGCTCACGAATCGGGCCGGACTCCGGTTTTTGTTATCCGGGAGTCTACCCGAAACACCCTGACCAAGGATCCTTTCTATTTTGAGGAGAAAAAGCTGGTAGGTACTGAGAAAGAAGAGATTCGGGAAATACGCTTTTCAGGAGCCTACCGGTGGACCCTGGTTCGGGAAGACACCCTGGGATGGTACGCTCACGGGGACACGACCCTGAAAGTTGACCCATCCAGGATAAACCGGCTCCATTCTAACCTCCGGTCACTGAGGGTGACCGATTTGGTCACCTACGAACCGGGCGATCTGGCGAACTACGGACTCCGAATTCCCTTTCTGGAGGTAGTGTTGACAGGCACAAAGGGCGAGGAGGAGGGCTTTGAAATCGGTGACGGGTTCAACGATAACCGTTACGTCAAGCGTCGGGATTATCCCTATGTTTATTCGCTTCCCGTCTCTCAGGTGGAGCGGATCACCCGATGGCTGGAAGAGTTGGCAGAAGCAGAATAAACGCCCCTCCGGCGAAAGAACAGAACAGATTGACAGTGTCATTTGTGATGGATCGCCTCCCCTTGGCCAGAATGGCCTGTTGATCGCAATGATTGGGCAACTCCGTGATTCTCTGGCAGTTCGGACACCGGTAGGTGGCCTGGACTGTGGCTCCGAGAACGGAATCTAGGAGGCTCGCCAGGAAGCCCGCCCCTGCCACCCAGAAAAACGCTGGGGTGTAACCGGACAGGAAGGGTAAGGCAGAAACAGCGATCACGGCACCGCCCGCGGCGGCCCCGGCCGTGCCCAGGATAGTGATTCCTCCTGATGTCCCCGGCTCCACCACGCGGAATGTAACGCAATCCCTCGGGGACGACCTCGATAGAAGTCCGATTTCGGTGGCCCAGGTATCGGCATTCGCCGCCGCCACACTGGCCACGTACGCTACGTACAGCAATGGGAGGGGAGAATAGAACCACCAGACGGCAAGGATCAGGGGGACTCCTCCGTTGGAAAGAACTTGCATCAGGTCCCGCTGAGCCCCTTTTCCCAGCCCCTGGGTTTCAAGTTCTGCCTTGATCGGGGGCTTGATCCGGGAAAGGAGGGAGGACGCCACGAGAAAAGTGCCCAGGGGAATCATGAACTTCCAGGCTCCAATCCCGAAAATGAATACGCCAATCATAAAGGCTGCTATGCTTCCGTCCATGGTCAGGGCTCTTACGTGGTACGCGGACCAGGCCAGAATCAGGGAGAATACCACCCAGAACAAGAGCCCCAGGAGTTCTCCACTCTGGGTGTTGGCCAGAAAAAGGTCTGTTCCCACCGCGGCCACCAGGGGTACGCTCAGATTATCCGATCCGGAATGGGACGTTGCCTCGGCGATGGTGACCAGAGCCGCCACGAACAGGGAAAGGGGAACAACGATATCCACACCCGGAGGCTCCAGACCGGCGATCTGGTGAAGCAGGTGAACTCCACCGCCAACGACAAACAGCGAAACCAGAAACATGGTGAGGGACCCCTGTACCGATTTGACGTCGGACCAAACCACATATCGATCCGGGGACTTGATTTTCTCACCCACCACAGCGGCTGCCGTATCGGCAAATGTGAGGAGAAGAAGGGAGATCTCCAGTGTGATGGGACGCTCCCACCAGAACAGGCACAGGATCATGTAGGCGAAAGGGAAATACACCGTTCCGTATGTTTGTCGGCCGGTGCCGTTGATTCCTCTTAAACGCACGGTCTTAACGGTGACCGCGTTGACGACAACAAAAATGATGGCCAGAATGACGGCGGGAAGTCTTGATTCGAAAAGGAACGGGGAGAGGATCACAAGGGTCCCCACCAGGAGGTGCACAAGTTTACGGGTGGTCTCGGGGGACCACCTCAGACTCCGGCTGGCCAATTCTGCCAGTGCCAGGAAACCAGAGATGAAAACCAGGAACGCAACGAAGGTGATCCATGGGTTCGGAAAGACCTGGATGACAGGAAGCATGAGGGCCAAAATACGTGTTCTCCAGGGTCCAGAAAAGTTGAAAATTCCGGACTCTTTGTCGTGGAAGAAATGAGGTCGACATTGACGGTCCGAATTGTTATCTTGAGGCAGTGGACATCTCCTCCATTCTTGTATTGTTAATCGGCCTCATTCTGGGAGGCGCGGCGATCTACCTTATTCTCCATCAAAGGGAGGCGAATCTCGAGGCGGCAAAAGGTGAAATGAGAGAGGCGTTTACCTCCCTTTCCACCGAAGCGCTCATCAAGACTACCGATCAGTTTCTCAAACTGGCCAATGAAACGTTGAGAGGTCAGATCGAAAAAGGGGAAGCGACTCTGGAGGAAAAACGGAAGCTGATCGACGCCAACCTGGGAAAGATGGCTGCCGTCCTGGAGGATCTCAGGGAAAAGTCCACCAGACTCTCCACTGAGCTCTCCGAGAGCCGCAAAGAGACAGACAAGCTCCGGACCACCGCAGAAGACCTTCGGACGGTCCTCTCCAGTTCTCAGGCCAGGGGTCAGTGGGGAGAACGAATGGTGGAAGACATTCTCAACGTGGTGGGACTGATAGAAAACGTGAACTACGTGAAACAGAAGCAGACGGACTCAGGGGAGAAGCCCGACTTTACCTTCTTTCTGCCCAAAGAAAGGAAGGTGAACATGGACGTGAAGTTCCCGCTGACCCATTATGAACGCTACGTATCCGCCCAATCACAGTCGGAGAGGGACAAGGAACGCAAATCATTCCTGAGCGATGTAAAAGGCCATGTAAAAGATGTGGCTTCCAGAGGGTATGTCGATCCTGCCGGTGGAACAGTGGATTATGTGCTTGTGTTCATCCCGAACGAAAGCATCTATGCCTTTGTTCATCAGAATGACCCTTCTCTCCTGGATTTCGCCCTGGAAAACCACATTATCCTGTGTTCGCCCATCACCCTCTACGCGGTTCTGTCTCTCATCCACCAGGCACTGAGCAGTTTTTCCATGGAGAGAAAGGCCGGGCAGATCATGGCCCTCCTGGCCGAATTCGAAAGCCAGTGGCAGAAATACGTGGAATCCATGAACCGAATGGGCAAGAGGATCGATGATGCCAGAAAGGAATTTGAAACCCTTACCACGACACGAACCCGTCAACTGGAAAAACCCCTGAAAAAAATCAAGGAAATCGGGTCCGGACCTCCCCTGGAAGAGTCGCAAACGGACGCAGACGTTGATCTTTTGGCCGAATCGGACAGCGATGAGGACTCGCCGCCCTGATGAAGCTGGCGTATCCGGGAAAGACCGCGGGGAACCAGATAGCTCGCCGTACCGCCCCCTCCGTTCTAGAGCCGGTGAAAACCCTGGGCAAAATCGGTCTGTCCGGATGGCACAACCGGATGATCATGGGAGACAATCTACCGGTGCTGAAAACTCTCCTGGGATACAAGGAGGAGGGTATTCTAACGAACGGTGACGGTTCTTCCGGCGTTCGTCTGGTCTACATCGATCCTCCGTTCGGTACCGGGGATGTTTACGATCGAGACCAGGTCAGCATCTATTCAGCCCGGCTGAAGGGACCGAGGTACCTGGAGTGGCTCAGAACCAGGATCGTCCTCCTGAGGGACCTTGTGTCCGAGGACGGCAGTTTTTACCTGCGAACCGATTACCATTTTGGTCACTACGTGAAAGTGTTGCTGGACGAATTGTTCGGTCAGGAAAACTTCAGGAATGAAATCATCGTCCGCAGGACCAAGAAGGTGTTCGACGGAATTCACCGCTTTAACAGCGCCACCGACACTCTCTACTTTTATTCCAGGAATAAACAGTGCGTCTTCAACGGTTTCACCCGGTCCAGGAGAAAACAGAAATGGGTTCCCATGCACTCCCCGGGGATTCGATGGACGAAGGTGAATGCCCACTACCTTCCCTTCTACGAGGAGAATCAACTCAAGGCCCGCCAGGACGCGAACATCTATTCCCGCGGACGGGTGTTTGAGGATAGGGTGTGGTTGCCTCCTGAGGGTCGCCACTGGACATTCTCTCAGGAGAGGCTCGAACGGTATGCCCATGAAGGCCGCATCCGCGTCAATTCGAGAACAGGGATCCTGGAATACCTCACCTCAGCCCGGGAGATCCTCGATTCCAACTGGACGGACATCCCGGGGTACAGTTTCAAATGGAATTTTCCTTCGGAAAACTCGGAAGACCTTCTTGAAAGGGTCATCGGTGCCTCATCCAGGCCCGGGGATGTTGTCCTCGACGCATTCGGGGGGTCGGGGACCACCGGCGCCGTTGCGGAGAAAATGGGCCGGAGGTGGATCATGATCGATTCCTCCAGGACCTCAACGTATACCGTGTTCCGCAGGATGCTTCAGCTCAGGCAGGGAAATGGCAACCGGGGAAAGGCCATCCCCCCCTCACCCTTTGCCATCTACCGGGCTCGTCCTGGAAACGGATCTGACGGCCGGCCAAGAAAGAAGGTTCCCACGGAAGTCTACCGACAGCTCATCGCCGAACTCCTCGGTTTCGAATACAGGCCGTTCGCTCACAAAGGAATGGAATTCGTGGGCAGGTGGAAGGGATGTCCCGTACTGATGTTCAACTCCGAACTTGATCGCCACCGTGTCCGGGAGATAAGCGAACCACTGGAAGGCTCATTTGACTGCGTTCTCATAGTCGTCCCCGAGGGGATGGTTTCCTTCCTGGAGGACGTGGTAACGGTGAACGGTACGGAGTTTCGAATCCTCCGCGTTCCCCATTCCGTTGAGGAGGAGCTTTTGTCTGAGGGCGGCTTGCGGACGGAGAGCTTCGAGGTCCAGAAGTCCCTCAAGGAGATCGTCGATTCTGCCAGGTATGAGGTCAATCTTCCTCCCGATGTTTCCTGCCGGTACCGGCTTGAGTCCAGCAAACCGGGACGAGGTCACCAGGCCGTCATCACCATAAAGGATTTCAGAAGCCAGGTCCGGGAACGGGCCGGGGTGGGTGCCCTTGGGATGGTGGCTCTGGATCGTGCCCCGAACGGACGGGTGTTCCGACCCGATCACGTCTGGAGTTCGGAGGATCTGATCCGGGAGGGCTACGAGGTCAAGTTTCCCGTGGAGGCATCGGAGAGTACCATGCTGATTCTCTTCGCCGACAGGTACGGGAACGAAAGGAAGGAAGCGAAGACAATCGGAGATTTTCAGAGGTCTTAGCTTTCTTCCCAGGCCGGACAGAGAAAGTCCCGGTAGTCGCAGAACCTGCAGTGCCACCCTTTCTTTGGGGAAAACTCCCCTCTCCGGATGCCGTTTGCCACCTTTTCCAGGGTTTCGAGATGCGTCTGGAGTTCTTTGGAGGAGAAGAGGTGACTTTCCAGCGGCTCCTCTGGAAAGCGTAGGAAGTGCAGGCGGGCTGAACCCGGTTTGCCTTCAATGCCTGTTACGGCATTCCGCTTCAGGGCTTCCGTGTACAGAGCAAGCTGCAGGCTTGATCCGGCTTTTTCCCTGTTTCTCCCAGTTTTGTAATCGGTCACGCTTAGGGCTTCGCCCTCCCGGTCCACGCGGTCAATCTTTCCCGCGACCCGCACGTTAAGTTCATCCAGAGTGAAATCGAACCGCGCCTCCCTGGCCAAAACCTCAGGGGGATGGGCCAGGGAGAATTGGAAGTAATCAGTGAGCATCTGTATTCCCTGTCGCTTGAATTCCTCCTCACGGACCACGTACTCGAAGGCTTCAGATCTCCAGTGTTTGTCCAGCAGGGATAGGAGATGATCCAGCCCCCACTCTGTAGTGCCGCTGGCATGGAACTCCTCGAGGACCCGGTGGATGATGATGCCGAATTCCATCTGGACCCTGCTTTTGCGCTCCGGAACCTTGTCAATTTCCTTGAGTCGGTATTTGTAGGGACATCGATCGTATTCTTCAGCGCTGCTGGCCGAGAGAGTCACCTCTGGCCTCAGGCCTGGCGGCTCCCCGGGAGCAGGGAAGCTGGCCGGGGAAGACTCCCCGGTCTCCTCCGGCCGGCGCTCCAGTCCCGCCAGATCTTCTACCGAGAAGGCAAGAGGAAAATCATCCGGAAGTTTCCCTTCTTGATCCAGGGATCTCAGCCCTTCAATGAGTTCGTGGGCATAGGTGTATTGACCGCTGGAAAGTTCGCGGTTGAGTGCCACCAGGATCCTCTGCTTCACGGTCTGTCCCGAGGCTTTGGGATGGCTAATTGTAGAGGATGTCTCAGCCATAGTTTTGACCTCCAAACATTGGTCCGATCGTTCAAAGATCTCCTTGATAAACAGCGATCGGCGCTTTTCCGGGCCAAACAAATGTATCTCGTTCTTGGCCCGGGTCAACCCAACAAAGAAAATCCTCCGCTCCTCGCTTACCTGCTCATCCCGGGGGGTCATGTTCTTGGGTCTTGTCCATCGGTACCACGATTCCGGAAGACAATCGACCGTGGATGATGGAGTATGGGAGAGGGGAAGACTCCCTGCTTGAAGAAACGGTATCATGACGACCGGAAACTCTAGCCCCTTGCTGCCGTGAATGGTCATCACCTGTACACCCAGGTCAGTTTGCCGTCGAGGTCCGGGGGAGAAGATGGTAGGCATGGAACCTCTCAGGGTCAGAATGTCCATATACCTCAACCATCGGTCAAGTCCGCCACTGGACTGGTTTTCCCGGGCCACAAAATCCTCCGCCAGGGACAATAGGCGGCCAGCATTGACCAGAGCCAGGCGCTCCAGGTGGCGATAGCTGTGACGGGTGGATTTCAGGAGATCCGTGGCATCCAGGATCTCCCAGATCATCTCGTCTGCCCGCCGCTTCTGTTTGAGCTTTGTCTTGAGCGATGAGAGAGTCTCGAGCATCCAAGAAAGCTTCTCTCTCCGTTCCTGATCCATCGAATCCGGTTCAATCATGGTTCTCAGCTGGGCCAGTCGCTCCCCAAGGGTGGATTCTTCCTGGCTCCGGAAAAACGATTCGGCGAATGAAGATCCCGCCTGCTGACTCAAAACACGGAACAGGGCATCATTCGCTCCGGTCCCGAAACTTCGGGACAGCAGGTTTCCCCAGGCCAGAACGTCCTTTACCAGGGGATTGTCGAAAAAGTGTTCCTCAAAAATATCCACGGGAACAAAGGTCCGTTCCAAGGCGCCGGCCACGGTCCTCGCCTGGTTCCACGTGCGGCATAGAACCGCCACGTCCCCGTAGTTGTATCCCCGTTCCACCAGACTCTCCACTAGCCGGGGGATTTCCTCAAGGGTCTGATTCCGGTTCCCTACATGGGGCCCCGATTGGATTGAGCCGGAACGAGCTTCTTCGGGGTCCGGTATCTATCACTTTCGATAGCTACATTGGCCAGGTCCAGTATTTCCCGGGTGGAACGGTGGTTTTCCTCCAGCCAGATTTCACCGTTTTCCGGCGTAACACCGTATCGTTGCTTGAAATCGTAAATGTTGTAGTAGTTTGCTCCACGAAAGCTGTAAATGCACTGATCTTCGTCTCCAACTACTGTGATGTCAGGACTATCTCCGGCGATGAGACTCATGATCTGATTCAGGGCGTAATTGTTATCCTGGTATTCGTCGACCACAATGTGCCGGTACCGGTCCCGAACTGCCTGAAGTACGTCGCCGCTGTTCCGGAGCATCTCCCAGCATTCTGTCACCATGTCACCGTAATCCACCACCCCCAGATCGACTTTCCACGACTGGTAGGTTTCGTACACCTTCACCAGGTCATGGAACTGCCTCACGTATTCCTGTGCATCTGTCTTGTCGCTGAGGCCCGGAAACTGACCCGGAACCGTTTCTTCCGTGAGCTCGAGTTCCCTGGACAGGATCGTCACCTCTGTCGGAAGAAGCAATTCATCCCGGATCCGGTTGAAAAACGGAATAAAGCTACCCGTTACAGCACCCATGGGATCGGACTTGAACGCCTGAGAAGTGAGCATATGCAGGGAATCGTACCGGTCAAGTAGGAGAAAAACGATGTCATTCTCCCGGATCAGCGGTTTCGCCGCGTCCCGAGAGGTACCGTATTCTGCCACCAGGTGCCGGCACAGAGCGTGAAAGGTGAAAACAGTAATTCCCTCACTCCGGGTTCCCAGGTGACCGTCAATCCTTGCTGCCAGTTCTTCCGCCGCCCTTTCGGTATAGGTTATCACTACAATGGACTCCGGTGGAACCTGCCCGGTTTCGATCATGTGTTCAATCCGGAGTATGAGGGTGGTTGTTTTCCCCGTTCCCGCTCCTGCAATGATTAAAAGTGGCCCCGGAGGGTGAACGATGGCTGCCTTCTGCCTTCTGGTAGGCTCAATCCTCATGGGAAAACAACCTAATCATACATGAATCGCTTCCAAAAGGCAATCCTAGTCTTGTCTCAAGATGACAGCCCATAATACTTACCATGCCTGAGCACCAGGGCACACGGCGATATCAAGGGCTCAGAAACCCAACCACACTCGCGGGTTCATCCGCCTCGAAAACAGTTTTGTAATTGCCGCCGTATCGTTTAACCTTTTCGTGTCGGCGGTGTCAAAAGGGGCAGAAGGCTAATGACGGATGAGCAGCTGGTTCAACGGTTTCAACAAGGAGAGACAGGGGCGTTTGATGAACTTGTCACGCGGTACTATCAACACAGCTTCCGGTTTTTCTTCCGGATGGTCGGAGACAGGATGGAGGCGGACGACCTGTGCCAGGAAACGTACATCCGGGTACATCGCGGTCTCAAGAGATTCCGGCTTGAATCGTCCTTTTCCACCTGGCTGTACCGTATCTCCGTCAACGTGGCCAACACGTTCTTCCGGAAGCGGAAGTTGCGCCAGACGCTGTTCCGTTCGGTTAACCCGGACGATCTTCCGTCGCAAGGAGGAGACCATGAAACCGTCTTCCCCGCACTATGGAAAGCTGTCGGGAAGCTGCCAAAAAGGCAGAGGGAAGTGGTGATATTGAGAATCTTTCAGGGACTCGCCTTTAAGGAAGTTGGTGGAATCCTGAAAATATCGGAGAACAACGCCAAGGTGAATTTCCACTACGCTCTCAAGAACCTGAGGAAGGCCCTGGACGAATCATGACCCAAGACCTGGAAGAAAGACTGATTGCGGCCGCTGATCGGACGATCGAGGCACCGGACCCTCACGATTTCCTTGACCGGCTTCACCGGACCCTAACTCATAGAAGAAAGGTCAGACAGACACTGGCCGTGACCGTTACCACCGCGGCCGCCGTCCTGATTACCACCCTGGGTCTGTTCCAGAACTTGAGGAACTCCTCGGATCAGGACTACCTGGTCTATGATGAGTTCGCCCTGTTTTCTGATATTGGTGAGACGGACACGATAGAGGTAGACTGGGCGGATCCGTCCCTTGTTCTGGAAGCGCTGAACTACCTGATCCAGGAGGCCGATCTCATGGGGAACGGCTGGAAAACGGTGGAAACACTGGATCAGCTGGGATACATTGACTTCCAATCACCATCCAATTCGGAGGGTTAGACGATGAAATGGATTAAAGTATACCTTTTTCTGCTCGCTGTAGCCGTGGCCCAGGAACCGCCTTACGGACCGGGTCCTCATGGAATGGAGATGCCTCAGCGCGACGAGGGTATTCGAATGATGAAAATGTGGAAACTCACAGAAGTTCTGGAACTGACAGAAGACCAGGCGAAAGTGTTTTTTCCACGGCATAGTTCCTTTACCGATCAGGTGCGAGCGCTGAGTGATAAACAGAGTGATCTTTTGAAAGAAGTGGACGCCATGCTGGACGAGGGAAAGAAGATCCAGGGGAAAGACCTGTCCAGGATTCTGGAGGAAGTCACTGTCATTGAGAAGGAGAAGCTGGACAAGAAGCGTGAGTTCTTCGAAGGCCTGGGCGACATTTTGACCCCGGAACAAAAAGCCAGGTTCCTGGTGTTCGAAGGCCGGTTCAAGCGTGATCTTTGGCACCATGTGAGGAGACGTGCCGGCATGGGGTCCGATCAGCACGAGATGAAAATGAAGATGAAATCAAAGCGGAAACGGTGGCCCTAACCACGGGGACGTCCACGGGTGTCCGATCTTTACGCAGAAGCCGTTGAACAGGTTCTTGACTTGTACGACAGGAGGCTCGGTGACGGGGATGTGACCGCAGAAAGCCTGTGGCCGTATCCCCGCCACACCCGGGCCGAGGTCGTCGCAAACGACACAGTTCCCGCCTGGTGCGTCCGGCTCATGGAGGCGGTCATGAAGCACGGGGATTCCAGCCTGATGGTTTCCACGGAGGAGACGGAAAACGCCTCCTACCTTTCCAGGGGCATTGTAGGAACCCTTGAAGGGAACGGTCAGGCCATCCTCACAGGGTGGCAGGTTGCCCGTCCGCTGATGGTTATGCTGACAATGATTCAGCGGAAAATCCAGTCCGTGGTTGATGAGCTCAAACCCCTACGCATCCGGGTAACCCACAATCTTGATCTCCCGGTGGGGCACGACAGGGCGATGCGTTACGCCGTTGAGCAGGGGGGAGGTGTATCCTTCGCCACGGGACTGGATGAAATCGTGTATCTTTCCGCGGACCATATTGAATGGGCAGGTTCAGCGAAAGAAGCCCTTCAGCGCGTTACGCGGGAAGTCGGAGAAAGCCGGAAGCTCATCAAAGTAGCGGTGGAAATCACCGATCCTGATCAGTTGTCCAGGCTGGAAAACGCCAGGGTCGATATGATCTACTGTCTCCACTTCACTGCCGATGATATTCGCAGCGTGAAAGACCTTACCAGGGGATGGACCAAGCTGACCGTGGATGAGACCATTCCTCTTGAGGAGATTAAGACGTTGGCCGATTCCGGTATTCGAATGTACATGGTGAATATCAACCTCGGTTCCACGGAGTCCGCGGATCCTGATCTGTTTTCCGTCCGGTTTAGCCCGTAAACCCGGACATTTTCTTTATTTCTTAGCCGACGTCCTCATGGTAAATTCGTTCCAACATGTCCAAGATATCCCCGATTCTGAGGGAGTGGGAAGCTGTTATCGGTTTGGAAGCCCATGCTCAGCTCTCCACTCGAACCAAGATGTTCTGCAGCTGCCTGAACGCCTACGGAGACCCCCCTAACACACACACCTGTCCCGTTTGTCTGGGACTCCCTGGTTCCCTCCCTGTACCCAACGCCAGGGCCATCGAATACGCTTTGAGACTGGGTGTGGCCCTGGGCTGTGAGATCACCCCCTTTTCCCGATTCGCCCGGAAAAATTACTTCTATCCCGATCTCCCCAAGGGGTATCAAATATCCCAGTATGAAGAACCCCTGTGCAGGGGTGGGTCCGTAAAGATCAGACTGGGTGGAAGTACAAAAGAAATCCCCCTCATACGCATCCATCTGGAGGAAGACGCGGGAAAGTCGATTCACGCCCACCGCGATAACGGGACGGCGGTGGATTTCAACCGCTGCGGAGTGCCGCTGGTGGAGATCGTCACGGAACCGGTTATCCGTACTCCCTTGGAAGCCCGGGTCTATCTTTCTACCCTTAAGCAAATCCTTCAGTATCTGGACATCTGCGACTGCAATATGGAGGAAGGCAACCTGCGGTGTGATGCAAATATTTCGGTGAGGCCCCGGGGAAAGTCGGTCATGGGGACCAAAACGGAAATGAAGAACTTAAATTCATTCCGCTCTGTGGAACGGGGTCTTGAATATGAGATTGAGCGGCAGGCGGGGCTTCTCAAGAAGGGGGAGAAAGTGGATCACGTGACCCTGCTGTGGAATGAGGAACTCCGCAAGGCGGAAGTGATGAGGACCAAGGAGGAGGCTCACGATTACCGGTATTTCCCCGATCCCGATCTGGTGCCGGTAACAGTCTCTGAGAAGCGGCTATCAGAGATCAGGGCGGCCCTTCCTGAGCTCCCCCATGAAAGGGAAGAACGGCTGGTGAAAGAGTTTGCTCTTCGTTTGGAGGATGTCCTTATTCTTACCTCCGATCCCGGATTTGCCGATTACTTTGAGGAGGCGGTTGATCTCGGAGCCGACCCGAAAGAAGCATCGAAATGGATGGTGGGGGAAGTGACCCGGATTCTCAAGGAAAAATCGTGGGAGATGGAGGCGTTTCCGGTTAGGCCGGACCGGTTTGTGGCCCTTCTGGATTCCGTGCGGAAAAAAGACGT
>JBHIAI010000152.1:0-3428 GCA_046861655.1 Fidelibacterota bacterium | reverse complement strand
CTCACTGGAAACGTCTCCTCGGCTTCAGGGAATTGCCGGTGCCTACCGAATTTCAAGACGCTCTCAACGGGAGATCCTGACCTACCTCAACTACCTCCAGACCCCGGCCGGGATCAAACGCAATGTGAAAAAGACGACGCCTGGTTCTGTGGTGAGAATAAGTTTTTGAAAGCCCCCGAGTTAATCTTCTACAGTTGGGAAAGGCACGAACATGAGTTTCGGTGTTTACATAAAACACTGACAGGGCGTAGATTTCTGATGTAGAGCCGTATCTGAGTGAACGTATGCGTGTTTCTGTCTTGTATTCACTATCCGCACTCAGTTTCTCTTTTTTCGCCCTGAATCCGGTTTCATGGTCTCAGGCTGCCCAGACCTTCCTTCTTGACCCCGGAAGCCGGGAACTACGCTCTCCGATGGAACCCCACCGGTGTTCCGCCTGGCGTCTATCTGGTCAGGATGAAGGGTGGCGGTCCCTCAACAGGCTCCCCGGTTTCATCCGGCAAAGCGGGTCAGGCGGGACGGGTATTCATCTAGACCGAGAAGATGACTGTCTTACGGTAGGGTATGTGCGGTAGAACGACACTGACCCTGGATCTTGCCTTCATGAAAGATGTCCTTTCACTGAAGCACTGGGAGAAAGAAGACTACTACTTTGCGCGGTACAACATGGCACCGACGCAGGAGACCCCCATACTCCTGGACGACGGCGCCCGGCGGGTGAAACTTATGCGGTGGGGTCTCGTGCCATCTTGGTCGAAGGGAATCTCAAAAGAGTATCAGATGATCAACGCCCGGGCGGAAACGGTCCTGGAAAAACCGTCCTTTCGGCGTCTGGTTCCCCGGCGGCGGTGCGTGGTCCTCACGGACGGATTCTATGAATGGAAAAAGGGAACAAGGGGCAAGACACCGTATTACATCCACTCTCCGGAAGGAGGGCTACTTCCCATGGCGGGGCTGTGGGATATCCGGAAAGATTCCCGGGGAGGTGAACTGTTCTCGTATGCCATCGTGACCACAGAACCCAAGCCTGAGATTGCGTTCATCCACAACCGGATGCCGGTAATCCTGGAAATGTCCACGCTCGATGCCTGGCTTCAGACGGAGGCCTTCGAAGTGGAGGAGGCGGTGGGCCTCCTAAAACCCTATCCGGGAGACCTGGAAGCCTTTCCCGTGTCCACCTTTGTGAACTCTCCCTCGAACGATTCTCCAAAGTGTATCGAACCCGCGTCCTAGATGCGCGGCGACTCTTACAGTCTAAAGAACCTGCGGAGGAGGGCTATCCGGGTGATGCGACCCAGGGAATAGAAGAAGGTTTTCATCAAGTGGCCCCTGACCGCAGGGTTCTGGAACACGGATCGTATCCTGTAGGAAAACGCCTTCAGGCGTTTCCTGTTCGCGTACAGAACGATCACGATCAGAATGACCGCGACTAGAGCCAGACGAACCATAACTCAACCAAAGAGAAGGATTTTCCAGGCTTCATTCCTGAGCTTCTAGGAGGGACTTGCCCGGGGGGGACGCGCAAAGGAGGATAGGACGGTCAGGCTGATGAAGGCAGAAAACCTTATACACTTCAGGTGGGGAGCCCAGCCTCTTCATGAATACCATCCAGAAGGCCCCAGTACGCGTTCAGAGCCTGTTCAGCGGCACCGAGAACGTCATCAGACGATGCCCCGTCTTCAAGGGACCGACCGATGGCCCGGCGTTCTCCGTCCCGGTGACGAATATCGACTTCGGAGTGAACTTCGAAATAGGCCAGAGCCCGGGGATCCTTCACACCGTAGAATTCGCGCAACCCTTCGATCTTCACCTGGGAAACACTGGGCTGCTGGGATTCATAGGCGTACAGAGCCGCCAGACCCTGGGCCACTCCGCTTTCCGCGAGGTTTTCGAAAGTCTTCACTGTTTTTCCCGAGACAGGGTGGGGGGCTGCACCGGCCACCTCCTGTCGCTCCAGACCCAGGCCCTGGGCAAAGTCGAGCCACAAATCGGGATGAGGCTTGGGATTGGACAGCTCATCGGCGAGGTTCTGCTCGATCTCGTCCCTTATGGAATCATCTGTTGTCTGACTGAGGATCCGTTCCAGATACCCCGGAAACGAGGCTACATGGGGGTAATAAACCGCGGCGTAGGTGGCGAGCTGGTCCCGGGTCAACTCTCCAGCATTCCATGCCTGGTAGAAGGGATGAGCCAGGATGAACCGGGACTCAATCAGCCGGTCGAGCCGCTGAAGGACCTGATCTGGTTTCATGGGGAGCATCTCCTTTTGTTTGACGTAGCAACTCTAGCCTGTTCCGGGGAAATGAGCAAGGCAAAAATCTATCAGATTTCTGAACCAGGTCTCAGATTCTTGAGGGTCGCCACCTGAAAGTCAGGTAGATTCATGACGGCCTGCAGCGGGCCGGATTCTTCTGGCACGTCATTTGAAAGGAATTCGCCTGGATAACTTTACTCAAACCGTAAGGAGGCAATCATGATGACCAAAAAATGGTTTTTCATTGCGTGTGCGATCGGGCTCGGTCCATTGGTGACTTCAGCCGATGTCCCTCCCCAGAGACTCCATAAGCCAAATGTGCCGTTTCTCCTGGAATCTATGCGCTTCCAGACGGTTCAGATGAGAATCTTCGCTCCCCAGGTTTCCGGCATGATTATGGATCCTTATTCGGATCTCCACTGGAATCCTGCCTTTGTCCTCGATCAAAAGGGGAAATCGGGCTACCTGGATTTCAATCCCCAGGTGGACGCTCCGGTCTTCCCCCTTCGCCGGTACGCCCTGTACACTGATCCGTATCAGTTTTCCACGTCGTACATGGTTCTCCCAAGATGGTACTCCAGGACCACAGTGAATACGGTAGACACCTCACCGATCTACAATGTGGCCGCCCTCGCGGCCCTGAGTCCCAGGATATCCATTGGATTCATCAACCGCTCGGCGTTCGATTACGGGCCGTTCCGCTCTGCCTACAGGGGCTACTACGAGGGGGCTGACGTTTTCGCGCTTTCCTTTTCTCCGGATTCCGGACCGTTTCCTTCCGGTCTGGAGCCCCAGAGACTGGAGGTGGACGACAATCAACAGACGGTGATCGGGACCCAAACAGAGTTATCCGTGGGGTATCGACTCCTTCGAAACATCGATCTGGGTATTCGCCTGGGACAGTTCCTCTACGGCAGGGATGGAACCCTCTACGACTCTAAATGGGCCACGTATCCCCATTCGTCTTTCGCCAACCTCGAGGACGAATCCCTGAACATCGAGGGCGGTCACCGTGAAATCGGACTGGGGCTCATGGTTCGATTGAATGACAGGACCCGGATTGGTGTGTACGGTGGAAACCTGGCCGGGGACGGAACGGAGAAGATCGCGTCCCTGGACACGTCTGATACCTGGTGGGAAAGGGATACGGACTCCACCTACTACCGCATCAGCG
>JBHIAI010000038.1:0-14957 GCA_046861655.1 Fidelibacterota bacterium | reverse complement strand
ATTTCCCGACCTGTCATTTGAAAGTTTATTGGGTTTCCTGAAGCGACTCCAATTCTACGAGATCGAAGTCGATCGTCTCCAGGAGCAGGACCTCTCTCATCAGGACCAGGCCGATCTGACCCAGTTGAGACTCACCATCGCGTACGAACGATTCAAGATGCAGCAGCTCAGATGGTGGGCGGAGGACCCCCACGCGTATGGGCACCATCTTGATGTGAGTGGGTATCTTAAGCGCAAGTACGCCCCTCCCAAGACGAGAGCTGAGCACACGTTGGCCCACCTGAAGAAGGTTCCTCATCTACTGGAACAGCAGCGGTTCAACCTTGTGCCCGAGCAGCCCAGGGTGAATCTTCAGACGACTCTCGACAGCTACAGGGGATACCGGGACTTCTACCGGGAGGACGTCCCGAGGGCGTTCACCAGACTGAGGGACGCGAGTCTCAAGGAGAAGCTCTCCCGTGCCGCCTCGGCGGCCGCCAATGCCCTGGACAGGTTCATCGACTATGCAGAACAGGAACTCATGCCCAACGCCAGGGACGACTTCGCCATAGGACGCTTCAATTTCATCGACATGCTGAAGGACAGCGAGATGGTGGAAATGGAGCTGGACGATTTATTGAGGATAGGGGAAAGGGATCTGGAGCGAAACGCGGGGAAATTCAGGGAAATAGCGGCTGAGATGATGCCAGGAAAGGATCCCCGGGACGTGATGCTGGAGGTTTCGCGGGATCATCCTTCATCGGAACGTTTGGTGAAGGAAACGGAGAAGATGCTGGAGGCCATCCGGCAATTCCTTATCGACGAGGATATCGTGACCGTACCTTCGGATGTCAGGATTCAGGTGGAAGAAACACCGCCCTTCTTGAGATGGGCCTTTGCCATCTGTGATACACCGGGGCCCTTCGAAAGAAAGGTAACGGAGTCCTATTACTATGTGACCAACGTGGATCCCCATTGGAGCGAGAAGCAGAAGAAAGAGTGGCTAACCAAGTTCGACTATGCAACCCTGGATAACGTTTCAATCCATGAGGCCTATCCTGGCCATTACGTCCACTTCTTGCACACCCTTTCGGCACCGTCGAAAGTGGCCAAGATTGCCGGGAGCTACGCCTTCTGGGAGGGGTGGGCTCACTATACGGAAGAGATGATGATAGAACAAGGGTGGCACAGAGATGAGCCCCGGTACCATCTGGCTCAGCTGTCGGAAGCCCTGGTCCGGAACTGCCGGTACATCTGTTCCATCAAGATGCACACCTGGGGAATGACGGTGGATGAGGCCACCAGGTTTTTCATGGAAAATGCGTTCATGGCGGAGACGCCTGCCAGGAAAGAAGCAGAGCGGGGGACCTTCGATCCTGGTTATCTCAACTACACCCTGGGGAAGTTGATGATCCTGAAGCTCCGGGAGGATTGGAAGAAGCAGGAGGGCAAAGGGGCCACGTTAAAGAAGTTCCACGACACCCTGCTGTCGTTCGGTGCCCCGCCCATTCCCCTGGTGAGGCAACTGATGTTGGCGGAGAGGGCCGGAGAGATACTCTAGACGATGGACTCCTCATCATTCCGGCGGGCCTATTCCGGCTTCTTACGAGCACGGCGGAGGATCATGGCCTTTTCGAACCGGTTTTCCGTTCCTGAGACCAGGCGGCGTACGTTCGTTCTGTGAGTGAACAGGACGAACAGGGGGATGGTGAGGGAAAACGTCTTCAGGGCCAGGCCCGCCTCTTGAAACCCCAGTCCGGGAAGGACAAACACCACCAGCGGTAACGTCACGCCCGCTCCCAGGGAAGCCACGGAAACGTATCCTGTGGTCACCACGGCCAGGGTAAAAACCAGAAGGCAAACGGGGATGGCTGCCGGATAGAGGGCGATGAGCATGCCCGTCAGGGTGGCGATACCTTTTCCTCCCCGGAAACCGGCAAACACGGTGTAGGTATGTCCCAGGACGGCGGCGGCACCGGCCAGGACAGGCATGAGATCGGACGTCTCTCCCGAAAGGGATCCGAGGGTAGCGGCGGCAATGTATCCTTTTGAGATATCCACCACGGCTACCACCACGGCCGGTTTCCATCCCAGGACCCGAAAGACGTTCGTCACCCCCGGATTCCCGCTGCCCTGCTTGCGGATATCCACTCCTCCCACCACCCTGCCAACCACCAGTCCCGTGGGGATGGACCCGACGAAATACGCAAGGAGGATCACGGCGATTTGAATCATAGGGCTATCCTGCGAAGGGGGTGGAAACCGGGCTTCTGACCGGGAACTTTTTCACAGTAAAAGAGTAAAGTAGGGTGCTACAGCCAGTTCGGGGGGCTGTCTGTCTCACCCTCCTTAACCCCACTTGGCTTCCCGAACTGGTTTGTCATTTCCCCCTGGATCCAATCATATTCTCACCGGGCGCAAGCATCCCTCCGGAAATGATGGCCTTTAGGGCCCCTTCCACAGACATCTTACTATCGATGGTATCGGTCTTGGGAATCACAAGCATGAATCCAGAGGTGGGGTTGGGCGTGGTGGGGACGAACAGGTGGTAGTATTCCCCGCCACCGACGCCGGTGGACTCTCCGGTGACGAAGGCCAGGGTCCATACTCCGCGGCGGGGATACTCAATCCAAACCCCTTTCTGGAACGCCCGGGTGGTCGATCCGCCCATGGCCTGGGTAATCTGTTTGGTTGTTTCATACACCGTGCTGGCTACGGGTATTTTCCTCAGGATCCATTCTCCCCATTGGATGAGTTTTCTTCCCAGGAAATTCGTCACGAGAACCCCCAGTAGAAACAGGACCACAAGGGAAACGATCACGCCCAGGCCCGGAATCCGCACCGGCAGGATTTTGTCGAGGAAAGGGAAATTGTCGAACAGGTTGAAAAGAAACCTGATGATGTAGACCGTGGCGGCGATGGGGATGATGGTCACCAGCCCCGCCACGATCTTCCCGCGGATTCTTCTAAATAGTCCGGCCATCACGTACCGAGATCAAAGTTACATCCGTCCGGAAAATTCCACAATCAGTCCGATCTTAGAGTGCCCCTTCCAGCCGGAGGAGTCTGCGCTTCAGGGGAAGTCCGCCGCCGTATCCCCGCAGAGACCCATCGTGGGCAATGACCCGGTGGCAGGGAATGACGACGGGGAGCGGATTGTGAGCCACGGCCCCTGCCGCGGCTCGGACCCCTGAACTGTTTCCTATCAGCCCTGCGATCTGTTTGTAGGACGCAGTCCGCCCGTAAGGAATCTCACGGACTCTGTCCAGCACCCGGCGCTGAAAGGGTGTCACCTGCAGATCAAGGGAGAATGAGAATTCCTTCAGCTCTCCCCGAAAATAGGCAGTGAGTTCGTTCCTGGCTACACGAAGAGATTCCGGGTCCTCTACCACCCGTTCGCCGGGGAACCGCTTGTCAAACCAGGCGAAAAGGGAAGGTTCCCTTTCATTGGGCAGGCAGATCCGGCAAACGCCCACCCCGGACCTGGCCAGGAGCATGCTTCCCATGGGAGAGGAGAACCGCGTGTACCGGATCAAAGGAGCCTCATTCTTTCATCCCGGGTCCGTGCCCCTTCATTCTGTCATGCATATGAGGGGGCATGCCCTTTTTTCCCGCCGCCAGGTTCACCTCCATGGCGGTACTCCTGTCTTCCAGGGTCCGCAACAGGATTTCGGTGGACGGGGACCCGTACCAGGCATTGAAGGCCTCCATGGTGGGAAATTCAAACGTGATCCGGGAACGGTATCCTCTTCTCACATCGTGAACGTGAAAATCCCTCAGGGAGGCTTCCTCAGCGACTCGCTGAAACAGGTCTACGGGCAGGCCCAACATACTTTCTTCATCCTGGTCCAGTTCCAGGTGAATGGAGAACCTGACCCAAAGGGGGGTGGGTCCCTCGGGTTGGGGGACGGTCATCTCCTGGGCCTTTATGCTGAGCCCGCTCAGGACAAAAAGGACTACCACAGATGTTGACAGGATTCGCATGGTGTCACCTCCTTGATTCTCTCTTCTATTGTTTGGTTTTCTCAAAGGTTGACGACTGCCCAGTATACTCCTTTCACCACTTCTGCCATCTGGCTGAAATCGAGGGTGTCGACCGTGTCGGTTTTCTTGTGATAGTGGGGGTTCCGGTAGAACGAGGTATCCGTGATGAGCACCGCCGGGTATCCGTAGGTCCAGTAGTTGCGGTGGTCGGACCATGACACCCATTTTACCCAGGAGGGAGGAATACTCGCCTGATGGACCTCAATGCCCGATCCCCGTCGCATCCACCGTTTGATTATGGACGCGGTGCGAAGGTCGGACAGTCTCCCTACCACCCCGATGAAGTCGCGAGACATGGGATAAGAAAGGCCGAGAGGCAGTCGTATGCGACGCGGTTCGGGATCAAAGTATCCGATCATATCCAGTGCGATCACGGCTTTCACATCCGTGTCTTCTTCGTTCAGGGCCCGGGCGTGAACGGCGCTGCCCATGAATTCCGTACCGAAATAGGGCGGCTCCTCCAGGGTGTAAGCGACCAGTTCAATCCTGTGGGTTAGTTCAGGTTTCAGATTGTTCAGAAGCCAGGCCACCTCCAGCAGGGCAGCCACACCGCTGGCGTTGTCATCGGCCCCGGGTTGGTCACCGGCCACATCGTAATGGGCTCCTACGACGACGGTGGGGTTTTTCCCCTGACCGAACGTACAGATGACATTCTGGTATTCTGTTCCCTCCACGGGAAAAGTTTGATTCTTCACGTGAGAACACACAGCGCTGAACACGGAATCAACATAGTGGGCAGCCGCATTGAGGGAAGTCAGGTTCTCAGAATTTCTGGGCGCGGGAAGAGAACTGAGAAAGTTGACATGGGAGTAAAGGGCGGCGATGTTGACGGGAATATGGGGCGACCCGGGATTCTGGGTGCAACTTAAGAGGGCAGCGATGATCACAGTGAGCCCGGACCGCTTGCTCACGGGATTGTATACCTCATGACAACCCTGGACCGGGAGGGCCGGGCACATTCCTTGAAGCCAGCATTCTCAAACGCGGAGGGGATTCCCATGTAGGAGGAGACAGGGGGAAGACGGCGTCCTCGATCCACGGTGGGGTAGGCCTCCACGACTTTTCCGCCCCGGCTTTTCACGTACTGAATCGCGCCGTCGATCAGGTCGGACATCATTCCCTCGTTGCGGTGCTCTTTGCTCACGTAGAAGCAGACGATGGACCACACGGGCGTATCATCGATCCTTTTGAGCACCCGCGAACGGTTCAGAGAAGGGAGAGATTCCCGGGGGCAGACGGAACACCACCCCACAGGATCCCCTTTTTCGTAGGCAAGTATGCCGGGGACTTCACCGGAGGCCACCAGGGTTTGGAAAGCTTTCCGGTTGCCTTCGCCGGCTTTCTCTTCGAATTCCCTTCGAGTTTCCCGCCACCACATGCACCAGCATCCCCCGTAGGCTCCTCTGGGACCGAAAAGCTTCTCCAGGTCGGACCAGCGGTCGGGTGTGAGAGGATGGAAAGTCACCGAAGACGGTTTCATGACCCGTGGGTAATTTAGTGAATACCGGCCAGCCTCCAAGCACCGCGATTGACCGGGGTGGTGAATCCGGAAAGATCGAAAACGGCGTCAGAGGGAAATCAGAAATCGTAGGAAAGGCCTACGAGCAGCTTGCCGATGGTAATATCCTCAAGGGTACCCCCGGGGGTGAAGCTGTCCCGGGTTTCCCGTTCCCACCGGCCAAATAGATACGTCATGTCCAGGTGAACATCTCTGTCCAGAGCGTAGCTGAATCCACCGGTGAGGAATTCCCGGTCCCGCTCCGCTCCGGCCTGGCGGAGAGGTGACGGAAGGAGGGCGTATCCGCCCCTGATGGTTGTTCCGACGGGTCTCAGGGAGATTTCTCCACCCAGGCGGTATTCCAGAGTGGGGCGGTAGTCCTGACGAATGACGGCATTTTCTTCCAGGAGCTGCCGGTAGTCGGAGTCTGCCAGATCGTTTCCTGAAACCCTGAACCGGGTCTGGGACCAGTCCCGGTATCTCAGGGAGGCGGACAGGGTCAGGAATCCGATCCTCTGGGACATCCCGGCGTCCAGGACAGGGGGGGTGGAAACGGTGTAGTCCCACTGGCCATTGTCTTCTGCCTCGTCCACGAATCCATCATCGAACGTCAGTTCATCGGCGCTGGAATGGACTTCTTGTACATGATACGGGGAAGGAAGGGTCGCCGCTCCTCCGATCCGGAGGCCCCGTTTCAGGTGAATGAGTCCACCGATTCTTAGGACCAGGGCTCTGTGGGTGGACTGAAGATACCGGTCCATCTGGTACCTGTGGAAGTCACCCGGGTAGAGGGTATACTGGTCCTGAGTGTCATCCTGAACGAACCGAGAATGGTAGTCTTCAGCTCCCACAACATAATTGACGGCGGCACCCACAAGGAAACGGGGTGACAGGGCTAAGGCAGCACCGGCGGTCAACTGCCTGAGTCCCCCCTCGCTGGTAACGTTTTCGCTGCGGGTCACGTTCCTGTCGAAGGGATAGGTGTCCGTTATGTCCCTGTCATCGGTAATATCGAACGCCAGGCCGTTGGACTCGCTGCTGAATCCGGAAAACACCAGGTTGTCATCGAAACTCAGGATCCGGTTGTACCCCACGGCCAAGACCAGGCTTCCCCGGCGGGTGGGAACGGGTACGGCAAGGCCCATGGACCTCAGGCGGGTATAGGTCTGGGTGTCCACCGTCAGTTCTCTGGCGAACAGGGCCCGGTTGGTGAAGCTCAGGTTTGAGAATTCCGCGAAAAACTGGTATTTCTTCATCAATCCCAGACCGGCGGGATTCCAGTACACAGCGGTATAGTCGTCAGCCAGACCGGCGTAGGCACCTCCCATGGCCAGGGCGCGGGAACCGAATCCCATCTCGCCCTGGGTGAGGCGGATTGCATCGTAGGCACTCTGGGCATGAAGGAGGACGCCCGTCAGACACCAGAGAAGTAAGGCCTTGAGGATGTTCAGGTGCTTCATGACCTTGCTGGCTGACGACCTAATTTCCACTGCGGGACCTTGAGCCGGGGCTCCTGTGTGAACTGCCGGACCGGCTGCGTCCGCTGGTTCGATGCCCCGACGACCGGGAAACGCTGGGACGGGACCGGGTCACGCTTGTAGTCGTTGAATGGCTTTTGCCACCGCCGGGGGACCGGCGGCTGACCCGGGGTGAGGAGCTCCGTCTTGAGTCTCCGCTTCCTGGGAGGGTCCGAACGATACCCCGTTCCACCCGGTCGACACCACCCTGACGGGTGCCTTGCGTCGATTCGGTGCCGGGGACTTTCTTCTCCACGGTCCCTGACGAACGAGTCCGGGTTGAGTGATCCAGCGGACCCTCCGCACGCCGGTCCCAATCACGTTTTTTCCTGGGGACGGGATCGTCATCATAGATCGTGTAGGGGCCCACCCATCCCCAGTACGGGTACCAGAACCCGGTGTAGTACCCACCATAGGTGTAGAATGGATCATACCAGAAAGGGTCCCACCCGTAGGGAGTGTAACCGTACCGCCATCCGTACCAGCGGTGGGACCAGTAAGGCCGGTAGCACCAGGGATACCAGAAAGGATCCCCCAAGTAGAAACTGAAGCCCACATGAAAGCCCGGGTCGTAGTAGGGTGGGTAGCCGACCCAGGGGCCAGCCCACGGATCTGCCCAGTAATGTTCGTGAACAACGGTATCGGCCGGCTCCGTTTCGGCCCGGAGGGTGTCGCCGGAATCGTAATCGACATACGGGCGACCGGGTTCAAGGCTCATGACCGAAACCCGGTCGTACGTCACCAGTTGTGTGTAGCATCCTGTCAGGGCGATCAGAGCCCATAACGACAGTGCCAAAACGGGCAGGGGAACGAGATTTTTCACGGCGTCTCCTCCATAACTACGATACGCAACCCGCCCACTGATGTGCAAATCCCGTGCCATAGTCAAAATGTTCATTCGGAATATTCAAAACGAACCGATGATGCAGTCAAACACAAGAAATATACCAAAATATTCCATTAATCACCAGATCCAAGAAAATCTTGATTTGTTCCCTTTCACCTCATAGTTTCGCATAGTCAATATGAACAGAACTTCTCTCTATGATGAACTTGGCCGGACAATCGGTCACACCCCGCTGGTCCCTTTGCGGCATCTGGACGTACCCAACGGGAATACCATATACTGCAAGCATGAGTTTCAGAACCCTTCGGGGTCCCACTATGACCGGGTGTACTACCGGTTGTACCGCCACTACGAATTGGAAGAGAAGAAGATACGGCCGGGCGTGACGCCCATCATCGAGAACACGTCGGGGTGTGCCGGTGCCGCCTGTGCTTATGTAGGGAAAAAATTGGGTTATGAAACCCATATTGTGGTTCCGGGCAATCTGCCGGAGAACAGGATATCGAACATCTTGACCTACACCCCGAATCTCTACCGTACCCATGACCCGGATTACGTTCTGGGGACACAGAGGCTTCTCAGGGACATGCTGAAGGAGGATCACGCGAAAAAGCCTGAAGATGATTTCACCCGGTTATTCTGTCTTAATCACTCCCAGGTGATCCAGAGTGTGGAAGCGATGGAGGCATGCGGCTGGGAGGTGGTGTCCGATCTTACCGGGGTGAACGGAGGGATCGACTTTTTCGTTTCCGCCGTGGGAAACGGGATTTCCATGGCGGGGATCAGTTCCGTGTTGAAGAAGAAGTGGAGGTCGAGGACCATCGCCCTTGATCCTGTGGAAGCGCCTGTAGTAAAGCATCTCATAGAGGGAGTGAACGACGCGTTCAACGGTTACCGCACCCATGAACTGTACGGAATCGGTGCTTGGGGCATCTCTTTTCCCTTTATCGATGTGAGCCTTATCGACGACACCTATGCGGTTTCTCCCGAGGAGTGGGAACACGCTCTCCGGTTGTTGATTGAACTGGAAGGCCTGTATGTGGGTCACACCTCGGCCGCTTCCCTGTCGGTGGCCCTGAGTCTGGCCCGGACGGTAAAGGACAAGAGTATTCTCATCATTCTGTACGATTCCCTGGAGAACTACTAGTCCTCGTCAAGATGAACGGGTCGGAGCACAAGGGGTTCATCTTTGAGTTTTTCACTTTCCATTTTGCACTTTGCACTTTGAAATAAGCCGGGAGGCGTAACGCATCATGTTTGACCAACGATTCTTCGACAGCTATCTGGTGGAACTGGTGAACAATGATTTCGGGTATCAGACCGCCGAGGTTTTCTTGAATGAAGACGGTCAGGGTCTGGTGAGGCAGGCCCTTCTCATCAGGATTGATCCCACGATCTTGAGGTCCAATTACCGGCTGCGCGGTGAACCTCGCGACCTGGAGGAGCAGATCCGCCTGGACCTGGAGGAACTGGAGAGCAAATGCGGTCGTGTGGCGGGCGACGTGTGGCGGTTCAAGCCCCAGGTGAGTTCAAAAAACCGAATCATCAACAGTTATCCCCCCGATGTGAAGAGTCTTTCCGGTTCCTCGGCCAACCACATTGAATTGACCACGGTACAGGATTTCGACCGCGTTTCCCCCATGGAGTACAGTTTTCCTCACCGGGCGGCGTACGAATCGGAGTACAGAAAATACCTTCTTGGACGTCAGCTCAAGAGCCTCATCGCCATTCCGATTTTCGTGAGAGGGATCCGGGGAATACTCCGGGTCATGAACAAGATGGACTGGCGGAGACGGCCTTATGAATTCATTACCGATTTTTCTCAGGAATCGACGGGATACGACCTGGATAAGATCCGGGATGTGGCGGCCAAGCTCTCCCGGGACCTGACATTCAACGACAACGCCGTGTTTCACATCAAGGTCCCCCAGATCCTTCTGACGGAAGACGAGGTTGTCACCTTCGAGAATCTCCAGAAAGAGTGGTGGGGGGACTCCAACGTGAGCAAGACCGTGTGCATGCAAACCGCCAAGGCGTGTCATTCCAGCAATCCCATCTTGATCCTTGGGGAGAGCGGTACCGGCAAGACGACCCTTGCAACGCTCATCGCCCGCAATTCCCGGTGGCACTCCAGCGTGTCCCCAGGCAAACTCTCCAACCACAAGTGGGGCAAGGACAACTCGGGCAGGGAGGTCATTCAGGATGATCCGGCTAAGGCGGGAGGGCGCGGAGGTCGGATTGAGTATGACCGGGAGCTTGACATCGTCAACACTGCCTCCATCACGCCCACCCTCTTTGAATCGGAGATTTTCGGGATCGCCAGCCGCTCTGCGACCGATGTGAGCGGAAAATTCGGGTATGTCCTGATCGACAGGAAGGAGCTCACAAGGAAACACCGGGTCGACAGGAAGATCAGGCAGCAGGGATCCGACGCCATCTACTGGACCAAGTCCGTTCTTCTGGATGAGATTGCGGAGATTCCAAAGTCGGTTCAGGCCAAGTTGTTGAACGCCATCGACAGCAAGAAGGTGAGGCCGGTGGGGCAGAACAACGACGTGGACATTTCCTGCACCCGCCTTATCGCCGCCACCAACCGGGACATCGATAATGAGGAGGTTTTTCGCAGCGACCTCAGGTGGCGGTTTCCCCATGTGATTTACATCCCTTCCTTGAGGGAGAGGAAGTCGGACATCGGGACCATCGTCCGGCGATTTCTGGAGGACTTCAACCGGGAAAATGATGCTGAAATCCAGGTGGAGAACAAGTTTATCCGGGCCCTCCAGATGTATTCTCTGCCGGGCAACGCCAGAGAACTGGTGAATACGTTGAGCGAATGCATTCAGTGGTACTGGAATCCGGGAAAGCCTTTCACCCTGACTTTTGAGACCCTTCCCACCCGGGTCCGGGAGGTGTACGAGTCGGAGATCTATGCGGAAGCGCCTGAGGTGGAGGAATCGGAGGACCAGCGGCAGTTCCCGGAAGGGACGGATATTCCCTACGTGGGATACGATCCCTACAGGGACCTGACCATGGTGGAGCTGGAGTTTGTCATGAGCATGCTGGCCCTGATGGAAACGGGGTGGGTCATCTCCCGGGCGGAGGAGAAGTTAGGGTGGAAGCACCCCAAGTTGTCGAGAAGGTTGAAGGACCCCAAATTCGTGGATCTTCTGGGTCGTTCCAGGGTCAGAAAGGTGCTCGAAGTAAAAGGCGTCAGCCCGGAGAGGATTCAAGAGAATCTCAGAACGGATTGATCAGGGCGAGCCGGGCGTAGATCGTTTCGGGGCGTCTTTCTGACTTCCAGTCATCCAGGGTCTGTGCCCGGCCCACAGCGACGATGGCCAGGGTGGCCTCTCCCATATTCAGAGCGATCTTCCCTTCGTAACCTCCTGTTATTACCCATGGGTCCCTGTCTTCTCCAGCATTCCAGGCATTCCCTATGTCTGTTACCAGGGCTGCGGTGGTGGACCCGAAGGTCAGGCCCAGCACATTGATCACGGGGAATTCCGGCAGCACGGGAAACCGCAGTTCCAGGGTCCCGAAAATCAGTCGATTGCCCAGACGGATGCCCTCCCATCCCCGGGGGTTATGGTTTTCCACGAAACCCATCACGCCGCCAAGGTTCTGCCCTTGAGCCCAGGGGAAATAGATGGGAGGATCATTGGAAAGTCCCACGTATTCCTGGGCGGGGGGACTCCCCTCAAGAAGGATTGCTTTTCCCCGGGCGAAAAACGTCAGGGGTCCCAGGGGCACGTTCGTGAAGGAATCGAGGGTGAGCCTCCGGTAGGAAAAATCCCCGTATCCCGCCACGGCGGGACTGGCAAGATCCCCTACGGCCAGGATGCCCCACCCCTGGTGCGGCAGGGTGAGATTTTGTTTGTGGGGACGGCGTTTGAGCCACAGGTACGCCAGCGACAGAATCCCCTCTTTTCCCGACTGTGGGGTGGGAAGCCCTTTGGACACATACAGTTCCGGATAGGTCTTTCCCCGGGCATCCACCGAGTCGTAGAGGGCTTCAGCCTGCCTGGTCTGAATGAACAGGTTGGCCTGGATGAGGTGGTGTGAGGAGAGGGAGTTCCCAAAATTGAAAGGGGAGGACACGAACACCTGCCATCCGTCCAGGCGTTCGAACAACCAGCTCTTACTCTCATCGTAGGGCCTGAGGTTGAACCGGATGTCGCGGAAGTAATTGATGCCCCAGAAAGGACCGCTGGTGGCATTGATGTATCCCAGGAGGAGATCCAGGTCTTTTCCATCCCAGGTTGTGCCGCCTGCCAGCTGGAACACGTGCCTGCCCAGGGCGTCGGTCCAGATGGTCAGACCCATCACTCCCGTGAAATCCAGGTACGGCAGAGCGATGCTTGTCAGGTGCTTGGGAAACTTGTAGAACCTGTAGGGCGTGGATTCAGCGGCGTCCACCAGGGATTGTGTTCCGACCCGGGCCAACACGGTCTTCGGACCCTGGCTCCGCCAGCGGGCAAAGGGTTTTCGAACGGTCGAATCGCCGGTGACCCTTTCCCTTCCCGGGTCCACTTCGACTATCCGGATACTGTCCACATCATCCAGGGTGAGAGCCGTAACGGTCTGGCCCGAGGGAGTCCATTGAACGGCCCATACGGCTTCCCCCACATCCGTATTCTGGATGGTCTCACCGGTGGAGAGATCCACCGTGTGGAGGTTGGGCGTCGAGCCCCTGTGTGAGGTAAAGGTGATCTTCTTCGCGTCCGGGTGCCATACGGGCAGGTAATCCACACCCGGGTCGGTGGTCACCTGTTGGACCTGGCCTGTTTCCAGGTCCAGGACGTGAATATCGCAGTTGGCGTCGGGACCCGACAGTCCAAAGGCAATTCTCTTGCCGTCCGGGGACCACCGAGGAGTCACAATCTGGGTATCACTGGTGTATGACGTGAGCTGCTTCATGTCCTCCCCGTCTGGACTAACGGTGAATAGATTTGAGGTGCTTGCCTCATGAGCCACGAATGCGATTCGTTGGCCGTCCGGGGACCAATCGGGATGGGCGGCTCTGAGGTTTCTCCCGGTGAGCCATCTCCCCTTTTGTGTTTCCACATCCACCACCCGGATGCCCCAGATAAGAGAGCCGCGGTCGCCGTAGCGGTATTTGACATAGGCCAGGCGAGCTCCATCGGGGGACCAGGAGATTCCCCGGCCCAGGACACCGTAGTCCAGTTCATCAACGTCGAATTTTGGTTTTCGTTTTTTCTCCTCTGTCGTGTCCTTCTTGAAGGGGAGGAGTTTTTCCATCCATCCAGGCTCAGGCTTTGTGGTGTCCAGTTCCACCAACAGGAGCGAATGATCGTACTGATCCCCGTCCCTTCTGCCCACCAGGGCGATCTTCAGACTATCGGGTGAGAAAGCAAACCACAATGCTTCTTTAGCCGGAAGGGAGGATGTCTTCCCCACCTCTTCAAAAGTTTCCTTCTGGGACCGGTAGCCGTAGAAGTAGGTATTCATGAGCCGTCGCCAGTCTTCCTCAAACTGCTTGAGCTCCACTCCCGTGGCTTCCTTGAAAGCCTTTTTGAAGCGGAACAGTCCCAGCTTGTTCCTGTGTTGGACGACTTTCACGATGGTCGAATCGCCGAACCGGTCCGCCCAGTAAAGCATCTTGGAATAGCCGTGGGCATGAGGATCGCGGATTTCCTCGACCCGTTTCTTGAATACATGGGTTTTGTGGGTCAAATCGGATCGATAGGGGCGCCATCGCTCGGTGAAGAATTCGGCGGACCCCTCCACAAACCACCCTGGCATACCGGAGATCAAAAAGTCAAAGGGTTGTGGTATCCAGGTTTTGACGGCATGGATGAGAACGATATGCTGCAGTTCATGGGCGATGACCTGGTACAGCCACTTTTCATCCTCGAGCCAGATGACGGCATCGTTCTGGTCTACCCAGATGAACGTCTGGTATGACCACATGGCGTATCCGTTCATGATTTCATCTTCCGCGGTGAAGATGATATCGATGGTGGGAACCGAGTCCAGTCCTGCCTGTTTCAGCAGGTCCGGTCGGATCTTTTCGGCGATGGCGGCTCCTTTCGCGGCGATCTCTTCAATCCCGTTGTGGTAGTGGACGTTGAAGTGGTCTGTCTTAAGGGTGGACCACTGAAGTTCTGGATGGGTTCGGCCGTTCATCAACCAGGTCCCCTGTCCGGGTAGAAGTGTCCCCCAGGCCAGCAGAATGGCCGCCAGTTGCGAGAGTTTCATGGGCATATCCCCTCCTTGTATCGTGTGGATTCATCCCAATTCACGCCAGAAATTAGTCTAATCTGAGGAATATTGCGTTCGAGATTTGGTGCCGGGATGGCCGTGGGGTTTAACGACCTGAGTGGGAAGGTTGCTGTAGCCCCCCGGAATTCGGTGGGAAATCAGTCGGGGATGGACTAATTTCCCACCGGTTGCTGGGAGTTATCGGTACTCGTCTTTGATGAAGTACCGATAACCTTCAGTCCAGAAGGCAGGCTTCCCCGAGCCTGCCTTCCTCGTTTGGAGGGTGCGGCGAATCCCCGTCCCCCGGGTGAAGACGGTCCGCTACACTACTGAAACCACAGGTCCCGGACGGTCTTCATGACGGCTACCAGCGTCAGCCAGATGAAGAGAAGCCCGAGATAGAATCCCGGGTAGATCAACCATTTCAACCATTGTTTCCAACTCCACTCCCGTGCAATCGTAGGCCACCCTCGCCAGATCGTCTTTTCACAAATGAGCCAAGTTGCCGTCCCAAACAAGGCGATTATGATCATCTCCAATATTCTCGTCATGTGCCCACTTCTCCTGGATCAGCGTTACGGGAAGAGTATTCGAGTCAGACTGTTTCCGACACTGGCGGTAGCACCAAAGACGATGAACTGAAGAGCAATCTCGCTGAGACTGGCGCACTGGTCGGGGTTGAAGGCACAGTTTCCGGCAGTTGCAAGTGCCCCTACGCCAACATCCAGGATGATCCACGCCGGCAAAAATGCGCTGGTTTCGTTCAAGCCCATCTTTCCCAGGTTCGATCCCCAGTAGGCTTCGCTGGAGTCATAGATCCCGTCCGCGAACCACATATGTGCCATCAGGG
>JBHIAI010000037.1:0-14976 GCA_046861655.1 Fidelibacterota bacterium | reverse complement strand
GGCTCGCCCTCCACAGGACTGGTGGACGAGCCCCAGGACAGTGACGGTTACACGCGGAAGTATTTTGTTTTCAACAGCATGAGACACGAACCGGACCAGTGGTACTGGACCCTGGGGATGAGAGCGGTTCAGAAGTTTCTCGGATTTCCGGATGATGCCCCTCTTTCGGGAAACATGTACGAGGGGAGAATCACCTGGGGACCTGTTACGATTCCCACCTACGGCGCAGAAAACAAGTTTCTCATCAATTTCTACGGACCTCCATCTGCCTCCCGGGTGGGGAACGTGGACCCCTACAAGACTTTTAATCGGTATCCCCTCTCCAGTGTTGTGGACGTGATGGACGTGGATCTGAAGAATCCGGATGAGGACGCCGACTGGATGGAATACTTCATGATGGACGGTCCCTTCTACGGCCTCCTTGGGGAAAGTCCGTTCAAGGACAAGATCGTCATGCTAGGCGTATCGGTGGAGGTTCTTCATGATACCAAGTATACCCCGTACTTCAGCTACAGGGGAAAGCAGCAGCTCATGCCCGGGATGGAAGTCCACGCCAACGCAATACAGACGGTCCTCGACAGGAATTTCGTATCGGTCTTCGGGAGCGAGATCGGCTGGTCTTTCAAGTCGTGGAAGTCCCACGTGTTGTTGATCGGCGGATTGAGCCTACTGTCCTTTTTGCTCCTGGCCTTCATGAATCCCCTGTTCGCTGGCCTGAGCGTCGTAGTGGAGGTGCTCGTATTCTTGAGCATCGGAATCGGGGTGTTCACCGCCGATTCCCTGTGGCTTTTGAAGGGGATCATCCAGGTTCTGTTGCCCGGCGCCTGGCTCGAGAAGATAGGCGAATGGGTGTTTATCAATACCCCCGGGGCGGGAGAATCCATGATCGTACCGCTGACACCGCCGGTTTTTGTGATTTTCCTGACCTACGGGAGCAATGTACTGTACCGGTTTATCATGGAACAGAAGGACAAACGATTTCTGAAGAGCACGTTCGGAACCTATGTGTCTCCGGAATTGATTGACCGGATGTACGAAAACAAGCAAGAGCCAAAACTGGGCGGGGACGCCGGGTATCACACCGCGTTTTTCTCCGACATTCAGAATTTTTCCTCCTTCTCTGAAGTCCTGGAGCCTGAGAAAATGGTCTCTCTGATGAACGAGTACCTGACTGAGATGACGGAAATCCTCTTGAGCCACAGGGGAACCCTTGATAAATACATCGGCGACGCCATAGTCGCCTTTTACGGGGCTCCCATGCCGGTGGATGATCACGAGTATCAGGCCTGCATTACCGCCCTGGAAATGGAGAAAAGGCTTAGATCCCTTCGCACTGAGTGGTCCAACGACAGTGAATGGCCGGAGATTGTCCACCACATGCGTCACCGTATTGGATTAAATTCTGGAGACATGGTAACCGGTAACATGGGGTCGAACATGAGGATGAATTATACCATGATGGGGGATACCGTGAACATTGCCGCCCGTCTGGAAGCCTCGGCAAAGCAGTACGGTGTATACATCCAGGTGGCGGAAAACACCTACAAGTCTGTTGAGGACAAGTTCGAGTGGAGATTCCTGGACAACGTCAGGGTCAAGGGGAAAAAGCGTCCGGTCAAGGTGTATGAGCTCCTGGCAGAAAAGGGGGAACTCGATGAAAAACACGAAAAAGTGGTTCCCCGGTTTCACGAGGCTATGCAACTCTACGAAGCCCAGAAGTGGGACGAGGCTCTGAGGGTTTTCAAGGAAACGGAGAAACTGGAGGATATGTTTCCCACCCGGCCCACCAATCCCAGCCGAGTGTATATCGAACGATGCGGTTTCCTTAAGGAGAACCCCCCGGGTGAAGACTGGGACGGCGTCTGGACCCTGACCACGAAATAGTCCTTTCACCTTTTCGGTAAGTCAACATAAACTGAAAAAAGGAGGCTCTTATTGGATAGAGGCCGGATACTCTGGGTCGATGACGAGATCGAACTGCTGAAACCACACATCCTGTACCTGGAGGAACGTGGGTACGATGTGAATCAGGTCACGAACGGCAGAGACGCCGTCTCTGCCGTTCAGGATACAGACTTCGATCTTGTTCTCCTTGATGAAATGATGCCGGGACTGGATGGCATCGCTACCCTGAAGGAGATCAAAGAGGCCCGTCCGACGCTGGACGTCATCATGATCACCAAGAGCGAAGAGGAGTGGCTGATGGACGAGGCCCTGGCAGAGAAGATTACGGACTACCTCACCAAACCCGTGAATCCCAGTCAGGTCTTCCTGGCCTGCAAGAAGACTCTTGAGGGAGAACAGATCATTGATGAGAAGGCTGCTTCCACGTACCTGAAAGAGTTCAGGGAAATCGAGACGTCCCTGTCCGCCGACCTCACCGTTGCCGACTGGTGGAGCCTGTACTTGAAGCTGGTCCAGTGGGAGTTGGAACTTGACGAGCGCAAAGATCTGGGTCTGGGACCCATTCTGAACGGACAATTGAAGGACGCGAATCGAAAATTCGTCCGGTTTGTTGAAGAAAATTATCTGGATTGGCTTCATTCCTCCCCGGACAAGCGGCCAACCCTTTCTCCCGACATCCTTCCGGAGGTTGTGGTACCGGTGTTGAAGGCGGGGGAGAAGGTCTTTCTTCTGGTAGTAGACTGTCTTCGCCTTGATCAGGCTCTCACCATCGTGAATGAAGTCCAACGCTTTTTCCGGGTCCATCTTGACTTCCATATCTCCCTTCTCCCATCTGCCACGCCCTTTAGCCGGAACGCCATCTTTAGCGCCAGATTTCTGTCCGACATACAGAAAAAGGAACCGGCAAGGTGGCACGCCATGGCCGGCAGTGATCAGAGCCTGAACCGGTTTGAGTCCGACCTGATGACGACAGCCCTCTCCCGTTCGGGTTTGGGCAGTGTGTCGGCTGTCTACTCCAAAGTCAACGTATCCAGTGAAGGCACTGGTTTTCTTCGCCACCTGAAAGAGTATCAGGACACGTCCTTGATCGCCCTGGTGGTGAATTTCGTCGATCTGCTCACCCACCGCCGGTCTGAATCTGAGATTCTGCTGGAGATGATGCCCGATGAAGGGGGGTACCGTTCCACGGTACGGACGTGGTTCGAAAACTCGTGGCTGTACGAGATGCTGAAAACGTTGTGCGATATGCACCGCAGAATCATTCTCACCACCGATCACGGGAGCATCCGGGTTCACAATGGAGTGCAGATTGTGGCGGACAGGGAAACTTCTGCCGGTGTTCGTTACAAGTACGGACGCAATCTCAACTGTTCCCCCAAACATGCCCTCGTGATCAAGCGACCCGGGGATTACTTCCTGCCTGAAATGACAACGGGAACCAATTATCTGGTGGCGAAAGAGGACGTCTATTTCGTCTATCCCACCCAGTATCACAAGTACCTGAGGCTGTACGAAGGCAGCTTTCAACATGGGGGTATCTCCTTGGAGGAGATGCTGATCCCCCTGTTTACCCTCTCCCCCAGGTAATGGCCTTCAAAACGCTCACTTCCGGCTCTCCGGAGGAGACCCGTGAGATTGCTTCCCGGTTTGCTCGATCCCTGAGTCCTGGCGACGTGGTTGCCCTGGAAGGAGAGTTGGGCAGTGGAAAGACGACATTCATTCAGGGTTTGGCCCAGGGCCTAGGAATCCCCGATGTTGTGAACTCCCCCACCTTCAAACTGGTAAGCGAATACGAGGGTCGCGTGACGCTGTACCATCTCGATTTCTACCGGCTCGAATCGCCGCGGGAACTGGTCAATCTTGGTCTTGACCACTATCTCTTGGGAAATGGAATCGCGGCGATTGAGTGGGCAGACCGTTTTCCTGATCTTATCCCCGAAGGGGCCTTGAGCGTCCGACTGACCGCCTCCTCGGAATCGGTGCGGGAAATCAGAATCGGAGGCTGGACCCCTCATGAATCTGCTGGCAGTTGAGACGGCCTCTTCCGTTTGCGGGGTTGCCCTGTTCCTCGAGGGAAAACTGCATGGGATTGAGGAGAAGGAGATAGGTCGCCAGCACGCGGAAATGCTCCCCCTTTACACCGACCGTTTGTTGGAAAGCCGTCAGGTAACCCTGAAGGAGTTGCATGGCATTGCGGTTTCCATCGGACCGGGTTCGTTTACGGGACTGAGAATCGGTCTGAGTTTCGCGAAGGGTCTTGCTTTCAGTTCGGACCTCCCTCTCGCTCCTGTGCCCACCCTTGAGGCCATGGTTCACGCCGCCTCGGGCCCCGACGGCATGATTCGGTGCCTGCTTCATTCCCACAGGGATTTCGTATACGTCCAGGATTTCTTCTTAAGAGGAGACCGGCCGGTTCCCGGTTCAGGGCCGTTCTCAGTCCGCTGGAAGGAGGTCCAGAAGACGGTCCCGGACCAGGCGGTTGTCTATCAGTACGGATGCGAGAATCTTTTGGATGAGGTGCGTTTGCCAGCGGAGACAGTGACGGTTCAGCCATCGGCTCGCGGTGTGGGAGAAGTGGCTCTCGTCGATTTTGATGGCATCAAGCAGGTCGATTTCCACGGCCTGGAACCCCGGTACGTATCCCATTTCAGTCCTGGAATCCGGTGATGCTTGATTCCCCATCTTCTCCCGTCAACTGCCAACGGATCCCGGATCGGCGGCCTGAGGTTTTGGAAATGTCGCACGGATTGTGGAAATTGATCTGATATGTCAGCCTGGTTCAAGCGACAGAAGGAGAAACTCACCACCACCAGGAAGAAGAGCATTCCTGACGGCCTGTGGGAGAAGTGCAAGGGGTGTGAGGAGATTCTCTACCGCAGGGAACTGAGGAAATCCCTGTGGGTATGTCCCAGGTGTCAGTATCATTTTCGGCTTTCCCCCGACGGTTATCTCCACATGTTGATGGAAGAAGGATCCTATGAGGAACTCAATCCCAACCTGAGATCGGCCGATCCCCTCGGATTCAAGGCGAGGAAGAAATACACCGACCAGCTCGCAAGGGCTATGAAGGCCTCCGGCAGGAAGGAGGTGATGTCCACCTTCAGAGGGTTTCTGGACGGCCATGAGGTCGTCCTGGCCATCATGGACTTCTCGTTCATAGGAGGCAGCATGGGGTCGGTGGTTGGAGAGAAGCTGTCCAGGGCCATCGACCTGGCCATGGAGAATTCCCTTCCTCTCATCACCATTTCGGCTTCAGGTGGCGCCAGGATGCAGGAGGGAATATTCTCCCTGATGCAGATGGCCAAGACCTCCGCAAAGCTTGCCCGCTTTTCGGAAGCCGGGGGAATGCACATTTCCATCCTGAGCGATCCCACCGCCGGCGGCGTGACCGCAAGCTACGCCATGCTGGGGGATCTTATTCTGGCAGAACCCGGTGCCCTGATCGGGTTTGCCGGTCCCCGGGTAATCAAGCAGACCATCGGCGAGGAACTCCCCGATGGATTCCAGCGAGCCGAATTCCTTCTTGAAAAGGGATTCGTCGATCGAGTGGTCCACCGGAGGGAAATGAAGCAGGTTCTTTCCCAGCTTCTCGATTTTGGGTCTGTGAAAGATGGGAAACATGTCTGAGCGCCTCATCCTGGTGACCAACGATGACGGAATCTATACCCGGGGTATCCTGGAGCTGTACCGGGCCCTCGAAGGCCTGGGGGAACGGATCGTGGTGGCGCCGGAAACGGAGAAAAGTGCTGTGGGTCATGCCATCACTATTTCCGACCCCATCAAGGTGAGGTCGGTAGCCCGGAAGGACGGATTTTCCGGGCATGCCGTCGGCGGAACACCTGCGGACTGTGTGAAGCTGGGCGTCAAGGCCCTGTTGAAACGGCGGCCCGACATGATTGTTTCGGGAATCAACCGGGGAGCCAACGTGGGGATGAGCATACTCTACTCGGGCACGGTTTCTGCGGCCACAGAAGGTGTTCTCCTGGGTATACCTTCCATGGCCGTTTCCCTGGATGCGTGGGTGGATCCCGAGTATTCGTATGCGGCCAAGATAGCCCGTCGATTTACGGAGATGGTTTTCGCTCATGGGTTGCCCCCAGGAACGGCCCTGAACGTGAACGTGCCAGGGGTCCCCGAGGAGGAGATCAGGGGGATCCGGTTGACGCGCCAGGGAATGAGCTACTACGAGGAGGACTTTGACAGAAGGGAAGATCCCCGACAGCGAACCTACTACTGGATGTCGGGACGGATGGTAAAATCCGGGGATGACGCAGACTGTGACGACACGGCCCTGAGGAACCATTTTGTGTCGGTAACTCCGTTGCACTACAACCTCACTCATTTTGACTCGCTCAAGGCTTTGACGCTGTGGGACGTATTCGTCAATGGAAAATCTTAGACAGATCGTTCTCATTCTCGATTTCGGGTCCCAGTACACTCAGCTCATCGCCCGCAGGGTGAGGGAACACCACGTCTTTTCCCGGATTGTACCCCATTCCATTTCGTCGGAAGAGGTGGTGGAGACCGGTCCCGCAGCCCTTATCCTTTCGGGAGGGCCGTCCAGCGTGAACAGCGACGAGGCTCCGGCGTTTGATTCCGGCATATTCGATCTGGATATGCCCGTTCTGGGTATCTGCTACGGGCTCCAACTCATGGTTTCCCATTTCGGGGGAAGGGTTCATTCGGACGGTCACGGCGAGTACGGCCTGGCCCGGATCCGTCGGTCAAACGGGAGCAAGCTCCTGGAAGGTGTGGACCGTGAAACCCAGGTGTGGATGAGCCATGGCGACCGGGTGGAGTCACTTCCTGACGGGTGGATGATATCCGCCCAGTCCATGGGCGACGTGGTGGCGGCTGTAGAACATGCCTCCCGGCCGTTGTTCGGCACCCAGTTTCATCCGGAGGTCGTACACACCCGTGAAGGGAAGAAGATGCTGGAGAATTTCCTCTTTTCGATCTCGGGGTGCCGGGGAGATTGGACACCGGGGTCCTTTATTGATGAGACCCGGGAACGGGTTCGGAAAAAGGTGGGTAACGAAACCGTTATTTGTGGGGTAAGTGGCGGGGTAGATTCCTCGGTTGTGGCCAAACTTCTGTTCACGGCCATCGAAGATCAGCTCAAAGCGGTCGTGGTGGACCACGGTCTCCTGAGGCAGGGTGAGGGGGAAAGGATCAGGAAAACTCTGGAAGCGGGTCTACACCTCCCCGTTCGCTATGCCGATCACTCCCGCCGGTTTCTTGACCGGCTCAAGGGGGTCACCGATCCCGAACGGAAGCGAGCCATTATCGGGGAACAGTTCATTCGATCGTTCGAGGAAATCGGACGATCGTTTGGTTCGGTCTCCTTTCTGGCGCAGGGCACTCTTTACCCCGACGTGATAGAGAGTGGAGGGACCTCAGGATCGGCCGATGTCATAAAGACCCACCACAACGTGGGCGGCCTTCCTGAAGGGATGGCCTTCGAGTTGATCGAACCGCTGCGGGAACTTTTCAAGGACGAAGTGCGTGAAGTTGGCAAGACACTGGGTATTCCCTCCACCATCCTTGGCCGCCATCCATTTCCCGGTCCGGGACTGGCGGTACGTATCATCGGGGAAGTAACACCCAGAAGGGTGGGTATGCTCAGGAAAGCGGACGACCTGTTGATTCGAACCCTCAAGGAGAAGGGTATCTATGACGACATCTGGCAGGCTTTCTGCGTCCTGATTCCTGTGAGGACGGTGGGGGTGATGGGTGACCACAGGAGCTACGGGAATCTGATCGCCATTCGCGCGGTCACCAGTGTGGACGGGATGACGGCGGACTGGTACCGAATGGATCCCCATATCTTGAACGAGATTTCCACCGAGATCGTCAACCGGGTCACCGGGGTGAACCGGGTTGTGTACGACGTGAGTTCAAAGCCTCCCAGCACCATTGAGTGGGAATAGGAAGGCGTTACCTCATAGAGTTTAGGACAGTGAGATTGTAAGACATGTGCGGCATCATCGGTTACACGGGCACCCGTGACGTGGTCCCCATTCTTCTGGCCGGACTCACGCGGCTCGAATACCGGGGATACGATTCAGCCGGGATGGCCACTGTGTACGACGGCATGATTCAGAGGGTAAGGCAGAAGGGTAAGGTGAAGCATCTGGGTAAGCAGGTAGAGAACTCTCACCTCCGGGGTCAACTGGGTATCGGTCATACCCGGTGGGCGACACACGGAGTCCCCAGTGAAGCGAATGCTCATCCTCACTGCGACCAGACCGGGAAGATTGCGCTGGTCCATAATGGGATTATCGAGAACTACGATTCTCTCAGGAAAGTGTTGGAGAAGGAGGGTGTGGTTTTCACCAGTGAAACAGATACGGAGGTACTGGTTCAGCTCATCGGCAAATTCCACCGGTCCGATTCCCTTTCCCTTGCTGAAGCCGTTCAGGCGGCTCTCCGGGACGTGGTGGGAGCGTACGGGATCGTGGTGGTATGTGCCGACCACCCTGACACCATGGTAGCAGCCCGCATGGGAAGCCCCCTGGTCCTGGGTGTTGGCGAAAAAGAAGTCTTTGTGGCTTCGGATGCATCCCCGATTGTGGAGTATACCCGGAACGTGATCTACCTGGACGACGGTGATCTGGCGGCCATTCGGGACGGTACCTACGAAATACGGCGCATCGGTGATAATCAGGTGGTCACCAAACAGGTGGAAAGAATCGAGTTTGACCTGGGGGAGATCGAAAAGGGGGGATTTCCCCATTTTATGCTCAAAGAAATCCATGAACAGTCCCACAGCATCACCGATACCCTGCGAGGGCGTATCATTCCAAGCAGCGGCAGGGCCCATCTGGGGGGGATTCAGGACCAGCTCAACCGCATAGAATCTGCTCACACATCTTACATCACCGCCTGCGGTACTTCGTGGCATGCATCCCTCATCGGCGCTTACCTTTTGGAGGAGTACGCCGGACTTCGGACCCGGGTAGAGTACGCCTCGGAATTCCGCTACCGCAACGCCGTGGTGGACAAAGACACGGTTGTTTTCGCCGTCAGTCAGTCGGGTGAAACGGCCGACACCCTGGCGGCCGTGAGAAAGGCTAAAGAAAGGGGCGCCCTGACGGTGGGCATCTGCAATGTGGTGGGTAGCACCATCGCCCGGGAGACAGACTGCGGCATTTACACCCACGCGGGTCCCGAAATCGGCGTGGCTTCCACCAAGGCTTTCACTTCCCAGGTGGCCGTGTTTGTACTTCTGGCTCTCCAATTCGGGAAAGATGGAAGACTGAGTCGGTCCGAGGCGGTCAAGATAGGCCGGGCGATGTGGGATATCGGAAAGCAGGTGGACAAGGTTCTCCGGCAGTCAGACACTATCCGGGCCATTGCGGAGGAATACAACGGGGTTCAAAATTTTCTGTACCTGGGCCGGGGACTCAATTTCCCCGTGGCCCTGGAGGGAGCCCTTAAGCTCAAGGAGATCTCCTACATTCATGCCGAAGGGTATCCAGCAGCGGAGATGAAGCACGGGCCCATCGCCCTTATCGATGAGAGAATGCCGGTGGTGGTGCTCGCTCCAAAAGACCGCACCTATGACAAGGTCATCTCGAATATCCAGGAGATCAGGGCAAGAAACGGGAAGATCATAGCCGTTACCGACGGCGATTCGGATGAGCTTGCCGAACTTTCGGATCATGTCATCAGGGTACCCAGGGTTCACCGGGTTGTCTTTCCCCTATTGGCCACCGTTCCGCTGCAGCTTATGGCCTATCACATGGCCACACTGCGAGGGTGCGATGTGGACCAGCCCCGGAACCTGGCGAAGAGCGTAACGGTGGAATGAGACATTCACGAACGGCGCGATTTGCCCTGTGTGCGGTGTGGATCGCGCTCTGGACAACTCTTCTTGTTCCCCCGGGTACCTACGCCCGGGATCCCGTTCAATTCTTTCAGTTTTCCAGATCCGCGCGGCTCTTCGAGAAAGGGGTGGAGCACTATAATGCCGGCCGTTACTACAGTGCTCTCGACATTTTCCGTCGCCTGATGAACTATCCGCCGGAGAAAAATGCCCGGCTGACGGCCAGCACCCTCATGACCATGAAGTCCTATTTTCACGCCGGAAGGCCTGAGGAGGCCATGGATGTGGGCCGGTCCTTCCTGATTCGATTCCCCAAGAGTTCTTATGGGGATGATGTGTACGAATGTTTCGGAGACATCTTCGTTACGAAAGGGCGATACAGGTCCGCCCTCGAGAGCTATCTGCAAGCCCGGAAGAAGGCAGAGGGCGATTCTGCCCTCTATCGTATTGATGACAAACTGGCTCATCTGGCCGGTGGTTTGTTGAACGAGGAAGAAATAAGGGACCTGTTGGCCGTGGAAGCGGACACATCGAGCCGGTCGATTCTAACCCTCATGCTGGCCAACCGTTTTCTGGCGAGTGGAAAGGTAGACGAAGCGGCCCTGACCCTGTTCCGAATGGAGGTGGAGTCTATCCCCTTGTCCTTCATGGACGATTATGCCGCTCTGAAGCAGAGAACCTATCATGGAGAGCGACGGGTGGCCATTATCGGAGCGGTTCTCCCCCTGAGTGGATACGACCAGACCTACGGCACGTCCTTTCTACGGGGGATGCAGGAAGCGGTCCAGACCGTCCGGGAGCGCCAGCCGGTTGAAATCGTACTGGAAGTTATGGACAACGCAGGTGAGGACATTACCACCGTTTCCTGTATGAAAACCCTCATGGCCAATCCCAACGTGGTGGCCATTGTCGGTCCTCTGTCGACGCCCAATTCCGTTACGGCGGCGGCTGCCGCCTCACAGAACAATATTCCCGTTCTGATTCCTCTTTCCACCCAAGTGGGACTCATCGACATCGGTTCCAACGTATTCCAGATGACTGTGGACCTGGTCAACCAGGGCCGCTATGCTGCCGAATATGCTGTGTCAGCCATGGGTCTCAGGGCTCTGGCCGTAGTAACACCGGCGGACTATTTCGGCAAGCAGCTGACGGACGGCTTTGTCCAGAGGGCTGACGAACTGGGGGCTGAGATAGTGGCGGTGGAATGGTACACGGGGGTACCTGTGGACCTCAGGGCGCAGTTTTCTTCCCTGAGAAAGACAGCCTTTGGATTGACGGACCTCAGGTCAGGGCCCGGTTCTTTGAGTCTTGAGCTCGACACTGCGGACAATACATTCTTCATCTCGGAGAGAGATTTCTTCCCTGAGCGAGAGGTAAGGGTGTCTTCTCTCTCCTCTATCGACTCCAGCAGAGTCGTTTTGAATGGTATCGAAGGGATTTATTTCCCGATTCACCGTGGCGATATCAATTACGTAGCCTCCCAGTTTTCCTCCTACTATCTGGACACCCAGCTCCTGGGTAACGCCAACTGGTACGACGCCCAGGAACTGGGGCAGGAAATGATCGGCCCTAACATCGATGGCATTGTGATTCTTTCGGACCACGTGAACCCGTGGGACAGGAAAAAGGGGGAAATCCCCTCCGACGAGCTTCTTCTCGAAGAGGGTGATGATCACAGAATGGCGCTCTTCGGGTACGATATCATGACCTTCCTGGCGGGGCAGATCGGAGACCAGCCCAGCCGGGCTTCTGTTCTTGAAAACCTGAAAGGGGCCGAATCCTTCCGGGGCCGGGGCAAGATCTTCTCTTTTACTGAAAACCGGGAGCGGGTCAATACCTCCCTGTACGTTCTATCCTACCAGAACGGCGGTTTCATTACGGTAGGGGAATTCAATTCCGACTCCTTGCTCACTCACACCGTACAATCCCCCTGAGTCCCCGAAATCACGACATACCATCCCGCCGGGCTCTCGATTTTAGCTCTCATTTTTCTTCCGGAGGGGTCAGGTCCCACATGATCCTGGGAGAATCCGGCTTCCCATACCCCCTGAAGTCGGAACTCTCTTCAGCCGTCGTGTCTGTGGGACTGGACGGCATGGAGCCCGCGTTTTGCAGGCAGATTCATTCCGACCGGATCTTTGTGGCCCGGTCCGCCGGTCTGGTGGGTGACGGTGACGGTATGGTGAGCGTCCGGGAGGATCTGGCTCTCTGTATTCAGACGGCGGACTGCGTCCCCATTTTCATGGTCGCCCCGGATGAAGGGATCATCGGGCTGGTCCATGCTGGATGGCGGGGTACATCCCGGGGAATCGTGATAAGAGCCCTGGAGCGCATGAGGGCTCTTTCCAGAATCAATCCCGGCCCGGTGGAGGTTTTCATGGGGCCGTCCATCGGTCCCTGTTGTTACGAGGTAGCCCAGGATGTGGGCTCACGGTTCGACCAACGAGTTCAATTCCGGAATGCCCAAGGGGGTTGTCATCTGGACTTAACCGCTGCCAACCGGCTGCAGATGGAGTCGTGGGGAGTGGAGCCGGCAAACATTACCCAGGACGGTCGTTGCACTTCCTGCGATTCCCTCGGATTTCACTCCTATCGCAGGGACGGTACGGATGCAGGCAGAATGATTTGCGTTATGGCCTTGAAGGAGGATCGTTGACACTTTTGGAGGCCTTCTTTCTCGGTATTCTTCAGGGGGTTACAGAGTTTCTGCCCATCAGTAGTTCGGGCCACCTGGTGGTTGCTGAGAACCTGATGGGTTTGAGTCACCGGGGTATCCTCTTTGAGGTGACGGTGCATCTGGGAACATTGATGAGTATTCTGGTAGTATTCCGCAGGGATATTCTTCGGTTGATCACCCACATTTCCTCAAGAGAAACCCGGTCGTTTCTCGGGTATCTTCTGGTCGGGACCATTCCCATTGCTCTTGCGGGGGGGACCCTCCGGTCCAGCATTGAACCCCTGTTTGAGAATGTCACCGCGGTAGGGTTGGCTTTCCTGGTCACGGGCACCGTACTGGTTCTGACCAGGTTCATTCGGTCCGGGAGATCCGGGATGAACGGACGCAAATCTCTTGTGGTGGGTCTTGCCCAGGCGATCAGTCTGGTTCCGGGCATTTCCCGATCGGGGGTGACCATCGGTTCCGGAATCATGCTGGGGCTCCCTTCCGGGGAGGCTGCCAGGTTTTCATTCCTGCTCGCCATCCCTGCGCTTGTGGGCTCGGGCGCCCTTTTGATGGGTGACTTTCTTCAGGCAGCTTCCCACCTCGATTCCGCCCTGGTGCTCGGTGCGGGGTTTGTTTCCTCTTTTGCGGCTGGGCTCGCGGCCCTAAAAGTCTTGTTACGAATCCTTCGCAAGGGCAACTTCCACTGGTTTGGAGCCTACTGCCTGGTGCTCGGAACGGTCATACTGATCTGACATGAATCCCGCAGCTATCGGATTTATCATCTATTTTTTTGGCCTCTTGATCGTGGCTTTTCTCACGGCACGGTTGAACAAGACCCTTCCTGATTTTCTGATCGCCGGCCGGAGACTGGGCCCGTGGGTGGTGGCCTTTTCAGAGAGAGCCTCAGGAGAAAGCGGCTGGATGCTATTGGGTCTGACCGGTCTGGCGTACGCTACGGGCCTGGGGGATCCTTCCGGGTCGAAACTTCAACCCGCCTTCTGGACAGCCGTTGGCGGCGTGTGTGGCGTGGCCCTGTCGTGGTTCCTTGTGGCCAAGCGACTGCGGCGGGAGACCGCAGAACTGAACGCCTTGACTCTCCCACGCTTTTTTGAGCTTAAATTCGGGGGTAACGACCCCACGCTCCGGTTTGTGGCGACGGGAATCATCGCCTTCTGTTTCAGCTTTTACATCGCGGCTCAGTTTGATGCAGCAGGAAAGTCCCTTGAACAGACGTTCGGGTGGACTCACGTATCCGGAGTGCTAACGGGGGCTGCCATCATTATTCTGTATACGCTCATGGGCGGATTCCTGGCGGTGGCCTGGACGGATTTCGTTCAGGGGTTCGTGATGCTGACTGCACTGACGGTTTTGCCCCTGGTGACCCTTTACCAGCTGGGAGGGTGGGACGAACTGGCCGCGGGAATAAAGACCATCGATCCCCAACTTCTCACGTTGAGCGGAGGGAGAAAGGGATGGCCTCTTGTGGCTGGAATCCTGGGGGGATTCGGTGTGGGACTGGGCTATCCAGGTCAGCCCCATCTCCTGGTAAGATACATGAGTATCCGTTCCGTGGAGGAAGTGGGAAGTGCCCGTTCCGTCGCCATGGTGTGGTCCGTTCTATCCTATGGGGGCGCCGTTCTCATGGGGCTGGTTGCCCTGGGGTATTTTGGAGCCGGTTATTTCAGCGATCCTGAGAAAATGATGCCCGAGCTGGCCATGACCGTTTTCCCCGGGTGGATAGCAGGTATCCTGATCAGTGGTGCCCTGGCTGCCATGATGTCGACGGCGGATTCTCAGCTGTTGGTGACCACATCGGCGGTGTCAGAGGATGTGTATCACCAGAGTATCAATCCTGACGCAGGTCAGGCTCAGCTGGTCCGGCTTTCGAGGATCGTTACCCTGGTGATCGGATCTGCCGGAATACTCCTGGCACAGCTTCCCAAATCCATATTTGAGAAGGTCCTTTTTGCCTGGGGAGGACTGGGAGCGGCGTTCGGTCCCGCCCTTATCCTCTCCCTGTGGTGGCGAAGGACCACCCGGAACGGTGTCCTGGCCGGCATGATCGTGGGATTCTTAACCATCATAATCTGGGACAATTCGCCTTTGAGTCTGCACCTTTATTCCCTGGTTCCAGGATTCCTTCTGGCAGGAGTTGCTGTAATTGTGGTGAGTCTGAAATCGTGAAAAAGGGGATCGAAACCGAGATTCAGCACGTCCAGAAAGGGAACATCCGTCCCGTCTATTTTCTGGCGGGGGATGACTACTTTCTACAAGATTATTTCATCCGGGAGCTCGAAAAGGCCCTCAAAGAAAAAGGTGAGTTGGAGCGGTCGGTCTGGGTACCTGACGCAGGTGATTCCGAGGCTCTGATCCGGGAACTCAACGGTGTTCCCATGTTTGCCCAACCCAGGCTGTTTGTCGTCTTTGAGCCTGCTCGGATCAGGGGAAAGAACCGGGAGGAATTGCTGGAGGCCTGCCGGTCTCCCGGCCCGGACAACGTTGTGGTTCTGGTGACAGACAGGTTGGATTCAAGAAGAACATTGGTCCGCCGATTGGCGGATGAATTCGGTGTCGTCAACAT
>JBHIAI010000036.1:0-14981 GCA_046861655.1 Fidelibacterota bacterium | reverse complement strand
GGATCGAAGTTTCCGCGGTGCTGGCCGGGGAAGAATCCCGTCTCAAACCGGTCCCGGCAAAACGGTGGAAGACACTAAAGCTCCTTCCCACGGACCGGGTTTACTCCGGTACCCAAACGCCCGAAGACCGGTTCAGAGAGGCGGACCTCATCGTGGACGCCATACTGGGTTACGGATTATCAGGCACCCCCCGGGGCCGGCAGGCTCAAGTTATCGGGGAGATTCTGGAATCGGGCAATGGGGCCATCCTGTCTCTGGACGTCCCATCCGGTCTGGATTCCACCACCGGGAATGTCCCCGGAGACTGCATTGCCGCCAGAGCCACTATGACTCTGGCGCTGCCCAAGACCGGGTTGATGAAAGCCTCTTCCAGTCGGTATACGGGAGATCTTTATGTGGCCGACATCGGTGTTCCGCCTCACCTGTACAGCCGGATCGGGCTGAAGTCCTTCCAACCGTTCAAGGAAGAGACGATTCTCCAGGTGCTTCCGGAAACTTCTGGATAAACATGGATGTTTAGGGTGGGAATCGGGAGATTCAGCCGATTTCTTCTCTGACCAGGACCAGGATGGCGGCCTGGGGGACGATAAGGAACTTTTTGCTCTCGAAGTTGATCTCCACAGCCGCTTTCTTTAGAAAAAGGGCGTAATCCCCCGTCTCGGCCTGGGTGGGAATGTACTTTATGTTTTCCGTGTCGGTCCTCCAGGGTTCTTCCTCAACGTTGGAAGGTTCCGATAGGGGAATACCCGGACCCACTTCCACCACCACGCCACCCCAGACGTCTTCTTTTTCGCGAACTGTGGGCGGAAGATAGAGACCGGCCGGACTCTTTTCCGAGGCTTCATCCGGCCGGATGAGAAGCCTGTCTCCCACTACGATGATGCGCCTTTTTCCGATTTTCATCTCTCCAGAGCAAAAATAATGAATTCTTCCTTTTAGAGTAATACATTTATCAACGTTGGTCTTGTGCGATCTGGTTGCAAGTTCTGTGAACGTGACGGTCCTGACAGAACATAGTTTGTCCAATCTGAGGAACCCGTCAACCCTTTTTTTGTTGTCATTCTGAGGAGCCCCGCCGGAGCGGGGCGATGAAGAATCTCAGACATTTGTTCCTTCATCCAGGCTTGAGATTCTTCGGTCGCTCCCCCCCTCCGAATGACCAGGCCGGTGCATCGGGAGCACATGAATTGGAGAAGAACGGCGATTCTTGAGTACCTTCCATCATCAGAAAGAGATAGCAGTTGAGCCGGGTCCATGTAAAGGTGGCTGAGTCGGATGAGGAAGTTCAGCACGCCCTTGCTATTCGCAGGGAGGTATTTATCGAGGAACAATCCGTCCCGGAGGAAATTGAAATGGACAGCCATGATGGTGCTGCCTCCCATGCCCTGGCCTGGTTGGACGGCAAACCCGTGGGCACAGCCCGGTGGAGGAAAACAGAAAAGGGAATAAAGCTGGAGCGCTTTGCCGTCCCGGCAGCCATGCGGGGAAAGGGAATCGGAAAGGCAATCTTGATGTTCATTCTGAACAGGGTCACCAACGGGGACCAGATTTATCTTCACGCCCAAACCTCAGTCATTTCTTTCTATGAGAAATACGGATTCGCCTGTGTGGAAAAGCCGTTCAAGGAAGCCGGTATTTCACATAGAAGAATGATCTACCGCTCTCCTGCCAGAGTGAAGGCCTCAGGAAAGTAATCCATGTACACCCGGGTGTTGAAACTGGTTAAGCCCTACTGGCATTTCGTCATCTTCTCGGTGATTGCTTCGGTTGTGTACGTCTTTTTCAATTCCCTTTCCGTGTGGGTGACGGCATCCCTGATCAACAACATCCTGACCGATTTTCAGACCGTGGTAGAAAACCAGCTGGCCCTGGAAACATCCACGGTCAGATCCGCCAATGAAACGTTGAAAATGTGGACCAATCTACTGGTCCTGAAAGACACACCCATAGACACCCTGAAGGCCCTGTGCACGGTCATCTTTCTCATCTTTTTCCTGAAGAATTTTTTCCTGTACATCAAGAATGTCCTGATGGGAATCGTCCAGTTTCATGTCATCCGGGATATGAGGAACAAGATATTCGATCATCTGACAGGATTGTCCCTTTCCTTTTTCGACCGAACTCGTTCCGGTGAACTGACATCCATTGTTCTGCATGACGTCAACGCAATTCGACGGTCCCTGTCGGTCAGCTTTCACAAACTGTTCGTGGAGCCCATCAACATCCTTACGTTTGCGATCTTGTTATTCCTCATCAACTGGAAATTGACCCTTGCCGCCGGGCTGATTCTTCCCGTGGCTGCTGTTCTCATCACCTTCGTGGGAAGGAGCCTTCGCCGGAAGGCCATGCGCTCATCGAAACAGATTTCCGGGATCGTGTCCATCCTTCAGGAGACCCTGAGCGGTATCCGGATCGTCAAGGCGTTCGTAACCGAACGGGTGGAGCGGAGACGATTCAGGAGGGAAACGGCCCGGCACTATCGATTGTTACGGCGGCAGTTTGGTCTCCGGTATGCTTCCACGCCGGTGACTGAAATCATGGGTGTAACCATGGGGGTGATCCTGCTGTGGATCGGGGGTTCGGAGGTCCTTCTTCACCAGACCATGGATCCGGAAGATTTCATTCGGTTTATTCTGCTGCTCTTTGCGATTCTGAATCCCATCAAAGGTCTCAACACGGTGGCCCAGGATATTCAATCGGCCATGGCTTCGGCCGAACGGGTGTTTTCCGTCCTGGACGCACCCAGAACAATCGTGGAAGCGGAAGACGCCCTGGAAGTCTCTGAGTTCAAAGAATCCATCCGGTTCGAAAATGTCTCCTTTTCCTATGATGGAGGGAATGAAAAGGTTCTCAAGAACATTTCCTTTGAGATCAAGAAGGGGGATGTGGTTGCGGTGGTGGGGGAAAGCGGTGCGGGCAAGTCGACCGTCGCCGATCTCATTCCACGGTTCTATGATGTGAATGATGGTGCAGTTACCCTGGATGGTGTGGACGTCCGGAACATCCGGTTGAAGTCGCTGAGGCAGCTGATGGGCATCGTGCCCCAGGAGACCATCCTGTTCAACGACACCATTGAGAGCAATATTTCCTACGGGGAGCTGGATACGGATGCGGAGAGGATTCGTGAGGCGGCAATGGCAGCCAACGCTCTCGAGTTCATTGAGGACCAGCCCGAGGGATTCGAAACCGTGATTGGCGAAAGGGGCGTCATGCTTTCAGGGGGTCAGCGTCAGCGTATCGCCATCGCCCGGTCCCTACTCAAGAATCCCCCCATACTCATCCTGGATGAGGCCACCTCCTCCCTGGACACAGAATCGGAGAAAAAGGTTCAGGAAGCCATCGACAGGCTCATGTGGGCCCGGACCGTGTTTGTTATTGCCCACCGCCTTTCCACCGTTCTGAACGCGGACCGGATCATCGTATTGAAGGAGGGCCGGATTGTGGAGTCAGGCACGCACGAAGAGCTCTTGAAAAGGAACGGGTACTACGGAAGACTGTACGAAGCTCAGTTCGGACCGAATGCCCGAGTGTTGGCCTCCCGTGCTTGATCTGCGTGAGAGGATTCCATGAAGCCCAGGGTGATGGTGTGCTTTGGGACCCGTCCCGAAGTTATCAAGGTGGCCTCGACCCTGTCCGAACTGTCCCGGCGGAAGATTTCTTTCACCTCCGTTCTTACGGGTCAACACCACGAACTTTTTCACTACGTTCAGGCACTGATTCCGGCACCGGATTTCAACCTGGAGATCATGGAAGAAAACCAGTCCCCGGCCCGGGTCCTGGCCCAGGTGGCGGCCAGATTCAGGCCTCTCGTTCAGGAGGCCGCTCCCGACATTGTCATCGTTCAGGGGGACACCGTCACAGCCATGGCTGTGGCACTGGTTTCATTCTATGAGAAGGCGAAAGTGGGCCACATAGAGGCAGGTCTGAGAACCTACGACCCCGGGGCCCCTTTTCCGGAGGAGGTCAACCGTCAGATCATCTCCAGGGTCGCCCACATCCATTGGGCCCCGACCCAGCGGGCTCTGGAAAACCTGATCCGGGAGGGAGTGGACAATGCGATTCTCACCGGAAACACGGTGGTGGATGTGTGCCTTGAATCCGGCTTCCCGGTCCGGTACGGCACGAAAGTGGTCATCACTCTCCATCGCCGGGAGAATTTTGGGGAACGAATGGAATCCATGTTTCAACAGATTGAGAACCTGGCCCGAACGTATCCTGAACTTGAGTTCGTGTTTCCCATGCACCCCAATCCCGAAGTCCAGCGGCACCGGAATCTTCTCCAGAAAACGGCGGTGGTGAAACCGCTGGAATACCGGGAATTCCTCCGCCTTCTGAGTGAGGCAAAGTTCGTCATCACCGACTCCGGGGGCATTCAGGAGGAGTGTGCCGCATACCGGAAAAGAGTGCTGGTCTGCCGGGATAAAACGGAAAGACCCGAAGGTGTGGAGGCGGGACTCGCCCGGGTGGTGGGGACTGAAATCGAAAAGAATTTTTCGTGGGCGAACGATGATCCGCGGTGGGATGGCGAGAATCCGTTCGGAGATGGAAAGGCCGCCAACCGGATCGTGGACTCGATTCTCCAGGCCTTCGAAAAATAGGTCCGGAACAGATTCATGATACGGCAGGATCCCTTCCGGATTTTGATTCTTGTTGTCAAGAGAGTGGGGGAAATCCTGGTGACTACCCCCCTGATTCGTGCCCTCAAAAAGGCCTATCCCCGGGGCGAGATCACCGCGGTCGTCGACGGGGGATATGAGGAAGTCCTGGTGGGCAATCCATACGTTGACCGTGTGTTCACCCTGGACCCGGAAGATTCCCCGTTCGCGTTCATGGGCAAGACCTTCAGGCTGGCCAGGATGGACTTCGATGTGACCGTGGATGTCCTTGCCAATCCCAGAAGTGCCCTAATCAGTCTTTTCAGCGGTGCACCGATCCGGTTCGGTCCCGACCGGAGGATCCGGAAATGGGCTTACAACCGCTCCCTCCCTTCATCCAGGGAATCTTCCGGCTACATCGCGGACGAGCGTCTGTCAGTGGCCAGGGAGCTCGCGGATGAAACGGACGGGACAGACCTGGACATTTTCGTCGATGATCCCTCCAGAAAGAAGGGAGACGATTTACTTGCTGACAATGGGATCGTCCCGGAGGATGGATTCGTAACTGTTGCTCCTGTAAGTTTGCGGAGGTGGAAACTGTGGCCTTCTGAGGATTACGCGAGGGTCGCTGATTACTTGATTGGAGAACGGAGAAAAAAGGTTGTTTTGGTGGGTGGCCCAGGAGAGTCTCATTTCCTGGAAAGTGTCGGCCGTCTTATGAGGTATGAGGCCGATGCTGCCATCGAGTTTGACAGGCTGAAGGTTCTGGCTCATGTTTTGAGCCGGTCGACGCTTCACATCGGGAATAACGGAGGCATTCAGTATCTGGCCACGGCAGCAAAGGTGCCCACGATCACGATTTTCGGACCGGGAAAGGCTGAAACCTGGAACGACGGAAGGAATTCCCGCCGGGTGGCACTGTCCAAAGAAATGTCCTGCCGACGACCTGACTGTTTTCGGAGGTGCCCCTATGAATACAAATGCCTTCGACAGGTGACCTTCAGCGACGTTAAGGATGCCGTAGATTCGCTTCTCGTGTAGTATGAGTTCGCCCATTACTGTCGTCTTCGACGCATACCATCTGTATCACCTTCCTCAGTTTGATCCTGTCATCGATCTGCTTGAATCTGATGACCGTTTCGGCGTGTTTCTGACCACCTCCTCGGCAAACCTTCCTGAAGAACAACGGCTGGTGCAGCGAATCCTCAGCCACCGGGAAAGTCCGGTGATAACCGCTGAGAATGAATCGGAAAGGGCCCGGAAGATTCGGGCCCTGAAGCCCCAGGTATTCATCTGCGGATGGTCCCGGTATCCCCTCGAGACGTTTGTGCCTGATTCCACCCTGGTGGGGATGGCGTACCATGGAATTGGAGTGAAACCCTCCTACTGGCTGGACAATCATCCCCGTCTGGATCTTCGGTTCGTGGAGGGACCTTACCGAAAACGTCAGCTGAGGGAGAAGGGGATCGAAACGGACCTGGAAGTGACCGGTTTCGCCAAGCTCGACCCTCTTTTCAACGGCCGGACGGAAAGCCCGCCGTCGGTTCTGGCCAAACTCGACCTGGATTCAACAAAAAGGACCATCGTTTACGCACCGACGTTCTATCCGAGTTCGGTGGAACCCTTTGGCATGAAGCTGGCAGAGAATACCCAGGATTTCAACCTCATCATCAAATTGCACACCTGGGTCTACTTTCGAAAAAAGTTCGGGGGGCTAAGCTTGAAACACCAGAGACGGATCGTCGAGGAGGCAGAGAGACGATTTTCCCACGTTCGTGTCCTGCCTCCAGAATTCTACAACATTGTCCCCTTGTACGGGGCTGCCGATCTCCTGATCACCGAGGCCTCTTCCACCATCTTTGAAATGATGGCACTGGACAAACCGGTGATTCTGTGTCGATTTCACCGTTTGCGAGTCTCCCATCGCCTGTTTCGCCGCCGGCTGTACAGAAAACGATTGAGTGAGAAAATGGAAAGGGAGGTGACTGAATTCTGCACCCGGCTCGAGCACCCCGATGATCTGAAAGATTCGGTGGATTCCAGCCTGAGTCAGAGCCTCCCCGCGGAGGGAAAACGGGACGCCTACAAGAAGGATATGCTTTTCAAACTGGATGGGAAAGCGTCCGAACGAATCCGAGACCACTTGCTGGACCGGGTGGGCTGAGTGAAGTTTCCGTCCCGCCGTTATCTGATGTTCGTCACCAGGCCATACTCCTTCCCGATTCTGGAACCGGTGGAAAAGTTCGTGCGGGAACAGACCCGGGGAGAGGTCCGGTGGTTCACGGCCAGCACCGCCCGGGACCATAATCCCCCCGGAGAGTCCCTGGAGAACCCGGAAGAGGTAGATAAGTTTCGTCCGGACGCGATCCTGGTTCCGGGGAATGTGGTTCCTCACACCTGGCCCGGAGTCAAAGTACACCTGTTCCATAGCTTGAGTGAAGAGAAAAAGGGATACTACCGCGTGACCGGCTTCTTCGACCTGTACTGTACGCCCGGGCCCAGGATAACCCGGCGGTACGTGGGGCTGGCCGGAAAATCCGGTCATTTCATGGTGGCTCAAACCGGGTGGCCGAAACTCGACCCTCTTGTGAAACCGAAGAAACGGGAGGCCATACTCAAGGAACTCGGACTGACTCCCGGATTACCGGTGATTCTTTATGCCCCCAACTTCAGGCCAGCGTATACCTCCGCACCCGATCTTTTTCCCGTTATCAGGTCCCTTGCCTCAGGATCCTATCAGTGGGTGGTCAAGTTTCACGCTCTGGCGAATCCTCGTACGGTGAAGGACTACACAGAGCTCGAGTCTGGGACCCTTCGTGTCGCCACCGCCCAGGACGTCCTGCCCCTCCTAAGGGCGGCGGATCTACTCATCACCGACACTTCTTCGGTCGCCTACGAATTCCTGATGCTGGACCGTCCCGTGGTGACCTACCGGGCAGGAGCTCACCTGGACAAGGGTACCAATATCCTGGAACCAGACGACCTCCCGGCAGCCATTGAAGAATCTCTGAAAGCGCCGGAAAAATGGAAAGAAAACCGCAGACGGATCCTGGACCAAATCCATCCCTACAGGGATGGGAATTCATCCCGAAGAGTACTGGAATCCATCGAGAACGTGCTGCAGAACGGTCTCCACCTGAAACTGAAGAAAAAGCCGTTGAACCTGGTGCGAAAGTGGAAGGTTCGCCGGATGATGGGGCTGAGGCCGTGATCACCGTTCTTTTTGAAACGCAGCACCTCTACTACCTTCCCCAGTTCAGGCCGGTGATTGAAGAACTCAAGAACCGGGGTGGGTACGCCGTTTCCCTGTCCATGCCCACGACGGTGGATCCGTGGGAACAGGTCCTCCTTGAGAAAGCGTCAGCCAACCTCCAGGTCGAGTTTATTACTGCCGGTTCGGAAGACGACCGGGTGACGCGGCTCCGGGATCGAGGCTTTGACGTGATCGTGGTGGGCAACGTCGGAAAGCTGGAAGATATTGCTACTGACCCGGCCGTAACGGTCATGATCTACCACGGGATTGGACTGAAATGGAGTTACTACAGGGATACGGTCCCCCGGGTCGATATCCGGGCGGTAGAAAGTGAGTCCAGGTTCCGGGATTTGAAAGTCCAGGGCGCCGATAATCTGGCCCTGGTGGGCTTTACGAAACTGGATCCCATTTCCCGCTTGATGAAGAGTCATCCCGGTCCCAACCTGGAGGACTGGGGACTCGATCCATCCAGGAGAACGGTCCTGTACGCTCCCACTTTCTATCCTTCGTCCCTGGAAAAAGTCTTGCCCTTCCTGCCAGTTCTGGCCAGAAAGGCGAACGTGATAATCAAGCTCCATAACTTTAGCTGGTTTAAGCACCGGTTTGAGCATCAAAGCAGGAAGGCCGAGAATGTGGCCCGGGGGAACGCGGGCATCTGTCTTCTTCCGAAAGAGGAGTACAACATACTTCCTTTTTATGTGGCGTCCGATGCTCTGATTTCAGACATTTCTTCCACGTTGTTCGAGTATCTAGCCCTGAACCGGCCCATCATTCAGACTCATTTCTTCTCCCTCAAATTGAAGCATCGATTGTTCCCATCCCGGCTGGCAAAAAAACTGGATTCTCTCCGGGCCCGGGAGGTTGATTTCACCCATCCTCTCGCCCGTCCTGAGGATCTGGTACGAGTGACGGAAGAAGCACTGGAGGATCCCCACAATCTTGAAGAGGCCAGACGTGTGGCCCGGGACAGATATCTTTATAGAATCGACGGAAGGGCATCCAGCCGGCTTGTGGATACCGTCGAGACCAGGCTCCGGGAATCCGGGAGAAAGGCAGCATGATGGTGGCGGTTATCCTGGCCGCGGGAGTGGCCCGCAGGCTGTATCCCCTTACGTACGACAGGCCCAAATGCCTTCTGGAAGTAGGAGAAAAACCCATCATTGACTACCAGCTTGAGGCCCTCCAGTCCCTGGGTGTTTCTCATGTTGTCCTGGTCGTAGGATACTTCCGCGAGATGGTGGTGGCCCATGCGGAACACAGCTTTCCCGAAATGACATTTTCCGTGATCACCAATGATCACTTCTTCGAGACCAATACGGCGTATTCCCTCTATCTTTGCCGCGAGACCATTCGTGAATCGGATATTCTTCTGATGAACGCCGATGTCCTGTTCCCGGAGTCCCTGATACAAAGGGTACTTCATTCTCCCGCCAGCAATGTTCTGGCGGTGGAACCGAAACCGTGCGGTCGGGAGGAGGTGAAAGTCATTGCCGGGGACGGGGACAGGATTGTGGCTATCGGCAAGGAATTGATTCAAGAGAATTCACTGGGAGAATTCATCGGAGTGGCGAAGTTCTCCCGATCCTTCAACGGGAAACTGTCCCAATCGTTGACCGATCTCGTGGAAGCCGGGGGAAAGGCGGATTATTTTGAAGCCGCCGTCCATCCTCTTCTCGCCACATCAAACGTCTCCTACGTGGACATTTCGGACCTGCCCAGCATAGAGATTGACTTCCTGGAAGATCTGGAAAGGGCCAGGGAGCTTGTTCAGAAGTCTCCCTACCGGTAGTGGCCCGGGGTCCTACGGCATTTTGAAGGTGTGCTCAGGGTGTCTGACGGTCAGGACCGGGCAGGGGGACTTACGAACGACTTTTTCCGTGGTACTTCCGAAAAGAACGTGGCTCAAACCTCCCAGTCCGTGGGTGGCCATGACGATCAGATCCACACTGTTTTTCCGGATGGCCTCAATGATTTCCCGAAAAGGAGCCCCGTGGGCAAGGAGAGTCTCAGCTCTGATATCTTCTGGAATCCGTTCCTTCACCAGTTTGGACAGCGATTCCCGGCAGTATTTTTCATGCTGACTGGCCACATCGGGCGGGGGAGAAGCCCAGGCGTAATCCGCGGGGGTGATGGTGGGCTGGATAACGTGCATGAGGATGAGATCCGCATCGAATTTTCTCGCTATGGATATGGCATGTTGAAAGGCGTACTTGGAATAGTCGGAAAAATCGGTGGTGACCAGGATTTTCTTGAATTCGGGAGGTTCCGTCATGCAGTAATCCGTATGATTAACCCTGGGAAATGTAGGTTATCCCGGAATGACGGTCAAGTCTTCCGTTTTCCAGGAAGGCTTTCGGCTTACGGGGAAATGAGCTAAATTTAAGCGGACATGTAAGTCCCTTTAGAGCATCACAGACGCTCGGCTAAAATGAATGGGAGATCAAAATGAAATCTGCAAAACTTGTTCTTGAGGATCAAACGGTGGAAATCCCGATCATTGAAGGCTCGGAAGGTGAGAGGGGAATCGATGTGACCAAACTGAGGACTCACACCGGATACATCACATTCGACCCCGCCTACGGGAATACGGGGTCCTGTTCCAGCAAAATCACCTTCATCAATGGAGAGGAAGGGATACTCAGGTACCGGGGCATCCCCATAGAGCAACTCGCCGAAAACTCCACCTTCGTGGAGGTGTGCTACCTCGTTATCTACGGGCATCTTCCCACCAGGAAGGAGCTGGATGACTTCTCGGATCAGGTGGCCCACCATTCCATGATTCACGAGGATTTCAAGCGGTTCTTCGACGGCTATCCCATGAATGCCCATCCCATGGGGGTCATGGCGTCCACGGTGGCCGCCCTGTCCACGTTCTATCCCGGTGAAGAGGAGACGGATATGGACTTGAACATCGTGCGGATTCTTGCCAAACTGAAGACCCTGGCGGCTTTTGCCTACAAGAAATCCATCGGTCAGCCTTTCGTCTATCCCCGGGATGATCTTGGGTTTGAGGAGAACTTCCTGTATACCATGTTTGCCGTTCCCTCCGCAGAGTACGAGGTTGATCCTGTGGTAACAGACGCCCTGCGGCTAATCCTCATACTCCACGCGGATCACGAACAAAACTGCTCCACGTCCACCGTTCGAATGGTGGGAAGCAGCGAGGCCAATCTGTTTATCTCCATTGCCGGCGGTATTGCTGCCCTGTGGGGACGGCTTCACGGCGGCGCCAACCAGAAGGTTATCGAAATGCTGAGGATGATCAGGGACGATAAAATGAATTACCAGAAATACGTGGATATGGCCAAGGATAAGGGCTCTGACTTCAAGCTGTTTGGATTCGGGCACCGAGTGTACAAGAACTTCGATCCCCGGGCGAAAATCCTGAAAGGGGCGGCAGACCGGCTCTTCCAGAAACTGGGAGTCACCGACCCGCTGCTTGAAATCGCCACGGAGCTCGAGGAAATAGCCCTAAAAGATGAGTTCTTCATCGACCGGAGGCTCTATCCGAACGTGGACTTCTACTCCGGGATTATCTACCGGGCCATGGGCATTCCAACCCAGATGTTCACCGTCATGTTTGCCCTGGGAAGACTGCCGGGGTGGATCGCCCAGTGGAAGGAAATGCGCGACGATCCTAAGAGAAGGATATACCGGCCCCGCCAAATCTATACGGGGAATACCCTAACGGACTACGTCCCCATAGAGAAGCGGAAGTGATCCCTCATCCTGAACGGACCTGAAGAAGAACGGCCCGCCTGCTGGCGGGCCGTTTTGTTTTCCACCCCCTTCGGACGAAGCCGTCAGGACCCAGGGGGTCCGATCCCTCTCCCGAGGCGACTGGTTTTCTCACTCACCTCCCCCGCGGCAATGATTCCTGCGAGTGTAAAGCCCATAACGCGCATCGCCGTAAGAGTATCCACTGGGGATCAGTACCGGGGCGTTTCCACCATGTCGCTAAACCAGTCCCACAAATCATCCATCTCCCGCTGATGATCCTTTTTCAATTGGTCCATGATGAGGGCATTCTTGATGGCGACTCCCCCCTGCTCAGCCAGGGCCACCATGAACTCAACTTCTTCCCCTGTGAACTGGCGAATCCGGGAGTCGAATAGCCGGAGGACACCGATGACATCATCCTTGAAAATGATGGGTATGGAAAGGAGTGCCTGGATTCCTTCTTTTCTGCAGGCTTCTGGATATTGCAGTTGGTCATCGTGTTCAATATTGGGGATGATAACCGGTTTTTTCGCGGTGAGGGCCCGGGGCATGCTCCTGTCCGCGTACACGGGTCCCTTGTTCAGAAACTCCTGGCTAAGGTTCAGATGAGCGATCATTTCGAGTCGATTCGTCGGTTTGTTCCACAGGCTGACGGCGCCCGCCTTTAGACCCAGTCTTTCCACGGCACTCTCCAGGATCAGATGGAGAACCTCTTTCAGTTCAAGTGTTGAACTGATGGCTTTGCTTACCCTAACGAAGGCCCGGAAAAAATCGCTCTTTTCCCTCTTCATGATTTCTCCTCCGGTTTCCTGGAAGTCTTACCGGTTTTTCTCACACTGTTGCTTGAACATCTGGGGCATGTCCGTTCCATGGGGATCTTCCTGTCATACGGTCCCCTGAACTCGTGCCCGCATCGCAAACATCTGAAATCCACTTCGTCCATTCTGCAGATCCTCGCCAGTCCGCTGTCAGGAGGATAGGGCTGGAATCCTGCGCTTATGAACCCTCAAGACCTTTCGCGTAAATTCCACTTCCTCTGCCGAAACCTGTTTCCGCATCTCCTCCAGATCGACCATGGTTTGGACCCACTTACCGCTTTCGGCCGCACTGATCCATTCCAGCTGGAGTCGCTCAGGCCGGATGCCCATGTTTTCCAGTTTGTCCCACAGCTTGTCCACCCGTTTCTGGGTCCACCTGTTCGCATCGATATAGTGGCAGTCCGCGAAGTGGCAGCCGGATACCAGAACGATGGGTGCTCCTCTTTCAAAGGCGTACAGGACGAACCTGGAATCGACCCGGCCGCTGCACATAGTCCGGATGATCCGTTGAGACCGGGGAACCTGCATCCTGGAAAGACCCGCCAGGTCCGCACCGGCATAGGAGCACCAGTTGCAAGCGAATACCACGATCTTTTCCATGGGATAGTCCTCTGTAATGGCATCAATCTGGGCAATAATCTGGGCGTCCTCGAAGTGCCGCATGAGGATAGCGTCAAAATTGCACTCGGCAGCGCAGGTCCCGCACCCCTGACAGGCGGCTTCAATCATTTCCACCGGGATCCTGGCTTTGGCATCGCCCTCTATGATGGCATTGAACGGACATACCTTGACACAGACGTTGCACCCTGTGCAGAGGTCGGTCAGACATTCGGACGTGATGGCCTCAATACGGATCTGGCCGGCGTTCAGAAGAATCTGCGCCCGGGAAGATGCCGCGCTGGCCTGGGTGACACTTTCCTTGACATCCTTGGGGGACTCCACCGCACCGGCGAAATAGATACCACCGGTGGGCGCCTCCACGGGCTTGAGTTTGGGGTGAGCTTCCATGAAAAACCCATCCTCAGAACGGGAAAGGGAAAGTAGATTTCTGATGACCTCGCTGTCCTTCCGGGGGATTACACCAACGGCCAGGACCACCATGTCGAATTCGTAATCTTCCACCGTTCCCGTGGCCGAATCTTCAACTGCCAACGTGATGTTCCTTGTGTCAGGATCTTCAAAAACCTCACCGGGCAGCCCTCTGATATACTCAACCCCCAGTTGCTTACTCCTTCGGTACAGGTCCTCAAATCCCTTTCCGTATGCCCGGATGTCTATGTAGAAAACCTTGATGTCCGTGTCAGGATGATGGTCCTTGATGAGCAGGCTGTCCTTTATGGTATTCATGCAGCAAATAGTGCTGCAGTAAGGGTTACCCCTCCCACTCAAGGAACGGGACCCCACGCACTGAATAAATGCCATTCGCTCTGGAGTCTTTCTGTCCGTGGGTCGAATGAAGTGACCTTCCGTGGGACCCCCTGCGGAAATCAATCTTTCGAATTCCATGCTTGTGATGACATTCTCGAAGCGCGTGTAGCCATATTCGTCCAGTTCGGTGGGATCGTATACGTCCATTCCAGTGGCCACGATGATGGCCCCGGCATCCAGCTTGACGATCTCGTCTTTCATGTCGAAATCGATGCAGTCCTTGTCACACACATCCGCACATTTCCCGCAGGCGATGGGATTCTGTCCCAGACAGTCGTTCATGTTCAGGATGAAACTGGAGGGGACGGCCTGGGGAAAGGGCATATAGATTGCCTTCCGGGATGAAAATCCCTGCTGGAATTCATCGGGAACCGCTACCGGACACACGATTTCGCATTCACCGCAAGCATTGCATTCGTCTTCGTCCACATACTTGGCCTTCTTCCGTACGGTGGCGTGGAAGTTGCCGATATGTCCTGAGATATCCTCTACTTCACTGTAGGTCAGCAGGTTGATTCGGGGATGTCGACCGACATCCATCATCTTCGGTCCGAGTATTCATATGGAACAGTCCATGGTGGGAAAGGTCTTATCCAGGGTGGCCATGATCCCACCGAGGGACGCCTCCTTTTCTACCAGATGGACCTGATACCCTGCATCGGCGAGATCAAGGGAGGCCTGGATACCGGCCACCCCGCCCCCGATAACCAGCACGTCCTTCACAACTGGGACCTCCGTTTCAACCTGGGGTTTAAGGTATCTTGCCCTTGCCACCGCCGCCTTCACGATATCCTTTGCCTTTTGGGTGGCACCGTCCCAGTCGTCCAGATGAACCCAGCTGCAGTGCTCCCGTATGTTGGCCATGTCCATGAGGTAGGGATTGAGCCCTGCCTCGGAGACACATTGTCGGAACGTCGGTTCGTGCATCCGAGGGGTGCACGAGGCCACAACAACACGGTTAAGATCGTGCTCCTTGATGGCCTTCTTGATCTCTTCCTGACCCGGTTCTGAACAGGTGTATCTGTTCTTCACGGCAAAGGCCACATCGGGAAGCGTGGACGAAAATCCTGTGACTTCATCGCAATCCAGTGACCCTGCGATGTTGGTGCCGCACTCGCAGACAAATACCCCTATTCTCAGGTCATTGTCAGTCATGGGTTTCTCCTG
>JBHIAI010000151.1:0-3448 GCA_046861655.1 Fidelibacterota bacterium | reverse complement strand
ATGGGGATGATCTTCCATCCCGGCTTCACGGCGTGCTGAAGGAAAGGAAGCTGAACCTCAAGGGAGTGTTCCTGCCGGTATCCCAGCTCCGAGGCAACCACGCCTTCGTAGTTTACCAGGCGGTCCCGGTCTTCCACGCTGACCTCCACTTCTCCCAGAGGGGTGGCAAGGGCATCGCCTGAATAGACCGACAGGCCCTCGAAGGTCTCGAAATGGCTTGGTGCCAGTACAGTCACTTTTTCATAGGCGTGATCCGTAAGAATCCTGTAGGCGTGGGCGGCCGTGAGTCCCGAATAGACATAGCCGGCGTGGGGCACCACGATTCCTGCCGCATCTCCGGCCCCGGAATCCCCGGCCTCATCGAGATAGGACTGTATGTCCGCCAGAAGTTCCTTCTTATCTCCGGGATAGAATGTACCCGCAACGGATGGAGGACGGGTGATCATGGCATCCTGAGGTCAAGTTAGACCAGGACAGTCTTTTTTCCAACGATAGGTTAGGAAACCGAGGTCGTCAGGTTAAACACCACCACGAAATCGTAGACGGTGTGGGCATAAGCCGTTATTCCGAATCCCCGGGTTACATAAAGAGTCCCCAGGAGTGTCCCTGCCAGGACCCGGTATCCAAACAGGCCCAGACTGAACGAATCCCCAAACTCCCCAATAAAGTGGAAGGCGGAAAACAGGCCCGCGGACACCAGGATGGCACCGATCTTTCTGGTGGACCTCCGCCATAAGAAGAGGGCTCCAAGCAGGACGGAAGAAAGGTTGATGGCCAGAACCCGGAAGACAAATTCCTCGTACAGACCCGCCCCGATGGCGAGGATAATCTGCTGTACCAGTGCCTTACCGGAGGGAAACATCAATACCGCCGGTGCGAACCTCAGGATCCCGTAGATGACGGCTCCCCAGAGAACGCTTTCCCCCAGCATTTTCAGGAGATACTCTCCCCGCACCGACGTGATATGCCACCGGTTCTTCTGAAAAAGGAAAACGACAATGAAGCCCGCGATAAAGGCAATACTGAGAACATAGACCCCCCACAAACCGAAGAGACCAAGAATCTGTCTCAACAGGACGTCGGCTCCGTTTCTCAGGACCATGAGTTGATCCCGGGAAAGAAACAGGACCATCACCTCGTACACTCCAAAAAGGGGCAGGGTAAAAACGAAACTGTAGTACGGCGAACGGGACAGCGACCAGTATGAATGGTCCCTAGGCAAGGCCTCTTGAATCAGCGCTTGTCCACTTCGAACAGAGCCAGAAATGCCTTCTGGGGAACTTCCACTCTTCCTATCTGCTTCATTTTCTTTTTTCCGGCTCTCTGTTTTTCCCGAAGCTTCCTTTTGCGCGTAATGTCACCCCCGTAGCATTTTGCAGTCACCCGTTTCCGGTAAGGGCGAATGGTTTCTCTGGCCACCACTTTGGAACCGACGGCCGCCTGGATGACCACCTCAAATTGCTGGCGGGGAATCACATCCTTCAGGCGTCCACAGAGTTCCTTTCCCCGCTGATGGGTTTTTTCTGTGGTGGTGATCAGAGACAGGGCATCCACGGTGTCACCCCCTAAGAGGATATCGACCTTCCTGAGATTCTCCGGTCGAAAGCCCCCCAGTTCGTAGTCGAAAGAAGCATATCCTCTGGACAGGGATTTGAGTTTGTCGTAGAAGTCGAAGATGATCTCAGCCAGAGGTAGATCATACTTGAGTTGGACCCTGTTCTCGGAAAAATACTGGGTATTCAGAAGGGTACCCCGTCTGTTCTGGCACAATTTCATCAGATCCCCCATGTAGCCGGGAGGGGTGACGATTTCCGCGGTGACGTAGGGTTCCCGTATTTCCTGAATCTCACCCTCCGGAGGCAGACGGGTGGGATTCTCGATCTCTACCAGTTCACCGTTTTTCTTCACCACCCGGTACCGGACGTTAGGGACTGTAGAAATCAGGTCGAGGCCGAATTCCCTTTCCAGTCGTTCCCTCACCACATCCATGTGGAGAAGTCCCAGGAAACCACACCGGAATCCGAATCCAAGGGCGTAGGATGTTTCGGGTTCGTAGAACAGGGAAGCATCGTTCAACCTGAGTTTCTCGATGGATTCCCGGAGCCGGTCGTAGTCATTGCTTTCGGCCGGGTACAGTCCGGAAAAGATCATTGGCTTAATTTCCCTGTATCCGGACAGCGGCTTCTCAGCCGGGCGATCCCTGGATGTGACCGTGTCCCCTACCTTGAGTTCCTGGAGGTCCTTAACTCCAGCCACAAGGTAGCCCACGTCTCCCGGTCCCAGGGTATCCGAAGGGATGCGACGGAGAACGAAATGGCCCACTTCACTGACTTCGTGGGAGCCTCCGTGAGACATGAATTGAACCACCGTGCCCGGTTTGAGTACGCCGTCAAAAACTCTTACATACGGAATGGCTCCCCGGTATGCATCGAATGTGGAATCAAAGATGAGGGCTCTCAGCGGCTCTTCTGCGTTGTCCGCCGGAGGGGGAATCCGCGACACAATGGCCCACAAGAGTTCGTCGATTCCCTCTCCCTTTTTCGCGCTCACCTGGAGAATGTCGTCGGCGGAGCACCCGATGAGTTCCATCAGCTGTCTGGATACCTCGTCCACCCGGGCTGTGGGGAGATCAATCTTGTTCAGCACAGGAAGGATGGTCAGATCGTTCCCCAGGGCCAGAAGCGCATGACTCACTGTCTGGGCTTCCACCCCCTGGGCCGCATCCACTAGGAGGATTGCCCCCTCGCAGGCAGCCAGGGAGCGTGAGACCTCATAGGTGAAATCCACATGGCCCGGTGTATCCAGAAGATTCAGGATGTACGGATGTCCGTCCGTGTGTCTGTATCTGATCTGGATGGGATGGCTCTTGATGGAAATTCCCCGTTCCCGCTCCAGGTCCATGTTGTCCAGCACCTGATCCTTCATTTCCCGGCTCGATACGGTTTGAGTCACTTCCAGAAAACGGTCCGCCAGGGTAGACTTCCCATGATCGATGTGAGCGATGATGGAAAAATTTCGGATATGTTTTCTGTGCATACGCGTGAATTTACCCGTGGTCACGTCAGGAAACAATGAGCGGTTTCCCTTGAATTGACAGGTGTAGTGACAGGTTTGGATTTGACTATCTGTCTCACCCATCGTAAACTCCACGCCAATCCCAATCTCAGCTCTTGAGTCCATGACCAGTACCCTAACCGAAACCCTGACCCGGTGGACGGCGACGTTCAGCGGTTGGATTTCCGTCCCGTTGATCATCGTGCTGCTAGGCTCAGGAGTCTTTGTTTCCCTGCGGCTGCGGTGGATCCAGCTTCGTAAGCTCAGGCACAGCTTTGATGTAATCGGGGGAAAATACGATAATCCCGACGACGAAGGGGACGTTACCCACTTCCAGGCACTCAGCGCCGCCCTGTCAGCCACCATCGGAATCGGCAATATCGCCGGTGTGGCC
>JBHIAI010000150.1:0-3486 GCA_046861655.1 Fidelibacterota bacterium | reverse complement strand
CAGATCCGCCACAGTTTTGACAGCTTCGACCGTGCCAAGGGGGTCTCCCCGCGTCAGCTCCAGATCCACCCGAGGGAATTCCAGGTATATGATATCTCCCAGCTCATCCTGGGCATAGTCTGTGATGCCCACAGTGGCGATATTTCCGTTCAACCTGACCCATTCGTGGGATTCCGTATACAGCAGTTCAGTTGGGATGTTCATACCCCCTCCGGGCTGATTTCGTTTTCGGACGACGAGACCTTCGGTGGATAGACAAACGTGTCGAGAAAATTGGTGTGAATGGCCCCATCCCGGAAGTCCCCATCATGCATGATGGCCTGATGGAAGGGAACGGTTGTCATGGGTCCTTCGATGATGGTCTCTTCAAGGGCCCGTTGCATCCGGTTGATGGCAGAGGGCCGGTCTTCGGCATGAACGATAAGTTTGGCAATCAATGAGTCGTAGTGGGAAGGGATTTCATAACCGGCATACACATGGGTATCCACCCGTATCCCGTTTCCTCCCGGAACGTGAAAACTTTCGATGAGACCTGGGGAGGGGGAGAAGTTGTTGGACGGATCTTCCGCTGTGATCCGGCACTCGATGGCGTGTCCTCGCAGCCGCATGGATTCCATGTACTCGGGAAACGTCTCCCCCTGAGCCATCTGAATTTGCAGTTTTATGAGATCTTTTCCCACCACCATCTCCGTCACCGGGTGTTCCACCTGGATGCGCGTGTTCATTTCCATGAAATAGAAATCCTTCGTCGCGGGATCGAGTAGGAATTCAATGGTTCCCACCCCGCTGTAGCCGATTTCCCTGGCTCCCTTCACGGCGACTTCTCCCATCCGGCTTCTTAGATCCTCGTCCACCACCGGGGAAGGCGATTCCTCGATCATTTTCTGGTGCCTCCGCTGGATGGAGCATTCCCGTTCGCCCAGATGGATAACTTTCCCATGCTTGTCGCCCAGAATCTGGATTTCCACGTGCCTGGGGTTTTTCACATACTTTTCGAGGTACAGCGCACCGTTGGAGAACGCCCGGGAAGCCTCCTCCCTGGCCGTGGCGAACGCCTTTTCCAATTCTTTCTCATTCCGGACGATCCTCATCCCCCGGCCTCCCCCGCCCGCGGATGCCTTCAATATGACAGGATACCCAATGTCCGACGCCACCGTATGAGCCATCTTCACATCGTCAACCAGCCCTTCGCTTCCTGGAATCACAGGAACACCCGCCTGGCTCATCAGCTGCTTGGCCGACGCTTTGTCGCCCATGGCCTTGATGGTGTCCGCCGAGGGCCCGATAAACACAAAGCCATTATCCTCGGAGATCTGGGCGAATTCGGTGTTTTCAGCCAGAAACCCGTAGCCGGGATGGATGGCGTCACTGTCTGTGATTTCTGCGGCGCTGATGATTCTGGGTATGTTGAGGTAGCTTTCCTGACTGGCGGGAGGTCCGATGCAGACTGCCTCATTGGCAAACCGCACGTGCAATGATAATTCATCCACCGTGGAATAGACAGCCACGGTGGAAATCCCGAGTTCATGGCAGGCCCGGATGATCCGAAGAGCAATCTCTCCACGGTTGGCGATGAGAATCTTCCTGATCATGACGTCCGGGATGAAGATGAGGGTACAACCGGAGGAAGGGTGTTCGATACATCCATGGGACCCGGCGAGTACTCAGGTCGAAGAGAACAGGATCGGCGAGGAGCCACCTGAACGGTCAGTCGGGCTCAATGACAAAAAGAGGGTGCCCGTACTCTACGGGCTGAGCATTTTCGGCCAGGATTTTCGCCACGCGGCCCGTAACCTCCGATTCAATCTCATTCATGATCTTCATGGCCTCGATGATGCAGAGGGTCTGGCCTGCGGTGACATGATCGCCCTCGCTGGCAAACGGAGGAGCATCGGGAGAAGCCGCCCTGTAAAAGGTACCCACCATGGGGGCCCGGATCTCGATCCCGTCGGCGGTCCCGTTCTCGGGCTCGGCCAGCGGGGACTCAGCTTCCTTCCTCCCGGGATGGCCATGTTCTTCCACCTGCTGCCCGGATGCGGGAGGAGACGGCTGAGGATTCCCTTCAGTCTTGGGACCCTTCGAAACCCGAAACCTCCGGCCCCAGAATCTCACCTCTATTTCGTGGACATTGCTCGCTTCCAGAAGCTCGATCAGCTGTTTGAGTTTTTCGCGCCACATCCTACTTCACCCGTTCCACATACTCGCCGGTGCGGGTGTCGATCCTCAACACGTCTCCCACGTCAACGAACAGGGGGACGTTCACGGTCAGACCCGACTCCAACATAACCGGTTTGGATCCCCCGGAGGCCGTGTTCCCCCGTACCCCGGGTTCCGCGTCTGACACCTCGAGCTCCACGAAGACAGGAAGGGTGACTCCGATAATCCTATCCCCAACCGATTCCACATCCACGACCGTCCCTTCCTTGAGAAGATCGGTTTCACTCTCCACCACGTCCCTGGGCACCTGGACCTGATCGAACGTCTCTGTGTCCATGAATATGAGGGATTCCCCGTTCGCATACAAAAACTGCATCTGCCTCGATTCCAACCGGACCTCCTTGAGCTTCTCCCCTGACCGGAACGTAACATCCATCACCTGACCGGTGACCACATTCTTCAACTTCGTCCGGACAAAGGCACCTCCCTTTCCAGGCTTCACATGAAGAAACGAAATAATCTTCATGAGATCACCTTTGTGTTCGAAAACCATGCCGTTTCGAATGTCTGCTGTTGTTGCCACGGGGGTACCCCTTTGTCGAGAAGTCTTCAAAATTTACGATTCAGGGTATGGATAAACAATTCTAAGTTTCCCTGCCAGAACCCGGGAAAGCAGAGCAGGGGGATTTTCTTGGGATTCTTGCGGGTTTCACGCAACTTTCGGGCCATGATGTGGGTCGATCCAGGGCATCTGGGTTTGTTTATTCCCGTTTTTCTGTACGCCGAACTTCATTACCGGTTTCCTTTCTTCCCCTTCAGCCGGTACTACCGAAAAGAACCCGAGATCATCGCCGATGTCCCCCGCAGAATCGACCCGGGCCTGGTCCTGCCCCTTCTCGTTTTGGTCAAGGACGCCCACCGGTTCCCGGTTCACCTTGAGAGCATAACCATCACCATAAGGGACGGCGAGGGGTACACGAAAGAGTACGAAATGGTCAAGGAGCTCGACCTGGACCAGCCATGGTGGTACGAAATCATACAGCTGGACATGAAGGAGTTCTCGGGTGAGTGTTGGATCAACGCCCGTTTCCTGTACCGCCAGGGAACGCGGAAGAAAACCTGCGTGAACCATAACGTCCCCGGATCGGGACACCCACCCCTCACCGTCTATCTGTCGCCCGATCCCCTACCGGGAAGACAATCCGGATGGCACTGGGGGGATCTTCACTGCCACACCTGGGTCACGGAGGATTTCGTAGAGTTTGGCGCTCCCCTGGATGCCACCCGGGAAGCTGCCAGGGCGGCGGGGTTGTCTTACCTGGGTATCAC
>JBHIAI010000035.1:0-15341 GCA_046861655.1 Fidelibacterota bacterium | reverse complement strand
AACAGTCACCGAGAAGGAAAAGGCCGGTTAGGACCACAGAGGGAGCCTGAAACATGCCCACGATCAACCAGCTGGTTCGCAAGGGACGAAAGAAGGAACGAAAGAAACGATCCACTCCCGCCCTGGGGAATAATCCCCAGAAGCGGGGTGTGTGTACGCGTGTTTACACCACAACGCCAAAGAAACCCAATTCGGCCTTGAGAAAGGTAGCCAAGGTCAGGCTGACGAACGGTATCGAAGTGATCGCCTACATTCCCGGTGAAGGTCACAATCTTCAGGAACATTCTATCGTCTTGATCGAAGGGGGCCGGGTGAAAGATCTTCCGGGGGTCCGTTATCACATCGTCCGTGGAACCATGGATACGGCGGGTGTGATGGACCGGAAAACCAGTCGCTCCCGTTACGGTGCGAAACGTCCGAGGTAGCCATGAGAAGAAGACGTCCCGAAAGAAGACAGGTGGCTCCGGACTGGAAGTACGGGGACAAAATGGTCCAGAAGTTCATCAACAACCTGATGCAGCGGGGGAAAAAGGGAGTGGCTGAAGGGATCTTCTACGGCGCCATGGAGTTGATTTCTTCCCGTACCAAGGGGGAGAGTTTGGACATGTTCCATAAAGCCCTTGAAAACGTTCGTCCCGTTCTGGAGGTGAAATCCCGCAGAATCGGGGGCGCCACCTATCAGGTGCCGGTGGAAGTAGCCAGGCATCGAAGCTATGCCGTGGCTACACGCTGGATTATCTCTCAGGCCAAGAAGCGCAGGGGCCGGTCCATGAAGGAAAAACTGGCAGCGGAAATCATCGACGCCGCCAATAACGAGGGTGGGGCCATCAAGAAAAAGGAAGATACCCACCGCATGGCAGAAGCCAACAAGGCTTTTGCCCATTATCGATAAAGATGCAGTCCTACGCTCTTGACAAAGTAAGAAATATCGGTATCCTGGCCCACATCGATGCCGGGAAGACCACCACCACCGAGCGGATTCTTTACTACACCGGCAGGGTCCACCGAATGGGTGAAGTCCATGAGGGTGCCGCAACTATGGACTGGATGGATCAGGAAAAGGAAAGGGGCATCACCATCACTTCGGCGGCCACCACCACCTTCTGGAATGGGCATAGAATTAACATCATAGATACCCCCGGTCACATCGATTTCACCGCCGAAGTGGAGCGGTCGCTGCGGGTTCTGGACGGGTCGGTCGTTGTGTTTTGCGCCGTGGGGGGCGTGGAGCCCCAGAGTGAAACGGTCTGGCGCCAGTCGAACCGTTACCGTGTTCCGCGGATCGCTTTCGTGAACAAGATGGACCGAATGGGGGCCGACTTTGAAAACGTTCTGAAGATGATGAAGGAACGGCTCAAGGCCAGTCCCCTCCCCGTGGTGCTTCCCATCGGGAGCGGGGATCTATTCGCCGGTCTCATAGATTTGATCGTGATGAAGGCTATCGTGTACAACGAATCCACCCTGGGGACTCATTTTGAGTACATGGATATCCCCGAGGACATGAAGGAAGCCTCGGAAAAGGCCCGCCGTCATCTTGTGGAGGAATGTGCCAGTTATGACGAAGTGCTCATGGACAAGTACCTCGCCGGGAAAGATCTGACGGAAGAAGAAATAAAGAAGGCCCTCCGCCAGGGGTGTCTGGACAACGCCTTTGTTCCTGTTCTGTGCGGTGCCGCTCTGAGAAACAAGGGTGTTCAGCGTTTGCTGGACGCTGTGGTCGATTATCTCCCCTCTCCCCTGGAAGTGCCTGAGGTCGTGGGTCACGCCCCTGAAGATACCGATATCTTGTTGTCCCGGGCGCCATCTGAATCGGAGCCTTTGAGCGCCCTGGCGTTCAAGGTCACGACAGACCCGTATGTGGGACGGTTGACCTTCTTCCGGGTCTACTCCGGATCGATGTCCGCCGGACAGGTCGTTCTGGACACCACCACGGGAAGAAAGGAACGGGTTGGCCGCATCCTTCTGATGCACGCCAACAAACGCGAAAACCGGGACAAAGTGAGTGCCGGAGAGATCGCCGCTGCCGTGGGTCTCAAGCAGGTAAAGACCGGTCATACCCTTTGCGATCCTTCAGCCCCCATCATTCTGGAAGCCATGGATTTTCAGAAACCTGTCATGTCCGTGGCCATTGAGGCGGCCAGCAAGGCGGAGCAGGAAATCCTGACCGGGGCCCTGGCCAAGCTGTCCGATGAGGATCCCACCTTTGGCGTCTCCATCGATGAGGAAACGGGCCAGACGGTTATCTCGGGGATGGGAGAACTGCACCTGGAAATCCTGGTGGAAAGGCTTCGCCGGGAGTTCGGTGTGAATGCCCACGTGGGTAAACCCCAGGTTGCCTACAAGGAGACCATCACCCGGAGTGCAGAGGCCGACGGCAAGTTCATCCGCCAGTCGGGGGGACGGGGTCAGTACGGTCACGTGAAACTCCGGGTGGAACCGAACGAACCGGGCAAGGGATACCACTTTGAGAGCAAGATTGTGGGAGGAGCCGTCCCGAAAGAATACATCCCGTCCGTGGACCGGGGGATCCAGGAGAAGTTGAAGAACGGTATTCTGGCGGGGTATCCCATGGAGGACGTGAGGGTGGAACTTGTGGATGGTTCGTACCATCCCGTTGACTCATCGGAACTGGCGTTCAAGATTGCGGGATCCATCGCCGTTGAACAGGCCTGCAGTAAGGCCCAACCGGTGATTCTTGAGCCCAGGATGAAGGTGGAGGTGGTGTTGCCGGAACAGTACCTGGGGGACGTGATGAGCGATCTGAATTCACGGCGGGGCGAGATCCAGGGTACGGACCACCGGAAGGACGCTTTGATCATCCGGGCCGTTGTCCCTCTGAGTGATTTGTTCGGGTACGCTACGGACCTCCGGTCCATTTCCCAGGGCAGGGCTGTGTTTACCTCGGAATTCTATTCCTACGAACCGGTTCCCCCGGTCCTAGGCGACAAGATCGTGGAAAAACTTCACGGCAATCCCGCCCTGGCGGGAAGGTGAAAGGAGGGAGTCATGGCAAAGGCAAAGTTTGAGCGGACGAAGCCTCATGTAAACGTGGGTACGATTGGTCATGTAGATCATGGAAAGACGACGTTGACGGCGGCGATGACGATGCGTTTATCTCAGCGGGGATTGTCGGAGGTTCGGACGTTTGATTCCATAGATAATGCTCCTGAGGAGCGTGAGCGGGGGATTACGATTCAGACGGCTCATGTGGAGTATGAGAGTGAGAATCGTCATTATGCTCACATTGATTGTCCGGGTCATGCGGATTACATCAAGAACATGATCACGGGGGCGGCTCAGATGGATGGTGCGATTCTGGTGGTATCGGCGGCGGACGGACCCATGCCCCAGACGCGGGAGCATGTATTGTTGGCTCGGCAGGTGAATGTGCCGGCGATCGTGGTGTATTTAAACAAGACGGACATGGTGGATGATCCTGAGTTGATTGAGTTGGTGGAGTTGGAGTTACGGGAGTTGTTGACGGAGTATGAGTTTCCTGGGGATGAGATACCGATCATCAAGGGGAGTGCACTGGCGGCGTTGAATCATCCTGAGGATGATGAGGCCATGTCGAGTGTGGACGAGTTGATCAAGACGATCGATGAGTACATTCCGGAGCCGGTTCGGGACATAGACAAGCCGTTTTTGATGCCTGTGGAGGATGTATTCAGTATTACGGGCCGGGGGACGGTGGGGACAGGCCGGATAGAGCGTGGTGTTGTGAAGGTAGGGGATGAGGTAGAGCTTGTAGGGTTAGGGCCTTCCCGCAAGACGGTGGTGACGGGGGTGGAGATGTTTCGCAAGGAGTTGGACCAGGGCCAGGCGGGGGACAATGCGGGGTTGTTGTTGCGTGGGATAGAGAAGGAGACGTTGAAGAGGGGGATGGTGGTGGCGAAGGTAGGGAGTATAACGCCTCACACGAAGTTTAAGACGAACGTGTACGTTCTGAAGAAGGAGGAGGGGGGTCGTCACACGCCCTTTTTCAATGGATACCGTCCCCAGTTTTATTTTCGGACCACGGATGTGACGGGTGTGGTGACCCTGCCTGAGGGGACGGAGATGGTGATGCCCGGGGATAACGTGGAACTGACGGTGGAGTTGATCTCAGCGATCGCCATGGAGAAGGAGCTGAGGTACGCCGTCCGGGAAGGGGGCCATACCGTGGGCGCAGGCGTGGTCACTGAGGTCGTGGAATAAACCGTGGCAGGCTCCAGCAGGAGAGACATCATTCGATTGGAATGTGAACAATGCCATCACAGGAACTACTCCGCCACGAAGAACAAACGGACGCAGCCGGACCGGGTGGAGTACAAAAAGTACTGTCCCACCTGCCGGAGTCACACCCTTCACAGGGAAACCCGTTGACGGGGAAAGAAGAACTAGGTGAGTAGCTCAACTGGCAGAGCACCGGTCTCCAAAACCGGCGGTTGCGGGTTCAAGTCCTGCCTCACCTGCGACAGGTACGCTTTTTCTGCTCAAGGTGATTAAGAAAGTCCAACAATTCCTGAAGGGCGTGAGACTCGAAATGAAGAAGGTGTCCTGGCCTACCTGGGACGAACTCCGGGGTTCCACCGCGGTGGTGCTGGGACTGTCGTTGCTGCTGGGGATATTCCTGTTCCTGGTGGATTTGGTCCTGTCACGAATCGTAAACGTTATTCTGTAGGATGGACTGGTATTCCATACGGGTTCTGTCGGGCAAGGAGAAGAAAATCCGGGATGCCCTTATGCATGGTGCCGATGAAGACGGTCTCAAGAAGCAGATCGATCAGGTCCTGGTGCCCTCGGAAAACGTGGTGGAAATGAGAAGCGGCAAGAAGGTGGTGAGAAACAAGGTATTCTATCCGGGTTACGTGCTCATCAAGATGGACCTGACTCAGGAGACCCGCTACTTCATCGAAAACCTTCCGGGCGTCATCAGCTTTGTCGGTCCCAAAGGGGAACCCGAACCCCTGAAGAGCGATGAGGTGAAACGGATTCTGGGAGAGGTGGAAACCAAAGATGGACGGGAGGTCCTGGCCGCCCGGTTCAAGGTGGGCGACGCCGTGAAGATCACCGACGGGCCTTTTATCGATTTCACCGGGTTTGTCCAGGGAGTGAATGAGGAGAAGCAGAAGGTCAAGGTAACGGTCTCCATTTTCGGTCGGGCCACCCCGGTGGAACTGGATTTTCTTCAGGTGGAACACGAGAAGTAATCGAGAGAGATGGCCAGGAACGTACTGACACAGATCAAGCTCCAGATTCGGGGCGGTCAGGCCAATCCGGCTCCCCCGGTGGGTCCGGCCCTGGGCCAGCACGGTGTGAACATCATGGATTTTTGCAAGGCCTTCAACGAGGCCACCAGGACCGACATGGGCACGGTGGTTCCGGTGGTGATTACCGTGTATGAAGACCGGTCCTTTACCTTTGTGACCAAGACTCCTCCCGCAGCCGTTCTGTTGAGGCAAGCGGCGGGGATACAGAAGGGGTCCGGAGAACCCAACCGGGAAAAAGTGGGGAAGGTCCGGGAACAGGATTTGAGAAAGATCGCCCAAGTAAAAATGCCCGATCTGAATGCCAATACTGTGGAAAAGGCGATGGAAATGATCCGGGGAACAGCCCGGAGCATGGGCATCGAAGTGGAAGAGGAGAACCGGTGAAGCGGGGAAAACGATACCGTCAGGCTCTCGAGCAGATCGACCGTCAGAAGGACTACTCCCTGGAGGATGCCGTGACTCTGGTGAAGGAAGCAGCCAGCGCCGGTTTTGATGAGACCATCGAAGTGGCTGTGAACCTGGGCGTGGATCCCAGGCACGCCGACCAGAACGTGAGGACGGTCACCTCCCTCCCGTTTGGCACAGGACAGGAGGTCCGGGTCCTGGTTCTCACCAAGGGTCAGGCCGCCAAGGACGCTACGGAAGCGGGGGCCGATTATGTGGGCGACGATGATTTCATCGAAAGACTTGAAAAGGGGTGGGACGAGATAGACGTGGTAGTGGCCACTCCCGACATGATGCCCAAGCTGGGAAAGCTTGGAAAGGTCCTCGGTCCGAAAGGTCTTATGCCCAATCCCAAGAGCGGAACGGTCACCCAGGATGTCCGGAAGACGGTCAGCGAGATCAAAGCGGGACGGGTGGAACTCCGGGTGGACCGTCACGGGATTATCCATGTTCCCATCGGAAGAAAATCGTTTGAGGATCGTCAATTGGCCGAGAATTTGAAATCGGTGGTGTCCACTCTGTTCCGGGTAAAACCACCGTCGTTGAAGGGAACCTACGTTAAGAAGGTGACCATTTCGTCCACCATGAGTCCCGGTATCAAGATTGACAGGGGGTCGCTGACCTGAGGACCAGCATGCCGAATCCCAGGAAAATAGAGGCAGTAGACAGGATCGGCGAGAAGCTGGCTCGAGCCAAAGGGATCTACTTTACCCAGTACCTGGGCTTAGACGTGGGGGAGGTCACCGAACTCCGCCGGCGTTTTCACCAGGAGGGCGTAGAATTCGAGGTGGTTAAGAATACCCTGGCCATGCGTTCGGCCGAGAAGGCAGGATTCGAAGGGCTTGAGGACGTTTTCAAGGGTCCCACCGCCATCGCCTTCAGCTACGACGATCCCGCCTCCCCGGCCAAAATTCTGGTGGATTTCCAGAAATCCCACGATCGGCCTCAGCTCAAGGCCCTTATCTTTGAGGGAGAGGTGATGGAGAAGGACGTGTTCAGCCGGATTGCCTCCCTTCCGAGCCGGGACAGGATGCTATCAAAGATTGTGGGGCAGTTGTCCGCCCCCATGATTCAATTGGCCCTGGGTTTGAAGGGTGCCATGGCGAATCTCGTAAACGTACTGAACCAGGTAAAGGAATCCAAGGGGTCCTAGACCATGAGGAGGTAGTGAGAATGGCGAAGATAACCCGCAGTGATGTGATCGAGTACTTGGAAAAAGCCAACATGCTGGAGATTTCCGAGTTGATTGAGGACATTGAAGAGAAGTTTAAGGTGACCGCAGCCGCCCCTGTTGCCGTGGCGGGAGCTGCCGCGCCTGCCGCCCAGGAAGCTCAGGCGGAAGAGAAAAGCTCTTTTAACGTGGTTCTCACCGGGGCGGGAGAGAAGAAGATTCAAGTGATCAAGGTGGTAAGATCTCTCACGGAACTGGGTCTTAAGGAAGCCAAGGAGCTCGTAGACACCGCACCCAAGGCGGTGCGCGAGGGGGTGCCCAAGGAGGAGGCTGAAGAGATGAAGAAGAAACTCGAAGAAGCGGGTGCTTCCGTGGAGCTCAAGTAACCTTGTCCACAAGATCCCAGAAAGGAGGACGTTGATTTGTCCAGCCAATCCAACCAGCGGGTGACGAGAGAGTCCTTTTCCCGGTTGTCCCGGGTCATGGACATGCCCAATCTTCTGGATGTCCAGCTCAAATCATTCGAGGAATATTTTGTTCCAAAGGACAGGCCAGAGGATGAGAAGGAACCTTTTGGTCTCGAAGAAGTGTTCCGGAATGCCTTCCCGATCGAGGATACCCACAAGAACTACGTCCTGGAGTACAAGGGATACTTTTTCGGGCTGCCCAAGTACAAGCCCGAGGAATGTCTGGAAAGGGGCGTCACCTACGCCGTTCCCCTGAAAGTGAAACTGGTTCTCCATATCACAGACGAGTACGACCGGTCGAAGTATGCCCACAGCATCGAGCAGGACGTCTATTTCGGGAATATACCTTTCATGACCGAGCGGGGGACCTTCATCATCAACGGTGCCGAGCGGGTGATCGTGAGTCAACTTCAAAGATCGCCCGGTGTTTTCTTCGACGAACACATCCATCCCAACGGCACCAAACTGTACCAGGCCAGGGTGATCCCGTTCCGGGGCTCCTGGATCGACTTCACCACCGATATTCAGGACTGTCTGTACGTCATTATTGACCGGCGGAGAAAGTTTCCGGTTACCAGCTTGTTACGGGCTCTGGGCTTTTCCACCGATGCCGACATTCTCAGGGCCTTTGGTCTGGTGAGTACGGTCAAGCTGGGAGGGAAGTCCCAGAAGGACACACAGGGGCAGGTTCTGGTGGACGACGTGGTCAACGTGGAAACGGGCGAGATCATGGCTGAGGCCAGAACGGAGGTGACCGGTGAGCTCCTGGCCGGCCTCAAGGAAGCCGGTATCAAGAGCATCGAAGTGGTGAATCCGGAAGACGGTATCTCTGCCCAGGTCCTTCTGAATACCATGGGAAAGGATCCAACGCGGAACACGGAAGAGGCCCTTCGCCTCATGTACCGCTACCTGAGGTCGGGCGAGCCTCCCAACCTGGAAACGGCCCAGAAGTTCATCGAACGGATGTTTTTCAGTCCGAAGCGGTACGACCTGGGCAAGGTGGGGCGGTATCGACTGAACAAGCAGTTTGACCTGGATGTGCCTCTGGATCATACCGTTCTGACCACTGAAGACTTGATTCGGGTGATCGAATACCTGTTTGAGATGCGCCGTGGGGAGAGAGGCCCGGATGACATTGACCATCTGGGAAACCGGCGGATCAAGACCGTGGGAGAGCAACTCACTAACCAGTTCTCCGTTGCCATCAATCGCATGTCGCGGACCATCCGTGAGCGAATGAATCTGAGGGAAGCTGAGAGTCTTACGCCCCAGGATCTCATCAATTCGCGCATCGTTACGACCGTGATCAATTCGTTCTTTGGGACCAGTCAATTGAGTCAGTTTAAGGACCAGACCAATCCCCTGGCAGAGGTTACCCACAAACGCCGGGTTTCGGCCCTGGGCCCAGGCGGCATGACCCGCGAAAGGGCGGGGTTTGAAGTGAGGGACGTTCACTACACCCACTACGGAAGGCTGTGTCCCATCGAGACCCCGGAGGGACCGAATATCGGTCTCATCTCCTCCCTGGCTACTCACGCCATGGTGAATGAACTGGGGTTTATTGAGGCTCCCTACCGGGTGGTCAGGCACGACAACGGCCGGACCTATGTGACCCAGCAGGTGAAGTACCTATCGGCGGAGGATGAAGACCGGTCCATGATCGCCCAGCCTGATGTTCAGGTGAGCAAGAAAGGTCAGATTCAGGACAAACGAATCCGGGCCCGCATTCGGGGTGACTTTCCCATTGTGAGTCCGAAGGACGTTCAATTCATGGATGTGGCGCCTCACCAGATCCTGAGCGTGGCGGCCGCCCTGATTCCTTTTCTGGAACACGACGACGCCAACCGGGCTCTTATGGGTTCGAATATGCAGAGGCAGTCTGTTCCCCTGGTGAATCCTGAAGCCCCCATCGTGGGAACGGGCATCGAGGCCCGGGTGGCCGTCGACTCCCTGACCAGCATTTTCTCTCCTGTTGATGGAGTGGTGGAGGAGACCGATTCCACCAAGATTGTTCTCCGGGTGAAGGACGTTCCAGAGGACATTGCCATCACCCCGGATGAGAATCTGGTGACCATCCCCCTGATAAAGTATTCCCGGACCAATCAGGATACGTGCGTGAATCAGAGGCCTGTGGTCTACGAAGGGGACAGGGTGAAAAGGGGAGATCTTCTTGCGGACGGTCCGGCGACGGTCAGAGGAGAACTGGCTCTGGGACGGAATGTGCTGGTGGCGTTCATGCCCTGGCGTGGGTACAATTTCGAGGACGCCATCGTGATCAGTGAGCGGCTGGTAAAGGATGATGATTTCACTTCGGTTCACATATCGGAGGTTGAATTGGAGGTACGGGACACCAAGCGGGGCGAGGAAGAGCTGACCCGCGAGATTCCCAACGTCAGTGAGGAGGCCACAAAGAACCTGGATGAAAACGGAATCATCCGGGTGGGTGCTCCGGTAAAGCCCGGCGACATCCTTATCGGGAAGGTGACCCCCAAGGGGGAGACAGATCCCACCCCGGAAGAAAAGCTGTTGAGGGCAATTTTCGGGGAAAAGGCGGGGGATGTGAAAGATGCGTCCAAGAGAGCCGAGCCCAGTGTCAACGGCGTGGTGATCCGGACCCAGCTTTTCGAACGGAAGACCAAGTCCTCCCGGGCCCAGGAGAAGAAGATCATTGAACAGCTACAGGAAGAGACCCGCCGGACGAAGGCCAGACTGCGGAAAAAGCGAAACGAGCGTTTGATTCAACTCTTGACAGACCAGATCTGTGGCGGGCTAAGGGATCTGGCAACAGGGAAGACCATTATCAAAGCCTCCACGAAGCTCACTCCTAAGCGCCTGGAGACGCTGGACGTGGAACGCATTTCCCGGGATAATCCCTGGGTGCAGGACCGGGAAGTGTGGATTCAGATTCAGCGCGTGTGGAATTCCTTCCGCCGTGAATGGACGCGGGAGGAACAAAGGCTGGAAAGGGAGATTTACAAACTGCAGGTGGGCGATGAACTCCAGCCGGGGGTATCGAAGCTGGCGAAAGTATACATTGCCAATAAGCGAAAGGTCCAGGTGGGAGACAAGATGGCGGGCCGTCACGGGAACAAGGGAGTTGTGGCTATCGTGGTGCCCGAGGAGGATATGCCGTTCATGGATGATGGCACACCTGTGGACATCATCCTTAACCCGCTGGGGGTTCCGTCCCGGATGAATCTTGGACAGCTGAATGAGACCATGCTGGGCTGGGCTGGGAAGATTCTGGGCGTCCGTTACGAGACACCTCCCTTCGATGGTGCCACTCCCGATCAGGTGGCCCAGGAGCTGGAAAAAGCCGGGTTGTCCAGGGGTGGGAAAATCACCCTTCGGGACGGCCGAACGGGCCAGAAATTCGATAATCCGGTCACCGTCGGCTTTATCTATATGATGAAATTGAACCACATGGTGGATGACAAGATGCATGCCAGGTCCACGGGTCCCTATTCCCTCATTACCCAGCAGCCACTGGGCGGAAAGGCCCAGTTCGGCGGTCAACGGTTTGGTGAGATGGAGGTATGGGCCCTGGAGGCTTACGGCGCGGCGCACACGCTTCAGGAAATGCTCACCGGGAAATCTGACGATGTGGAAGGACGGTCGAAAGTGTACAACTCCCTGGTGAGGGGAGATAACGTTCCCACGTTCGGGATTCCCGAGTCGTTTAACGTATTGGTCAAAGAACTTCAAGGGTTGGGCGTCGATGTTCAACTTCACCCATAATGGGAAGGAGAGATAATTGATTTATATAAAACCCCCTCAAGTGGAGTCGAATGCCGATTTCAAGGCCGTATCCATAGGCCTATCCTCTCCGGAGGAAATCCTGAGAAGGTCCTACGGGGAGGTCCTGAAACCGGAGACCATCAATTACCGGTCGTACAAGCCGGAGAAAGACGGTCTATTCTGCGAGAAGATATTCGGTCCGGTGAAGGACTACGAATGCCACTGCGGAAAATACAAGGGGATTCGCTACCGGGGTATCATCTGCGACCGGTGCGGGGTGGAGGTCACCCGCAAGAGGGTTCGACGGGAACGCATGGGACACATCACCCTGGCCGTCCCCGTGGTTCATATTTGGTATCTCAGGTCCGTCCCTGGAAAGCTGAGTCATCTCCTTGGAATTCCCACCCGCGATCTGGAGCGGGTGATTTATTATGAGACCTATCTGGTGGTACATCCGGGCAATTCCGAAAAGAAACCTCTCGATCTTGTGGATGAACAGGAATACCGGGACCTGGAGGCCGAGTTCGGGAGGAACGCTGTGTCGGAGGAAGACTGGGAGGAAGAGAACTATTTCTACGCTGCCATGGGAGGAACGGCGATCAGGGACGCCCTCCGGAGTCTTGAGATTCCAAGAATGATCAAAGATCTGGAACACACCATCAAAACATCCCGGTCGAAGCAGCAGCGGTCCGACGCCTTGAAGAGGCTGAAGGTTGCCCGGGCATTCTACCCCAGTCCTGAAAAGAAGCGACTGAATCGTCCCGAATGGATGGTCATCACCGTCCTGCCCGTCATTCCCCCAGAATTGCGGCCGCTGGTTCCCCTTGAGGGTGGACGGTTCGCCGCCAGCGATCTGAACGACCTGTACCGGAGGGTGATCATCCGAAACAACCGCCTGAAGCAGCTTATGGAAATCAAGGCCCCGGATGTCATTCTTCGCAACGAAAAGCGAATGCTCCAGGAGGCGGTAGATACCCTGTTCGACAATGCCAGAAGGGGCACGGCTGTGTCGAGCGGCACCCGGCGCCCGCTGAAAAGTTTGAGCGATATGCTCCGGGGCAAGCAGGGAAGATTCCGGCAGAACCTCCTGGGCAAACGGGTGGACTATTCAGGCCGTTCGGTGATCGTCGTAGGTCCAGAACTGAACCTCAACGAGTGCGGTCTTCCCAAAGACATGGCCGCCGAGCTTTTCAAACCCCACCTCATCCATGAACTGATCAAGAGAGGCTACGCCAAGACCCCCCGCAGCGCCAAGCTGATGGTGGAGGAGCGCTTTCCTGAAGTCTATGATGTCCTGAACTTTGTGGTGAAGGACCATCCCGTACTTCTGAACCGGGCCCCCACGCTCCACCGTCTGGGTATCCAGGCCTTTCAACCGGTTTTGGTGGATGGAAAGGCCATCCAGATCCACCCCTTGGTGTGCGCGGCCTTCAACGCCGATTTCGACGGGGACCAGATGGCTGTGCACGTTCCCCTTTCTCCCGAAGCCCAGATGGAAGCGAGAATCCTGATGCTTTCCAGTCACAATATCCTCCATCCTGCTCACGGGTATCCCATCACTGTTCCCTCCCAGGATATGGTCCTGGGAAGTTACTATCTGACGAAGGCCCGGGAGGGAGACCTGGGAGAGGGCAAGAGTTTCGCGAACATTGATGAAGTCATCATAGCATACGAGAATGGAGCGGTGGGTCTTCACGCCATCGTCAATCTCCACCTGGACGGGAAATGGATCAAGGGGACGACGGTGGGCCGGGCCCTGTTCAACGCCGTCGTGCCGGATGAGCTGGACTTCGTGGATGAAACGATTTCCAAGAAGAAACTGGAAAAGATCATATACGAATCGTACCTGAAAGCGGGCAACTACCGAACGGTCAAATTCGTGGATGACCTGAAATCCCTTGGGTTCAACTACGCCACGCGCAGTGGTGCCTCCATCGGGATAGAAGACGTTCTGGTTCCCGAGGAGAAAGGAGAGATTATCGGGGCGGCGTTCAGGGAAGTGGATTCGATTCATGAGAAGTTTTCGAAGCAGATCCTGACGGAAGGGGAACGCTACAACAAGGTGATCGATGTCTGGACCCATGCTACCAACCAGGTAGCCGCTACGATGATGGAGTACCTGGAGCAGGACCAGGACGGGTTCAATTCGGTCTTCATGATGGCCGATTCCGGTGCCCGGGGGAGCCAGGACCAGATCAAACAGCTCGCCGGCATGAGGGGTCTCATGGCCAAGCCCAAGAAATCCATGACGGGAGGCAGGGGAGAAATCATCGAGTCCCCCATCATTTCGAACTTCAGGGAGGGACTCCCTGTTCTTGAATACTTTATCTCCACTCACGGAGCCCGGAAAGGTCTGGCCGACACCGCCTTGAAAACGGCGGATGCGGGATACCTCACCCGGAGGCTGGTGGACGTCGCTCAGGACGTGGTCATTACGGAACCCGACTGCGGGACCATCAACGGCGTGTGGGTCACCGATCTGAAGGAAGGGGAAGAAATCATTGAATCCCTGGCCGACAGAACCCGGGGGCGGGTAATCCAGGAAGATGTCTATCATGACGGTGCTGTCGTGGTCAAAGCGGGCACTCTTGTGGACAACGACATCGCCGACGAGATGGCCCTGCTCGACATCAACAAGGTGTTCATCCGGTCCGTATTGACCTGCGAATCCAGGCGGGGAGTCTGTGCCCATTGCTACGGGACGGACTTGAACACCAATAAGCTTGTGAGCCTGGGGACCTCTGTGGGCATCATCGCTGCCCAGAGCATCGGCGAACCGGGGACTCAGCTAACGTTGAGAACCTTCCATATTGGGGGTACGGCGGCCCGGATTATTGAACAATCAGAGATGGAAGCCCGCCACGATGGGAAGGTGAAATACTCCCCCGAGCTCGAGTACGGGGATGTGACCGATGAAGCTGGAGTGGTCATCAAAGGAAAAACCCGGAAGCGGAAAGTCAGAAAGGTTCTTGTGCGGAACGGCTTCCTGGAAATCATCGAGGACACCAAGAAGATTGCGGCCCGCCACAAGGTTCCCTATGGATCCAACCTTCTGGTGAAGAATAATCAGAAGGTGAAGGGGGGTCAGGTCTTGTTCACCTGGGATCCCTACACCGATGTTATCCTTGCCCGCCAGACCGGCTACGTCAAGTTCGTGGATATGGTGGAAGGGGAAACCTATCAGGAAGAGGCCGTAGAGGGAGGAAAGCGCCAGATTGTGACCACCGAAGCCAAGAACCGCCGGATGGCCCCCCACCTGGATATCGTGGATGGGAACGGCAAGGTTCTCTCCTCAGGAAGCATCCTTCCCGTCAAAGCGGTGTTGATGGTCAAGGATGGCCAGAAGGTGACGGCGGGAACCGTTCTGGTGAAGATTGCCCGGGAAATCCGGAAGACCCGTGACATCACGGGGGGACTTCCCCGGGTGGCGGAACTGTTCGAAGCCCGGGACCCCAAGGAGCCGGCAGTTGTCACTGAGATTGACGGCAAAGTAAAGTTTGGAAAGACGAAAAGGGGCATTCGGGAGATATTCATTCACGGTCCCCACGATGAGAAACGGAAATACACCATTCCCTACGGCAGACACGTGATCGTCCATGAGGGCGACCGGGTGAGTGCCGGGGACCGTCTGTGCGAGGGATCCATTTCTCCCAGGGATATCCTGGGCATCCTGGGGCCGGAGCGCGTTCAAGAGTACCTGGTAAACGAGATTCAGGAGGTCTACCGCCTCCAGGGTGTGCGCATCAACGATAAGCACGTGGAAACTATCGTCAGGCAGATGATGCAGAAACTGGAAATAGACAATCCTGGAGACACCCGGTTCCTTCCGGAGGACCGCGTCAGCCGGGGGGACTTGTTCGCTGAAAATGCCCGGATTTCAAAAATGGTTGTGGTAACCGAACCGGGGGATTCGGGATACGGTGAGAACGATCTTATCGAGAAAGACGAGGCCAAAGAACTGAACAAGGACCTCAAGAAGGAAAAAAAGGCGCCCATGAAGACTCGGGCGGCCAAGCCCGCTACCTTTCGACCCTTGCTCCTGGGTATCACCCGGGCCTCCCTGAACACGGAAAGCTTCATCTCTGCCGCCTCCTTTCAGGAAACCACCCGGGTCCTCACAGATGCTTCCACGGAAGGGAAAACGGACTACCTCCTGGGTCTGAAAGAAAACGTGATCATGGGGAGACTCATCCCCGCAGGGACGGGTTTCAGGGGATTTGAGAATCTCATGGTTATGAAGCCGGAAGAGGAGGAAGAAATGGCGGGTGA
>JBHIAI010000034.1:0-15619 GCA_046861655.1 Fidelibacterota bacterium | reverse complement strand
CCCATTTCAAGAGAGAAAAAGTTGGGGACGAAGGCAGGAGTAAAGTGGGGAAGAGTGAAGGAACCGGGAATCGGATAACGGGAGCGGAGTGTAAGGCAGGTACCGGGTGAGGGGCGACAAGATCCCCTACCCCTCAAGGCCTAACGTCTGGCGGGGAATTTCTCCGCCAGGCGTTTCACCACGTGAGGGGGAACGAATTCACTGATGTCTCCGCCCAGTCCAAAGACCTCCTTGATAAGGGTAGAATTGAGGTGGGTATACTTGGCATCCGTCATGAGGAACACCGTGACCACCTCCTTATTCAGATGACGGTTCATCCAGGCCATCTGAAACTCGTACTCGATATCACTCACGAACCGGAGCCCGCGAATCAGGGCCCCGGCCCTTATGTCGCGGGCGTATTCCACGATCAGCTTGTCGGTGGATGTGACCTCCACGTTGTCATACTCCCGAACACACTCTTTGATCATATCCATTCGTTCCCGGAGAGTGAACAAAGGCTCCTTGTCCCGTTGGATGGCCACCGTTATCACCAGCTCATCGAAGAGCTTCGTTGCCCGGTGCACGATGTCCAGGTGGCCGTTGGTGACAGGGTCAAAGGACCCCGGATAGATGGCTTTTTTCATGACCGACCACGGATCAACGTTACCTGCGTGTCACCGTATCTTCTGATGATGGCATCCTCCTCTTTCCAGGACTGCCGGACCGATGTCTCCACAACCAGGGTGCCCCCTGGTTTGAGCCGCAGAAGTGCCCCCTCCTTCAAATCGGAAAGGTCCACTTCCCCATACGGTGGGTCGGCCAGGATGACATGGTAGGTCGCGCCTGTTTTCTTAAGAAAGCGAAGACAATCGTCCCGGATGATTTTCACCCTACCGTCGTCAAAGGGGATCCGGTTCTTCTCCAGCAGCCTCAGGGCATGCGGGTTGAGCTCCACGAAAGTGACCTTCCCGGCTCCCCGGCTGAGAGCCTCAAATCCCAGAGTTCCCGCTCCCGCATAGAGGTCAAGGACGTCCGTCCCTGACAGGCTGGGAAGGAGGTCGAATATCGCCTCCCTGACCCGGGAGACGGTGGGACGAATCCGTCGATCCCGGCCGGTGCGAAGCCGCGTCCCCTTGAACTGTCCCCCCACGATAGCGGTAGTATTCGGTGTCATATGCCGGTTGGCTCCTCCTGCCCCATAAGGAATTCCTCGGGGGTGAGTTCTTCAACCTCAGATTTCACCGTCCAGCGGAGGGAAAGATACCACACGACCATGGCTCCGATTCCAATCAATACCACTGCGGCAATGATTTCATCGGGAGAAAAGCGTTTTTTCTTCCTTCTGGATTTCTTTCTCTTTTCCGGTCTGGTTTCCGTATCCTTCTCTTTCCGGGCTGGCGCTTCCTGGAATCCGGGCTGATCAAACAGATTGATATCAGGCACTACTGTATCCCCTTTTCAATGAGTCCCCGTACGTCCACATACCAGGAACCGTGGGTGATGTCTGGAAGAGAAATCCCCTCAGTCCCCAGACCGGCAAAGGGGTTGACGACGGTAAGAATCCCTTCAACTGTCCCCGAATGGGTCAGGGCCTTGAGGGTGTGGCGGGAGACCTCCCCAGACAGGAACAGGTGGAGGTTCGGACTCAAGTCCTGGCCTGCCAGATAGGCGTTCAAGTCTTCCAGGCATCCAGACACCAGGGCCCTGTCCCCTTTCGTCACTACTTCCTGTGCCTTGCCAGCTCTCAGTCTGAACAGGGCCAGACCCCTCAGCTGACCCCGATCGTGGAAGAGTCCCCGGTAGGCACTGCCGGCCGGTTCCATGGCAAGAGTCCGGGTGGCCCGTCCATCATCGAGAGCGCCAGATACCCGGTCCAGAGAAAGCACTCCCGCTTCCATCCAGACAGGTATCGCCCCCATCTTCAGCACGGCCCCATGAACCGCTCGGATCAGAGGGACAGTAATCACGGAGACCAGCACCCGATCCACGTTTTCGCGCCCGTCCGGCAGGAGACAGAAGAAGGGTTCAGAATCGTCCGACATGGATCCTAACCTTTGATGGAGAACCCAGTCTAGATAGGTTTCCTTTTCCTCCTGGGTTAGTCTGCTGTCCACTTCAAGAATATCCGATTCCATCCATTCCTCGCCCAGAGAAACGTACAGGTCCCTGTCGCCCCCGCCTGCAGCCTCGTATATCTGCTCGAACAGCTCCCCGATCAGGAAAGTCAGTCGATCAGAATGAAGGTCGGGGTCCTCGAGAGGGACGGGAAGCGGTATTTCCCCGATCTCCTTCAAAACCGGGGACTCGCCCTCTATATCGGCGCGGGCAAACCGAGCCCAGCCATTTTTCAGGGATATGGCAATCATCGGGCGTTAGAACCGGGCCCAACTCCTCCGGCCGTTCTCGATCTTCCCGTGGGACTGTGCCTTAAGCGCAAATACCAGATACCGGGATTCCTTGTACGTTCCTTTGATGGGACTCTCCACTTCCAGGAGTTCATCGTTGGCTTGAATGATATATGGCCTGTGGGTCAGGGGACAGATGAACATGTTTGAATCGGGCATGTAGGAATCATAGTAGGTTACGACCTCTACATGACTTGTCGTTGCGGTATCCGGGATGTCCACCACGGCGGGATCCTCAAGGTAGGGCCGGATATCCTCCAGACGAACAAAGAGGGTGTCATACCGTTCGTCCACTGCGCTATAGGTGACTACCGTGTATACCGTGTCCACCAGGGTATCCTTCCGGGTTTTCAGGAACCCGAACGTCGTATCGTAGTCGGCGTCCGTTCCCCGACGAACGTTCACCGTCGCTTCACCCCCCGGAAGAAAGATCGCCTGCTCCCCCAGGAAAGTAGAATCCGCGGTGAGGGAATCCCGGGTGGCATTCACCACACGGAGGGCCCACAATCCGTCGCCGGTTCGTTCTCCCGTCAGCCGTTCGTAGAAGGTAAGAATGTCGTAAACGTTTTGCATTCTAAACCGGCTTTCATCCTGGATTCTCTCCTCCTCGGCCCAGATGGCCCTGGGGATATAGATGACGGCCAAAAACATCAAGAAGGCGATCAAAATCGCCAGTTCCAGCAAGTCTCTCAACCACAACTTGAAGTGTGGCTCGCTTGGATCAGTCATTGAGATCTCCGTTATTCCCTTTCCCATCGACGGTCGCCCGTTCTTTCAGACCGTTGACCGTCTTGATACCGATTCCTCTGACTTCTGTCAGGTCCTCAAGAGATCCAAACTCACCGAAATCTTCCCGGTACAGAATGATTCGTTCTGCCAGGGCCTCCCCGATGCCCGGCAGGGACATGAGTTCTCTCTTTGAGGCGGTGTTAAGGTTGACCGTGGTTTCCAGAATCCGGGAATCGGAGGACCGTCGAAGGATTGAAGCCATTTCCCGGGCGGTTCGTTCCGCGTCTCCCGGGGCATCGAGGGAATGGGGAAACCACGTTCGTCTCACCACTCCCACCGCCGAGCCGATGACCAGCATGGTCAGAAGAAACCTGAGGATCAGTTTTTCCTGAGAGGTCAACTCTATGGCCGGCGGATCTTTCGCACCACCGTCTTCAGATCCCCGTTGGTGGAAGCCAGCTCCTTGAACAGGGCCTTCTGTTTGGAAGTCAGGGAAGTGGGTGTCTCGACCTGGACGCGGACCAGCTGGTCGCCCTTGCCTGCTCCTCGTAAGGCCGGGAGCCCTTTCCCCTTCATTCTCAGGACCTGTCCCGATTGGATACCCGCGGGAATGGTGAGCTTCGCCTTCCCCGTCAGGGTGGGAACATTCACCGAATTTCCGAGAGCGGCCTGGGAGAATGATACCACGATTTCAGTAACGATATGCGACCCCTGCCGTGTGAAATAGGAGTGATCGTTTTCTTCAAAAAAGACGATCAGATCACCCGGTCGTGCCCCTTTCTGGCCCTTGTTCCCTTCCCCCCGGAGAGTCATATAATTCCCCGTCGCCACTCCTGGAGGGACCTTGACCTTGATTTCCACCGCCTTGCGGACTCTCCCCTCTCCCCTGCACTTCGTGCACGGAGAAGAAATGACTTCTCCCGTTCCTCGGCAGCGCGGGCATTGAGCCACATTCACGAACTGACCGAAAAGGGACCGGGAAACCTGGCGAACCTGACCGGCTCCGTTGCACTCCGGACACCGGCTGGGACGGGATCCGGGCTCGGCTCCGGACCCTTCACACAGGTCACAGGTCTCCAGCCGTTTGACCTTGAGGGTTTTGGAGACACCGATGGCGATCTCCTCAAGGTCGAGTCCCAGAGTTACCTTAAGGTCGCTCCCCCGGACCTGACGGGCTGTCCGTCGACCTTGACCACCGAAGAAATCATCGAAGGAACCGAACCCTTCCATAAAAGTCCGGAGAGCGTCGGAGAGATCGAAATCGGGAAAGCCAAATCCGCCAAACCCCGGTTCCTGGGCCCCCACACCTGCGTGACCGAACCGGTCATACTGTCTCCTCTTCTCAGCGTCACCCAGTACGGAATAAGCCTCTGCCGCCTCCTTGAATTTCTGCTCAGCTTCCTTGTCACCGGGATTTCTGTCGGGGTGGTATTTCATGGCCAGTTTCCGGTAAGCGCGCTTGATATCTTCAGGGGAGTCATCCCGGTCAGCGCCCAGGATTTCGTAATAGTCCTTCGGCATGGATCCGATCTTATCTAATCATTCCCCGAGGCGCTGACCACCACCTTGGCATGCCGGATCACTTTGTCTTTGAACTTGTAGCCTTTTTCGTACTCCTCGATCACCTCATTCTCGTCATGCTCATCCGATTCCCGAACCAGCATGGCATCATGGAGGTCTGGGTCGAAGACCTTGCCCACAGATTCGAAGGGTTCAACATGAAGGGCCCTCAACCGCTTCCTGGCATTCTCCAGAATGAGATGGATCCCCTCAACCAGGGAATCCATGCTGTTGAATTCCTTACCGTTCGCCGACCGCACCATTCGCTCCAGGTCATCCACCACAGGGAGCAGAGACCGGATGATGGCCTCACCCTCGTATTCGAGCAAGCGGGAGATCTCCCTTTCCTTTCTTTTTCGGTAGTTTTCGAACTCGGCCCTGAGCCGGAGATGGCGGTCCTGAAGCTCCTCCAGGGACACCTCCAGTTCCTTCACCTGCCTGGCCAGGTTGTCCGTTCTGGACTCGCTGGCGGGCTTTTTCGTCTTGACTTTGGAGGGGGTCTTGGACTTCTTGACCGGCTCCTTTCTTGCCTGGGTATCTTTAGTCATCAACCAGGGAGGGGATTGTCCGGGATAACGTGGATACCAGAGCATAGATGTCGCGGTACGACATGCGGGTGGGCCCGATAACGCCCAGGTGGCCGGTCACGCTGCCCAGTTCAAATCTCCGTGTCACAACAGAGCAGTGCCTAAGGGCACTTTCAGGATTCTCCTTTCCGATGGAGAGTGTTGTCTGGTCCACATCGGGCAATACCTCGGAAATGGATTTCATGAGGGTTGCGGAGTCATCCAGGACGGAGACGATGGACTGAACCGTGTCCGTGTCGCTGAACTCCGGATTCTGAAGAAGATAATCCTTTTGAGAGATCAGGATGCGTGGGGACTCGGAAGGCGCGAAATAACTTCTGGCATTCTTGACGATGACCTGTACCAGATCACTGGAATAAACCTCGTCGTTCTTAAGACGGTCCCCTATGGACGACTGTATCTTGCCGATACTCAGTCCCAGAAGCCTTTCCCGGAGGACGGAAGTGATCGTCTCAAGCTGGGACTCCTTTACCCGGGCTGATATGGTTAGAACGGCGGTCTTAACATGTTGAGATTCAAACCCCAGGACCAGAAGGAGTCGTCCTGAGCTCATGGGGATGAGTTCGAGGTCGGTGAGCGCTGTTGAGGACCCCAGATCGAGGAATGCGAACCCGAAGAGCTGGCTCAATCGGGCCAGAGTATCGGCGGTGATCTGGAGGATCATGTCCACGTTCTGGGCCACGGCGGACAGCTCAGACACAATCTGGGCCTTCACGATCTCGGATTCCGATATCTTGTCCATCAGCTCCTCCACGTAGAACCGGTAACCCGAATCGGTGGGAATCTTTCCTGAAGAGACATGAACATGGTCCAGCAGACCCACCTCGTCAAGGGTGTGGAGCACGGACCGGATGGTGGCGGGACTCCAGGCAATGCGAAACTTTTGTTTCAGACGGGCGGAAGGGACCGGGTGGGCCGTTTCGATATAATCCTCGATCACCATCTTGAGGATGGTCCTTTCCCGTTCGCTGGGATGAACGGATGACGTAATGGATACACTCATGCCGGTCATGCGAATTATTCAAAATTAACCCCCCACCGAAGCAGAATCAAGCTATTCGTCCGTCGAGGGGGGTCCGGTCAGGCCAGAAACTTCCGGACCGCGCGAATACTTCCAAGTACAGAGAAAACGACCACCACTGCCACCATCAAACTCACCACCCGCGTGTCCCATGTCAATCGGTACCGGGTAAAAAGGGATAACAGATAGTTGGAAGCCATGACAAATCCATACACAAGGCCCGAGGCCAGCAGAGCGCCCAGAATACCCTCCAGAATCCCCTCAACAATGAAAGGAAATCGAATAAAGCGGTGGGTGGCCCCAACCAGCCGTAGAATGCGAATAAGGTCTTTCCTGGAATAGATGGATAATCGAATGGTATTGTACACCAGTATCACTGTGCCAAGAAGGACCAGGACAGCCAGGCCGGTGACCACGGCAAACAGACCCTTGTAATACCGCTCGATCGCAGAAATGATTCGCCCCTCATAGCGAATATCTTCGACGGATTCCATGGCCCTTATGCCGTCGATGATGGCCGTAACATCGAGTGGAATGCTGGATTTTTCCTCAAGACGAACGACACAGCTGGTGGGAAGGGGATTCTCGCTCAAGAGGTCAAAGATGTTTTCCCCGAACTCCCGCTCGAAGATTTCCGCCGCCTCCTGCTTGGTCACCAGGGTGGTACTCCTGATCCCGGGAAGGGCGGATATTTTCCGGGTTATGCCGAGGGCCTCACTGTCTGTCAGTCCAGGCGAGAAAAACACTTCTAACCTGTACTGGGACCGGGCGACCTCGATCACCCGGGAGAAGTTCTTGCCCACCAGCGATCCGAACCCCACAAAGCTCAGGGCCACACCGATGGCGGTGACGGATGCGATAGCTGACAGTTTCGCCCTCCACAGGTTCCGAAATCCTTCCCCGATCAGATACCCAACCTTGGACATCATCCCTGGACCCGTCCTTCTGAGATCCGGATGAACCGGTGACCCCGGTCCTTGATCAGATTATAATCGTGGGACGCCATCAGCACCGCCGTGCCCCCCTCGTTGATCTTCTCAAGGAGGGTCACGATCCTGTGCGAAGACACCGGATCGAGGTTCCCCGTAGGTTCATCGGCCAGGACGACGATGGGATCCTTCACGATGGCCCGGGCAAGCGAGATAATCTGCTGCTCGCCTCCGGATAGCTGGGAAGGGAGGTGGTTCCGTCGGTCCTCCATTCCCAGCTCGTCCAGGACGCGGCCGACCCCGTCCCGGATCTCCTTCTTGTTCCTCCCCAGAACACGCAAAGGAAGAGCCACATTCTCGAATACACTCCGGTCCTTGAGGAGCTCGAATTCCTGGAATACCATCCCGACCTTTCTGCGTACAATGGGAATATGGCGGCGCTTGATGCGCGAGGAGTCGAATCTGTCCACCACCACCCTCCCCTGTTCGGGAATCAGGTCCATGTAGATCAGCCTTAAGAGCGTGGTCTTGCCTGCTCCAGTGGGCCCGATGATGCAGACGAACTCCCCTTCATCGACATCAAAACTTGCACCGACCACCACTGCCCCACTAACCAGCCGGCAGGTGACATCCTCGAAACGGATCAAGCTCATCGCTGGAAAAGGGTTACCAGGAAAGCAACATATCCGCCGAGTATCAGCAGAGCGAAGATTCTAGGGATCTTCTTCTTCATCCTGGTCACTGGATACAGGACCAAACTGAAAAGTATCATGATGGGAAGTTCAAAACTGAGCACTTCCCTTTCCACCGCAAGGGGCCGGATGACGGCCACCGGTCCCACAACACCCATCAGGTTGAAGAGATTGGATCCCACGATGTTCCCCACAGAAATGTCGCTCTCCTTCCTGAAGGCCGCCACCAGGGATGTGGCGAGCTCAGGCAGAGAGGTACCCACGGCCACTACCGTTAGCCCGATAGCCAGCTCGGAAACCCCGACGGCTCTGGCCATCCGGGCCGCCCCTTCCACGAACATACTGGCTCCCAGCCCCAGACCGATGATGCCCAGGACCACCAGGAGCAGATTCCGCGGCATGGATCCCAAGCTCAGGTCCGGATCGGACTCCTCCCGGCCGAGGAAAACCCGGTACGACGCATAGATAACGATACCGCTCAAGAGGACCAGCCCCTCCCATCTGGCCACGACGCCATCGAGGATCACCAGCACAAAATAGAAGGAAACCCCCACCATCAGGTGGAGGTCTTTCACAAATCTTTTTCCGACGACGACAACAGAAAACAGGGAGGCGGTCAGACCAATGATCAATCCCACGTTGGCGATATTGGACCCCACAACATTTCCGATAGCCATGGCCTGTCTTCCCTCAACCACGGCCACCAGACTCACCACCAGTTCGGGCAGGGAAGTACCGAACGCCACTATGGTCAGGCCCACAGCCATGGGAGTCACCCCCAGCATTCCGGCCAGTCGGCTGGCTCCCTTGACCAGCAAGTTACCCCCGTAGTAGAGAAAAACGGCGCCACCCGCGAGAAGGGCTGCCGTCTGTGCCCAGCTCATGAGACGTAGAGACTATTTTCGCGGATGTATGTCCGGACCGGTTCGGACACCATATAGCGTATGGAGAGACCCTGGCGGACCCTCCGGCGAATCTCGGAGGACGAAATCTCGATCTGGGGCATATTGGCGAAACGAACCCGGGACAGAATATCGGGAGAGATCCGGCTGGGACGGAAGCCGGGCCTTGACGCTACCAGGACGCGGCACTCCTTCAGAATGGCCTCATGGTTTCTCCAGGTGTGGAATTCAACCAGGGAATCGCTCCCGATCAAGAAGGTAAGATATCGTCGGTCCAGTCCGTACCGCCTTTTTACCTCTCGAATGGTATCGATGGTGTAGGAAACACCCCCCCTTTTGATCTCCACATTCGACACTTCAAGATTGGGACGGTCACCCAGAGACAGCCTGAGCATTTCCAGCCTGTCTTCCACTGAGGAGAGGGGGCTTTCTTCTTTGTGGGGAGGTTGAAAGGCGGGGACGAATATCATCTTGTCAAACCCTTCAGACTCCTTTATGGTCTCCGAAATGATGAGATGACCCACGTGGGGCGGATCGAACGTTCCGCCAAACAGGCAGACCTTCACGAGTCCTCGTTCTCCTCTGTTTTACCCTGAACGGAATCTATGAACTGTCGTGCCTCCCTCAAGATCCTGTGATCATTAAACCTGGATTCGTTTCCGTTCAAGAAGGCTTCGGCCCTGTCTTTATCTCCCGCCAGGACGTGTGCCTGGACCATCTTCAAGCGGGCCCGGTCGGCGAATTGTGTGTCGTAGTAAGACTCCAAGAGCTGTTCCAGATACAGGACTGCTGAGTCATATTCCTCCATCTTGACGTAGAGGATCGCCGACTCATACAGTTTCCTGGCCATTTTGGCTCTTAGGGCCTGGATGGATCTGTCCGATTCTTCCCTGTATTCCGAGCCCGGGTAATCCTCGATGAATTCCTGAAATGCTGAGATGGCCTTCACCGTATAGGCCTGATCATGGTAGTATCTGGGGGAGAGCCTGGCATAGCTCTCACAAATCCGAAAGCGACTCTCCTCCACGTACGGACTGTAGCTCATCTGGCGCACAAGCCGGTCATATTCATTGATTGCCAACAGGTATTCCTTGTTGAAAAAATAGGACTGGGCGAGAAAGAATTGGGCATCATCCCCCAGATCCGTGTGACGTCCCCGGATGAGAACGTCTTCGAAGATTTCCTTCGCCCGGATGTACTTCCCCTTTTCGTAGAATTCCTTTCCCCGGTCGAATCGCGAAACGAGATCGTCACGATTCTCATCGGTGCGGGACCCGGCACAGGAGGACCACACCAAACAGCCGGCGAGGGCCAAAAGGAAAATCTGATTCTGCATTCAGTCTGGAGGTTCCCGATAGGAGGACACTACCAGGCGATTGACAGGGATACGCCGCCGATCCCATAGCGACGGTAGGGGGAGAACTCCAGTCGAAGGGATGTTTCCGCTCCCGGGATAACGCCCCCCCGGCGCCGGGTTTCAAGGAAGGCGTCAACCGCACTCACAAGATGATTTAGCATAATGGTGCTCAGGGCGTACCCGGCGAGCCGCAGGGTGCGGTTGTAGTCGTCTCTCATCCCCACGTACCGGTCCCTGTTCGGGGTCATGACCAGTATCTCCACACTGTCTCCCACGGACTTCTTCACCTCCTCCCAATTGGGGTTTCCCTGGTCGTCGTAGAGATCGTCCCATCCCGCCACGAATTGATCGTACTTTCCGATGTTTTCATAGTATTCCCGGTTTGGCACCACTCCGGCCCCCTCAATGAAACCCCCACACAGTGAGTCGGAAGAAACCACGGTTTCGTCTTCCAGAAGAATGGTTAGATCATGAGTTCCATCGCAGATGACATCCGGATACCGTTCCGTCAGGGTGGGCGTCAGGAGAAGCCACTGCTCCAGGTCCCAATGCGTATCGGCAAACGCCTGGTACGCAATCCGCTTGTCTATGGACCGGTTATCGAACTGCAGTTTGACCGTCCACGCCGCCACCTCAATCCCGACAAAGAGGAGCGACTTCCATTTGGCTCCGGCATACCACTGCCCCAATCCAGGGACGGCAAGGGAGAGGACGAGACCCCTGGCGGGATACTTTCCAAGCTGCGGTTCCGTTACGGCGGTATCGGTGTCGGCCGGGGCTGGCTGCCAGCTGGACCCTAAAATGACGGGTCCGTGATACTCAGGCCTGTAGGTGAGTATTCCAGAAGAGGCAAGCAACCCATTGGTCAGAGAGAGCGGTACCATGATGAGTATCCAAGCAGCGAGTCGCATGTCAGAAGCCCAGGAGGAAGGTAAAGTAGGTTCTCAGGCCGCCCCCGTACTGTCTGTCCATCACTGAAAATTTATCCAATCCCCGGTGGAATTCCACGGCAATTCCAGTGGGATAGTTGTAGAAGGAGTAGCCTCCGAAACGAATCTGAAATCCTACTGATCTTCGGAGAGCGGGTTCCTCCAAACCGCCGTTCCAGGCGTCTCCAGCCTGGCCAATCACTCCCGCCACCACTCTTCTCAAGACAAAAGGTCCAAGCAAAACATGCCTGTCCCACAGGATGGGTGCACGAACGGTGACGGACATCACGAGCAACCTGTTGCCTTCCACTCCATAGAAAGGATACCCTTTGAGTCCCGGCATTCCGCCGGCAAAAAAATTGAAAAAAGAATCCACTTCTGTGTCCGTCATCCATCCCACCTGAGCCTCTAGCGTGGAGGTGAGCCTCTTGGTGAAAGGGAGTGTGAAATGAAACCGACCCCGGCCCGTCAGTCTGGTAAACCTGTAGGTGTCGTACACTTCCTCCAGAACAGAGTAGTCCTCGTTGACCCGGAAACCACGGAAAAACCGGTCTCTCTCGTGCCGGAGCTCCAGTTGACCCTGAAAGCCGTTTCCGGGGTTTATGGCGTAGTCCACCGTCTCCCGGTGAATATCCGTCATCCACGACATTCCCAGGTGCTGGCCAATGTAATAGTCCAGGGCGATCTTGGCCAGATGGGCCTGGGATGGAACCCGCTCCTTAAGACTCTCTCGAAAGTGCTGGTACGAGCCGAAAAGGTCAAGCTCATGGAGCCCCAGGATGGGAACCTTCACCCCTACATCCCACTGAAACAGCCGGAACCAGATATCGTACTGTGGGTTGTAGACATTCTCGGTTATGGTCTCCCTGGCATTCCGGGTAAGATAGAAAATCTCGGTATGCAAGGTGGGATAGAACTTCCTGAATTCGTACATGAGGAATAGGTCTACATCCCCCAGGGGATTCACCGAACCCCCGCCGAAGAGATTCAGTTTGCCCAGGATTTCGTTGGCAAAAAAATAGAGCCCTGGCTTGACCGTCCCGTAGTCCACCATCAGGCGAGGGAACACAAACATGGGTGAAAACGTGTCCTCATGGTGCGTGGCCGTCGAGGTATCCCCCGACATCAGCGAACCGGGAAGGTTCTCGAATCTCAGGAAGTAATTGGGCCCATACCCGACCGATTTCGGATCGAGAATCGACACGCTGTCCAGAAGAGCAATCCTGTACCCCCCGTTCTCATACAGGGAAAACAGGATTCTCCCCGTTCTGCTCACGTCCGGTGTAAACGCACCGCCCTGGACGTTGGTGATATACCCCTGTTTTTCCGCCGATGAATCCAGGACGTAGAGATTGAAAACTCCATTCTTGTCGTTGCTGTACACGATACCCCCGTCCGGAGCCGGTGTGACATCCCTCTCATCCCATTCCTCTGTAGCGATCAGGTGACTGAACGTCGTGTCTCCCGGCGTCAGGGTCCCTGTGTCCCGGAAGTGATTCTTAACGTAATCAAACATCAGCCAGCCCCGGGTGGAATCGTAGTCCAATGAGAATAGCTGTGTTCCGGGCTCAAAATCGGTGATCTGCTCGGATTGTTTCGATTTCAGGTCAATCATAAAGATGTTCTGCGTGCCTCCGTTCGAGGCCAGGTACACCAGTGTGCTGTCGCCCGGAAAGACAACGGGAGAAAAAGCCCTGGCACCTTGGGTAAGGCGGTGTTCCTTTTCGTCCCGGAACGAATGGCCGTAAATGTCATACCACCGGGACCCTCGGCGGTCAGGCCTGGATTTCCTTGTGTAGTAGATCATACTGCCGTCCGAATTCCACGCGGGTGCGGACACCACGCCCCTGGCGATCCTCCGGGACTCTCCTGAGTCAAAAGAGTAGACGTACAGGTCGGTCTGAGAGAAGAAGTCATTGCCGGCATTCGAGAGGTACGCAAACCGTTTCTCATCGGGGGCCCAAACAGGGTGAAGATTGGCCGTTCCTTCCTGGATAATGGTTGAACCTTTGACCTCCCGGGCATCGATCCGTTCCGTGAGCAGCCGGTACCGCTCTTCCAGAGTTGCCCTGAAGTCCCCGTAAAGCTGTCGCGATGAAATCCCGAGAACTGAGCGAATGGCCGAATCCACGGAGACTACGAGTGGAGAAGAAAGGCGGCTGACCAGCTCAACCAGGGCTTGTTCACCGTACTTGAAAACGATGTATCGAACCAGGGCGAATCCGGAGTTGTAGACGGACTCATTGCCGATACCAGATTTCCCGAATGTGCTCATTTCAGGCAGTGTGAGGAGTTCACCGTGGATTACCTGGTCCCGCAGAATCATGTCCCGGTGTGTATCCCAGAAATCGTAGGTGGCTCCCCGGTACATATACTGGGCGATCCCTTCGGCTAGCCAGGGCGGGACGACCGATCCAGGAACAGGATAGGAGACCAGGGTATTGGGATAACCGTAGAGTACGTCTTCCCTTTTTTCCTCCTCATAGCCAATCCATTGAAGGTACCCGGCAGGGACTCTCCTGGGAAATTTCATGGCCTTTTGGATGGAGACGATGTGGACGAATTCATGAGTAATGACATTCTGGAGCCATCGGTGGCTGCCTCTCAGTTCAAGATCCAGAGGAGAAACCCAGATCTCGATCTTGTTCTCGTAGAAGTAGGTTATGCCGTTCGAGTAATCGTCCGTATCCAGAAAAATGATGTGGGTCTTCTCCGGGGGCGAATAGTTGTAGAGCCGGATGATGGGTCCGTAGATGGATTCGGCCACGAAGGCACCTTCCCGGGCGCTCCGTTCGGTCTCGTCCGTGAAGTGAATCCGGAAGTGGTCCGTCTCAAAGGTTTGCCAGTCAAGCTCGGGGTGATTGTACCCCACCCGGCCAAAAAGGGACGTGGAGACGAGAATAAGACCAGCCAACCGTTTTGCCATAGATGGTTCAGCCCGTGGAGGACCCCCGTTAGTGGACCACTGCGATTTTCAGTACTTTGTTTTCTACCCGATCCCCCCGGCCTGCGGTCACGGTAACCAGGTACACACCGCTCTCCACGCCGGAAACGTTCCATACCACCTCGTTCACGGTTCCCTGATGGAGAGGTTCCAGTGTTAGTTTCTCCACAAAGAATCCTGCCAGATCGTAGATCGCAATATCAACCTTTTCCGCCGATTCCACGAAGACCCGGAAAGTTGCGGTGCCCTGGTGGGCGGGATTGGGGTAGGCGTAGGTGCGATCCCTGTCGATCAACCGGCTCACGACAGGAAGACGGCGGGGCAGACTGGCCCTGAGGGTCCTGGTGTTGGCGGGATCGTGATGGACCGTTGACCATGCGTTTCCGGTTGGGGTCCCGCTACTGTCGAATACCCACACAGAGGATTCCGCCACGATGGCCGAGCGCCCCTGGTATTCTCCCACCATTCGCAGCTCTCCTCCGTCGGGATTGGACAGACGATACCGTTCTTTCCCTTCCCAGCTCAAGACCGCTAAGTCGCCCGACTCTACCTGCAGTACGAGTTCCGGATGGTCGTCGCCCATGAGGTCGCTGGCGAGAACAGGGGATGCTGCTTCCAGGGGGACGGGAAACCCCGATTCATAGGTGAGATTGGGATTCAATACGTACACAGTACCTGCCGAATCTGTGCACACCATTTCCACCTCTCCGTCCAGATCTAAATCCACGGCGGAAATGGTCTGAAACGCTATGGTTTCCAGGCCCTCGTTAAATCCCTTCACCCGTATTCCCCCTCCTTCCATCAATTCCGCCGTCAGGGTCTCGACCTCTCCAGTCTGGGGATCGGTGATTTGGGCTGAAACTTGGCCGGCGGGATCAGAGAGGGTATCCCGGTATATGAGTGACTCCACGCCCCTTTCGGAAATCACGGCCTCTCCATCCCTCCAATTCAGGCTCACCCATGAAGAATCCGGGAACCCGGATGTGACTGCAGGCAGACGGTCCGAGACTGGCAGTGTCACGGTGAGGCTCCACTCCAGGCCTAACGCCGGTGGTTCGGGATCATATCCGAAGGTGGAGATCCGGAGCGTTTCCCGGCCCACGTCACTGACGACTGCCAGCCGTGGTTCCGGAGATTCATAGGCGGTCACCACAAGTTGAAAGGAATCGACTTCCGGGACAAAAAAAGTGTTTTTGACCACGGAATCCGCCAGCGACCACCACAGGGAATCCTGACCGCCGATGATCTCGCTCGTTCCATCCCCATCAAAATCATACACAAAACGAATGCGTAAAGAGGGTTCGGGAAATCCCTGGGCCATGAGGGTATTCCTCAGGGTGAACGACATGACCCTGTCCGCCTCCGAGATATCATGAATCTCCACATAGGTATGGGCGCCCGTATTGCTCCGCGTATCGGGAAAGGTGTATGGACCAAAAGAAATGGGTTGATCCTTCAATCCCGGATTGGCCACGTAGAACTGGGTATTCCCCGCGAACCACATGTCGGACCACAGTCCTGAGGAAGGGTCCGTGAACAGGAAAGGGGAAGGGTATCCCATATCCTGGGCGCCGTCGGCCTC
>JBHIAI010000002.1:0-105872 GCA_046861655.1 Fidelibacterota bacterium | reverse complement strand
GAGGATCTCAATCACGTGAACGCCTCCGGAGCTTGGCGGGCCCATGCCCATCACGGTCACATCGTTGTAACGTCCCACCACGGGGTCTCTTACCACCGCCTGGTACCGCGCCATATCCTCTTCAGTGATAAGGCCTCCCACCGAAGCCATGAAAGCAGCCAGCTCCCGGGCGAACTCGCCCCGGTAGAAATAGTCCACCCCCTCCTCGGCAATCCGCCGGTATGTGTCCGCCAGGTCGGGTTGCCTGAGAATGTTTCCCTCTCTAAGGAGGGAGCCGTCGGACCGGAAATAGATGAGGGAAGAGGCCGGATCTTTCCGCAATTCATCTGCCACATCCGTATACCGGGACACATAATAGCTATCCAGCGCAAACCCCTCCCTGGCTACCGTGATGGACGGTTCGATCAATTCCGCCAGGGGGCGGGTTCCTGCCAGCTCCAGGGCCAGTCCGTAGAGTGCCAGAAGCCCTGGTACCCCCACGGCAAGGGGTCCACGACGACTCAGATGGGGCCGGTACTCCCCATCCCTCAAAAACATATCACGGTGAGCCGCCATGGGGGCCATTTCCCGGCCGTCTACGGTATAGATGGCGCCATCCCCCATCCGGATGACCATGAAGCCTCCTCCTCCCAGTCCGGAGTTGAATTGATCCACTACCCCCAGGGCCAGTCCCGTGGCCACAGCCGCGTCCACGGCGTTGCCTCCGTTTCTTAGAACCTTCAGGCCAATCTCCGAGGCCAGAGGGTGCGACGAAACCACCACCCCGTTCTTGCCTGAAGCAACTCGATGGGCCGGAACGGCAACCCGGGTGCACGAATACCAGAAGAACGCCCACAGGACCAGGGAAAAAAGGATGATGTGCTTCTTAGTGCCCCCCATAGGGGTCAATGATACTAACGGCCGCGGGAAAACTGCAACCGAATATCCTTACCCCTTTTTCTCCAACCATCCAATGAGGGCAGGCAGAATGACCACCGTGGTCAGAAAACACGCACCCACACCAATAAAGAGGGCGAGACCGAGGCTTCCGTATCCTCGCCATACCGAAAAGATGAGAGATCCAAAAGCCATCATGGTGGTCAGAGAAGTCAAAAAGATGGCTTTTCCTGTACTCGCAAAGACGATCCGGGCGGACCCTTTCCCTTCCCGCCTCCAGCGATGAACGATGTGGACCCCATCATCCACTCCGATCCCCAGAATCAAAGGAATCCCCATGATGTTTACCACGTCCAGCTGCTTCCCGGCCAGACTCATGATTCCTACCATCCACACCAGTCCAGCCGCCAGAGGGGTCATGGCCATGAGGGCATGACCCGGATGTCGGTAATCTATCCATAGCAGAGCAAAAACCACAAACAGGGTCAGTATGGCGGCGTTGCGTCCATCCCTTCCGATGATCTCCACGAGGGCCCTGAACACAGGGGGGAAGCCTGTAGCCCGGGGACTGATGCCAGACAGATCCTCAGTAAAACGCTTCAGGAACCGGGCATCCTGCCAGATGTTGTCCCCCGGAAGGACGGTGACCAGGAATAGATCGCGTTCCCGGTTGGCATACCGCCCCATGATGGAGGGAGGCAGGCTGTCCAGTTCAACGGTCTCGGGATTGGCCAGGTCTATCACCTGCGTCCGGAACGCATCACCGAAATCGTTCTGAAACCTCTCCAACCCCATCAACGGATCTTTTGCACCTGAGAGGTAAACATCCAGACGGCCGAAAACGGTGCTTTCGGGGACGCTATCAGAGTCCCCCACAAGGTCGGCGCACTGACGGAACACCTTGTCCTGACCCCCCAGAAAGGCAAGATCCTGCAATTCCATGATGTTCATTTTCAGCCTGTCCAGTTCCGTTTTCAGATACGGCAGGTCCTGATGTCCTCGAAGGGGTAGAACGGATGACCGGGACATCCTCCGGCGGATGTCCTCAATGAGAGGACGCTTCCGGAGTTGCTCTTCGGAGGAAGGGAGGTACAGGGAAATGTCCTCCACCAGGGCAACAGAACCGTATCGTTTCGCCGCCTTGGACAGTCTACGCGATTCGTCCACGCTTTCAGCAATCAGGTAGGCAAAGTCCATGCTGAGATCAAACTTGTCCAGAACCGTATCCTGGAGGGTGACGCTGGGAATCCCTTTGGGCTCGATATTCATGTAATTGTAGTCGAAGGTGATCCGGGAAGCCGACCAGATAAGGAACGCGGACACCACACCGGCTCCAACCGAAGCTAGGATGAACCGGTTCTGGAGAGTCCTGGCGGTTCTCCCCAGGAAGGCAAAGGAGATATCCCGCACCTCAGGTTCCCCGGCCCGGTCCTTCCCGCCGAGCCGCTCTTTCACCCTTTCCCGGACAACCAGGAGAGCGGGGAGCAGGGCGAAGGTGGAAGCTCCCACCCCCAGAAGGCCCAGACCGGTGACCAGTCCCATCTCGCTCATCGCCCGGGAATCTCCGATGAGGAGGGCGAAAAAGGCGCAAGCGGTGGTCACGGCACCCGTCATCACCCCCTTGCCCGACTTGAGGAGTCCCTCACGCATTGCCTGATCCACTGGGAGACCCAGTGCCCGCATTTCGCTGAAGCTTGCGATGATGTGGATGGAGAAATCGATCCCCAGGCCCAGAAGAACCACCACGAACATGGCAGTCATGATGTTCAGAACGGGAACGAACAGTGAGGCCACTCCGGCCGCCCAGATCAGTCCCACCACCAGATTAAGCCCTGCAAGAAGAGGGGCCATCCACATCCGGAAGGCCATTATGAGTAGAATCACAATGGCCACAAGGGCCAGAGTGGACGTAACCTGGAGTCCTTCCATCCCGTAGACCATCTCGTCATGCCCAAGGGGAATAGCACCTGTGAGTCCTGCACGAACATGGGGAAACTCCTTAAGGGTTTCATCCACCACGGCCTGAACGGCCTCCGTCCCCTGGATCATCAAATCGGTGTCCATCATGCTGAAATTCGGGATCGCATTCATGATAAGGGCCTCGCGGTCGTACGAGATGAAGTACGGTTCTCCCAGCAAGAATTCCTGAACGGTTGTCTCCATGGCCGAGGAAGATACCTGGCTTCCAGATAGGTAGGATTCCATCAAGCGCAGCCAGTTTTCAATTCCCTGCAGGAATCCGTAGGCCCGGTCCTCCTTCTCCCGGGTACTCAGAGCTTCCTTCCCCTGGATATACTCCTTCTCAAAACTATCGTTTAGATGGGTTAGAAACGGAATCAGGTTCGGATCGTCAAAGATGGTGTTTACGTTTTCCAGGTCTTCCTGGGGCATGATCATCAAGCCGTGCTGTCGGAGGAAGTCCACTTCCTGCTTGTAGTCCACCCTACGGATGAACACCCGGTTCTCCGATTCTTTTCCGGTCCCGTGGGGACTCCCTCCGGGAGGAATGGGGAGAGCCTTCAGGAGCCTGGGCGCCAGGGCGTCGGCGAAGGCTTTGATGCGGTCCTCTTCCCCCTGCACCACGATCACGATGCTGGAGGCGGAGACGAATTCATCCAGAATACGGTCAAACTCCAGCGTCCGTTTATCCCCGGCTGGCAACATATCCGACCACTTGGGAGAGATCTGGATCCGGCTGGCCAGTCCTCCGAACACCACGGTCAGGACCATCACTATACCCAGAACACGGACAGTCCTAAAGACAGCCCAATGTGCGAGTTTCACGAGAAGTTTATCTCTCATGGGTCCCATCTCCCCGAATGTTCACCCTCCGCTTTCCCAGCAGGTTCAGCTTGAATTGCCGGATGGTCGCGGGTGGAATAACACTCCCATCAGGCGTTTCGAAATAGAGGGCGTCAAAGGGACACTGCACGATGCAGGCACCGCACTGCACACACAGGTCTGCCCGGGGGCGGGCGGCCTTGTGCCGGACCTGATCCACCTCGTAGCAATTCCGAGGGCAGACCTGCTCACAGAATCCCGCTCCCCGGCATTTCTCTTCATCCAGACCTACTTCAAGCCACCTGTCTTTGTGCAAGCCGCTCTTATAGACAGGCGTGCTCCCCATGAGATCCATGCTCAAGAGCACGTCCACACCCAGTGACATAAGTCCCCAACGTCCCATGAATCCCCAGCTTAACTGACCCGTCAGAAAACCCACCCCGGCCAGACCCACCAGAAGGAGGACCCCTATGACCAGCTGTATCCCCCCCCGGCCAAAATCAAACAAGACAAATCCCACCCGTGAGGTTCTGGGGTTCAACCACCGGCTGTACAGCGGGAATGACAGAAAAATCAGGATGGAAAGACTCCAGGTGAGTCCCACCGCCGGCAGGATCCCCTGCTGCCAGAATATTGCGAAGAGTATCCCCAGAACGGCAGAAATGGGAAATGCCCAGGCCACCGCCATTTCCATGCGACGAAGGAGAGGGAACGCAACCTGCCCTATCTCGCCTGTTAATCCAGTCCGGTCCATCAAGAAAGCGGGAATATCCCTGGCTTCTACCGGACCCCAGACCGGTTTCCAGCCTGTCTTTCGGCGAATCAACTTCCGCTCAATGCCGGTTGCGGCCAGCTGGGGCAAGATGACTTCCCTGTGGCCCACCAGGTTTTCGATCCCACTGGTTTTGAGAACAGAGATGACGTCGTGATGGGTGAACAATCCTCCCGTGGCGGCGCACCAAACGTTGACACCTCTGGCATTGGCAACAAGAAGAAATGCGTCCAATCCCTCCAGGGCCTTACGGACACGCTGAACGGTGAGGTGATAGTTTCCGGTCACCAAAACCGGGGAATCCCTCCCGGGATTTCCTACTCTGATTACGCCGGTTCGGCTGCGGATGGGCAGCATGCGGAGGAGTGTCTCCCCGACGTTGACCAAGAAATAGGTCAGGGGATTCATCCCTGGGGACCCGGCGTGTTCTCGGCCACCAGTTCCAGAAAATTGCCGAGGTGTGACAGGTGGACCGACTTCAGGTGGAAGCCTGAGTCCGTGACAATCTCCAGGAGGTTTTTCACCGGATGGGTGACGGACTGGCTGACCACGTACGCAATCAGCACCAGAGGCGTTCTCAAAAAGGCGTTCAGGAATCTCTTCCACCGGGTGGCCGGCACGACCTCGTCAGCGATCATCAACAAGCCGCCGGCCTTCAGAGTTTCTCTTATTTCCTTTAGAGCATAACGACGTTCGTCTTCACTGAGTTCGGAAAAGCACAGTCCACTCACCACGGCATCATAAAACCGGGAGGGTTCCTCGCTCAACTCGGCGACTCCCATCTCCGCCAGTTCCACCCGATCCTTCAATTTCAGCTCAGCAACCCGGTTTTGGGCAATCTCAAGCATTCCGCTATTGGTATCTATCCCTTTCACTTTCGCCCCCTGTTTCGCGGCCAGCAGGGTCAAAGCTCCTGTGCCACACCCTATATCGAGCACGCGGTCTCCCTCGTGGATATGGGACACAAGGCTGGTGTAGGCCTTATTCAGTTTGCCCAGCGTAAGAAGACGGATACCCGCGTCGTACCGGCTGGGCACAGACTCGAGGATTCGCATGAGGACGTAGGTGCTCATGGTGAATGTTATGGGTTATGTGCCAGGAGTTGGGAGTTAGGGGTTAGGAGCTTCGAATCAGGCATTACGAATTCAACCAATCGATTTCTCCAATTCTCCATCTCTGTATCTTATTCTCTGGCCATTTGCCACTTCGTCAATAGTAAGCTCGTACCCTCAGGCGCAGGCCCCAATCCTGAAGGCCGAATTCGGAATCCTTATCCCCCCGGGACCCGCTTGCCAGGAGACTCACTATCACATTCTCCAGGAGGCTGTATTCCAGCAGAGGACTAAAAACGGTACTGTCATCGTTCAGGTTGGCAATGCCGAATAGCCCGGCGGTGAGAAGATCGGTAAAGGGATGACGGACGTACAGAAAAAGATAATCCCGCATCAGGCTGTGGGTCTGGCCCACGAAATAACTGAGGTAATCGTCCAGTTGAAGACGGTCCTTCCGGGAAACGGCACTGCCGCTGTGATAGGCCTCCATCAGCAGATAGGTGGAGAAATCAAAGGTATGATCGACCCCCAAAAGGACCTCCAGGAATGGGTCGTCTTCCTCCATGGTATTCCACCCTCCCTCCGTCCAGATTCCCCAGTTCAGCCATTCCCCCACGGCAGCCCAACCCACCAGGGTTCGATTCCGGACCAGGGGTGAGTTCCGGTAGGTTGCTGGATCAAGACCGGTGCGGATCCACTGGAACGAACCGGCCGTGGCGGTAAGATCGAATCTCCCCACACCGACCTTGGCCCGGATCAGTCGAGTCCATTGGTCCCAGGTTCCCTGGGGTGCCACGATGAGGTCCACTAGCAAACGCCTGGCCAGAGGTACCTCCATACGGACAGCCTCCACGCCCGTCTGTTCGTAGCTGGGATCCAATAGCTCCTTGCGGTTGAAGATATCCAGAGGGTTCCAGGCATACCCTGTCCCCAGGGAGAGCTGCTGCTTCCCCAGAGTGAGATCATAGGCCGGGAAAGATACTTTCAGGTAGACGTTGTCCAGATACAGGGTGTCCGGGAGTTCAAAGGGAAAGTCAGTCAACCCATCCGCAATGAGAGGATCGGTGATCCGTCGGGGAAGAAAGTCGAACAAGTCCCACCTTTCCTGTCCATGGAAGCGTTGTACGTTGACATTAGCCCGGAGAACAGCTTTTTCAACGGGCCGGGCCTCAAGATCCAGGCGAATCTTGGTGTACCCGAAGACATAGTCGGTCCCCCGGGAACGCACCTGGTCCAATTCGGACTCAAAGTAACCGGAGAATCGGGGCTGGGCGAACAGGAATCCACAAAGGATGAGAACCGTGAAGGCCGGGGCTTTGATGCCAGGGATCACCTTTTGAGATTCCTCTCGGAGAAGAAACCGGGAGGAGGTTCCCACGAGTAGGTCACGGAAACCAGAGACAGGATCGTTTCCGTATGATCCAGACGATTCCGCATGACCATTCTCCGGGCTGTGGGAATGTTTTCGATGACCTGGATATCCTCCATAATCAAGGTCTTCCGAAGAGTGGTTCCGGGTTCGTAGTACTCCAGGTAAAGCGGAAAGTGGTCTTTTTTCCTCACCCACATCACGATCTTCTCGTAGGAAGCATCTTGGTTGGGTAACCCCTTGAGCTCGATCTTCCAGCAGGGTTGGTCCTGGTAGTCTGTCTCGCCCAGATTACTGGCTTTGAACTGCCGGATCCAGGCCTCGCCGGAACCGATGTCCTCATAGGTGAAATCGCTCCCCTGTACCTTCTGTTTTTTGGCATGGGACGCCAGTTTCCGGACCCGCTGTGTCCGGGGGAAAAACGCCCAGATGTCGTCCGCGTGATTCAGCATCAGGAAGGCCTGTCCCCGGATCCTGGCGGGTTTCACGTAGCGGATGAGCGTCTTTTCTCCCCGGTTGGCGGAGAACATCTCGAATTCAAAGGTCCGGGAGTCTCCCGAGGACGTTTGGATAGTCTGGGTTGCCACTGCCTTGCTACTGACGGGGGACATGATCTCGTTCACACGGGCAACGATGTCGTCTCCGGTAGGAAGGTCTTTCGCCGACTGTCGTGGAGACGCTCCAGGGAGTAGAATCCACACGCCGAGGGCGAACAGGAGCGGTTTGTGTTGTCTCATCGGGTAATGCCTTTCATGAACGATCGAATCGCTTCGGTCTTGACCTGAGAAAACCGCTTTTCATCTTTCATCAGGGTGAACTGCCATACCAGTCCATCCATGAAGGCCAGGATCAATGTGGCCACCCCGTCCACGTTCATCTGTCTGAATTCTCCCCGGGAGATCCCCTCACGAAGAACCGTTTTTATCCTGTCCCGGAACCGATCGTACATCTTGGCCAGGGATGATTCTTCCAATCCATGCCAGTGTCCCCGGGCCCCTTGGGCCCACAGTTCGGTGATGATCAACACTGCGTCGCCCATGTCAAAGATAGCGTCGGTCCCTTTTTCCATGATCCGCTGAATTCTCTCTCTCGGTCTCAGGGATTCCCCCATCAGCCTGTCAAATTGATCCATCATTTCACCCATAACAGACATCTCGATAGCTGAGAAGATGTCCTCTTTGCTTGTGAAGTATTCGTATACCGTTCCCTTTCCGATTCCCGCTTCTTTCGCTACGTCGGCGATTTTCCCTTTTTCCAGTCCCTTGTGGGCGAAAACCCGGATGGCCGCATTGATGATGGATGCTCGTTTATCGGACATGGTCCATACCCAAGACCTGACTGACCGGTCGGTCGGAATGTACGGATTTCCCGCCACTGTTTCAAGAAAGAACCGTGCTTGTTCCGTGGTGTCATCGCGAGGGAGCGAAGCGACCGTGGCGATCTCATCGTCCATGGGCAATCACCTCCGCATGGGTTTGGCCTCACGTTGGCCCAAGACGGTACAAAAGGGTTGCACCCACGGGCCTTTTGGGTTATATTTAAGTACTTAACTAATTATAGAATTACTTAATTACCATGGATTCCTTCCAGAAACAGGCAGTGAAGGTCTTCAAGGCTCTGGGCGATCCTACGCGCTACCGGATTATCCGCCTGCTCCTCGAAACGGAAGAACTGAGCTGTGGTGATTTCGATCGGGAGTTCGACATCAGTAAGCCCGCCATGTCCCACCACTACAGGATACTGGAAAACGCCGATCTCATCACCACCCGGAAACAGGGATTGCACGTGTTTGTCTCCGTGAACCTTGACGTCCTGAACAGGTTCATCCCCCAGTTCGAAGGTGCTCATCTCAAACAGAAAACCGTACGGCGCTGACGGATCACATCGTGGTACCGAATGCGGCCCGGCGGGCGCATTCGGATGGTGGGAATCAGCAACCGTGAGACAGCTATGGAACTGCTACTGAACATAATCGAATCCCGTGATGGGGGCCTTTTGGCCCTCCGTGTTGGCGTCGGCATCATCTTCCTGGTTCACGGCAGGATGAAATGGGCCATGTGGAAGATGGAACCGTCAGAACAGATGCCGGCCCAGATGCTTTCCCTCATGAAGTTCCTTTCTGTGGTCGAACCGCTGGGAGGGGCCGCCGTGATGGCCGGGTTTCTTACGCGGGTTTCGGCTGTGGGGTTGGGCATCATCATGGTGGGCGCCATCGTTTCGAAAAAGAAAATGTTGAAAGTGTCCTTTGCTGAACAGGAACGCACCGGCTGGGAACTCGATTTCATCCTTCTTGGTGCCTGCGTCGCCCTGTTACTTTCGGGGGGCGGTGGATTCGCCGTGGACCACGTCCTGTTCAGCGTCCCATAGTCCCCCGCAACATTCCTCGAGAATCCAGCGTTCCGTGACCCGCCCGGGACTCTGGAGCGGATCCACAGGTTCGGGTCAAAGCTCAGCCGGAGGAGTGGCTGAACGCCACCGGGCACGAGGGAACTGTCGGACTTTACTCATTGCCCCCCGCCCAGATTTCTGTTAGATTTCAATTTCATCCCCATCCATCGACAGATGCTAACAGCCATGAGACGACCCCGCCCGGGAGTTCATTTCCCCCTGCGGTGATATGGGCAGCGTCATGAAAATGAAACTCCACTGGCAGATCTTCATCGCCATGATCCTGGGCGCCCTCTTCGCCACGGTTCTGGGTGAAAAGGCCCTCGTCGCCGCCCCCCTGGGCACCATTTTCATACGCCTTTTGAAAATGATCATCGTTCCCCTCATCGTTGCCTCCATTATCACGGGCGTCGCCGGTCTGGGTGACAGCAAGACCCTTGGGCGGATGGGAGCCAAAACCCTGGGCTACTATTTCCTCAGCTCCATGATTGCCATCCTCGTCGGGCTAAGTCTCACCAATCTGATCCAACCGGGACGGGGCGTCGATATCGTCGGGACAGGCCAATCCTTCGATCCCTCCCAGCTTCAACGTCCGGACTCCCTGGCCACCATTCTGATCCGCATGATCCCAACCAACCCGGTGAGGGCAGCGGCGGAAGGGGATATCCTGGGGGTTATCTTCTTCTCCATCGTCTTCGGCTTTGCCATCACAAGGCTCTCAGGAAAACCTCATGACTTTCTCCTGAACTTTTTTGACTACACCTTCCGGGCCGTGATGAAACTCACACACGGCATCATCAAGCTGGCCCCCATCGGCGTGTTCGGTCTGATCTCCAAAGCTGTGGCGACGGCTGGGTTCGACCTCTTCAGGGCCGTGGGACTGTACATGGTCACCATCGTCTCAGGCCTCACACTCCACCTGGCTGTGGTCCTTCCTCTCCTGCTCGTTATCTTCGCCAGAGAGAGCCCCCGGAAGCACTTTCAGGCCATGGCCTCCGCCATGGCCACAGCCTTTTCCACAAGTTCTTCCGGCGCCACTCTCCCGGTGACCATGGACTGCGTGGAAAACAATGTGGGCGTGTCGAACCGCACCACCAGCTTCGTCCTGCCCCTTGGGGCCACCATCAACATGGACGGGACCGCCTTGTACGAGTGTGCAGGCGTCATCTTTATCGCCCAGGCCCTGGGTTTTCCCCTTGAGCTGAGCCACCAGGTGACCATCGTCCTTACGGCCTTTCTTGCTTCTGTGGGTGCCGCCGCCGTACCCTCCGCGGGACTCGTAATGATCTTTGTTGTCCTGAATGCCGTGGGCCTGGGTGACAACGCCCAGGTAGCCCTCATCGTCGGCACCATGCTGGCGGTGGACCGGCCCCTGGATATGTACCGGACCATGGTGAACGTCTTCAGTGACAGTGTGGGAACGGTGGTGGTGGCAAAGAGCGAAGGGGAGCGGAACCTGTATCCGGTACCGGAGGCGTAGGCCCTCGTTTCTTCCCTCCCCGGTCGTCGCCCGAGGTAGGATGATCTTAGGTCAGTACGAAACCAGGGCCGGATCAATCTCAAGGGTCCAGGCTGTGATCCCGCCGGCCATATTCTTTGCCATGGCATAACCCTGGTTGATGAGGTACTCCGTCACCCGGGCCGACCGTTGACCGGTGTGGCAGTAGACCACAATTTCCTGAGAGGGATCCAGCTCCTCCAGACGGGAAGGGACTTCTTCCATGGGGATAAAAAGGGCCTCATCAAGATGGACAATCTGCCACTCCCACGGCTCCCGGATGTCCAGGAGAACCAGGCGGTCTCCGTTTTGAATCTTTTCGTTCACTTCGGTTACGGAAATCTCCGGCACAGGGATCGTTTCGGCCGTTCCTGATACCCCGCAGAACCCTTCATAATCGATGGGCTCAGTGACGGTAGGATTCTTCCCGCATACCACACAGTCCGGGTCTTTCCGCAGATTCACTTCCTGGAAGGTCATGGAGAGGGCATCGAACAGCAAGAGCCGCCCCGTGAGAGTGTCCCCGGCGCCGGTGATCCACTTAATGGCCTCCGTCGCCTGAATACTGCCGACGATGCCCGGCAATACTCCCAGAACACCTCCCTCTGCACAGGATGGAATCAGACCGGGAGGGGGAGGATCGGGGTAGAGGCATCGGTAGCACGGACCCCGGGAAGCATCAAAGAAGGACACCTGGCCGTCAAACCTGAAGATGGAACCGTAGACATTGGGCTTTCCCTGAAATACGCACACGTCATTCACGAGGTACCGGGTGGGAAAGTTGTCCGTGCCGTCAATCACCAGATCATAGTCCCGGACAATATCCATGGCGTTCCTGGAGTTCAACGGTTCCGGGTAGAGCGTGATATCGACATTCGGGTTTAAGTCCGCCAGTCGCCTTTTCGCGGCACCCAGCTTGGGATCCCCAACGTCTGAGGACCCGTAGAGGATCTGACGCTGGAGATTCGACAGTTCCACCCGGTCGAAATCAACCAGACCCAGGCGACCCACCCCGGCAGCCACAAGGTAAAAAGATGCGGGACTTCCCAGTCCACCCGCTCCCACCACCAGGACCGATACCCGTTTGAGTTTTGCCTGACCGTCCATCCCGATCCCGGGGAGGGTAAAGTGCCGGCTGTACCGAAGGTACTCCTGCCGGTCAAACACGGGTCTTCCTTTGTCCACCGTCTCTACCGATCCTCCCAACGGGGAACCTCTTCGTTCACACAGTAGAGGAACACGAAAACACCCGTTCTGCCAAGATGGTGAAAGGTTCTGGTGAGCACATCCGCCTTGTGGTAGTAGTCCCCCTTGAGGGAGTCAAGATAGGTCTTGAAGGAGCCGAAGTCTTCAACAAGTTGTTTCATCACTCTTGCATTTTCCACCGTGGCCGCGATCTTCTGCCGGTTTCGAACGATGGATGGATCACTGGCCAGCCTTCCCAGGTCCGCCAGGGAGTATCCGGCCACTTTTTCTATGTCAAACCCATCGAAAGCTTTCCTGAAATCGTCCCATTTGTTCCGTATGACCGCCCAACTGAACCCGGCCTGGAAGATGGCCTTGGTCATCTGCTCCAGGTACTCGTCGTCGGACCTGGGAGTCTTCTTCGGCGGGATTTCATAAACGACCGGCATAATAGGTGGGAGATTCGAATCCTACACTCCTAGTCAAAATATAGTAAATTCACCCCCGTGAAAGTATGGAAATACCTTCCCCCGTTGGCTGTTATGTTTGCTGCAGTTCTGTGGAGTTTCGACGGTTTTCTCCGCCAGAGTCTTCCCGACAAGCCCTTCGCCTCCTTCTCCACACTGTTGTCGTTTTCCCTTATGGTCATCCTCCTGGAACATGCCATGGGAGGCATCTTGTTTCTTCCCGTCCTGTTGCGCTGGAGGAAAACCCTTGAAAATCTAGGGGAGCGCACCTGGATTTCCGTGGGCTGGGTGGCCGTGTTCGGGGGTATCCTGGGCACCGCATCCTACACCGCCGCTCTGTTTCACATACACTACATTGAACTGTCTGTTGTGGTTCTTCTCCAGAAATTTCAGCCCCTTTTTGCCATCACCCTTGCGGCCATCATACTGAAGGAACGTCTGAGCCGTCAGTACCTTTTCGTGGCGGGGACAGCCATCGTGGGCGGATACCTGGTCACTTTCGGGATGAATCCCATGACCGATTGGGACAATCCCACCCTGGTGGCTGCCCTGCTGGCCCTCCTGGCCGCCTTCAGCTGGGGGAGTTCCACCGTCCTGGGGAAGCATGCCCTCAACCGCCTGCCCTTTTTTGCCCTGACCGGCCTCCGGTTGTGGGTAACCACCGGCGTGGCCGCCCTGGTCTTTTTCGCCACACCCAGCCGGCCCCATGTCCTGGCTCTCGCCGGCCACCAATGGCTCCTTATCATCGCCATCGTGTTCTCAACGGGAACGCTGGCCCTATTCATCTACTACTACGGCCTGAAGAACGTCCCGGCCACTCATGCCACCATCTATGAACTCTTCTGGCCCCTGTCGGCGGTCATCATCGATTGGGGGGTTCGGGGCAGAATACTGGAACCGGCCCAGATGGTGGGAGGCCTGCTCCTGTTAGGGGCATCCGTGTATCTTTCCAGAACCAACATGAAAAGGGGTCCATGAGCAGGGAAGTGTATCTCACGCGAACGGACCACAGGAGAAACCTGATCCTCAATTCCGTCCACGAAATGTTCTGGGGGTTTGGGATGGCCTTTCATTCCACCTACGCCGTCATTCCCCTCTTCCTGAAAGGCCTGGGTGCCCCGGACGTTGTGATCGCTTCCGTGGCAGGAGTCTTTGTCATTTCCGCCGCCACCCCTCAAATCATCACTGCCTTTTTGGGACAGAATATCCGCAACCTGAAATTCGCCGTGGTGGCTGTCCACGGTCTCCCCATCCCCGCCGTGTTCCTTGCCGGTTTTATCTTCACGTTCCTGAAACCCACCGGACCGTCCGCCTGGACCATCTACTACGTCTGCTATCTTCTGTTCACCCTGGGGCTGGGGATCGTGTTCCCCATCTGGGCCGACTTTCTGGAGACGGCACACCGTCCCGATAAGAGGGGATCGTTCTTTGGCATCTCCTTCGCCTTCAACTTCCTGGCAGGCTCCGTAGGAGGCCTCACCGTGAAGAATCTGCTGGCCAGCCCCATTGAATTTCCCGCCAACTTTGGCTACGGCTTCCTGATTTATGCCGGTTGTATCCTCGTGGCCTCCCTCTTGTTTATTCCCTACCGGACTACCACCACGGTCCGCCGGTCCGAGACGAAAACTTTCCGCCGGTTTATGAAAGAGATTCGTGGCCTCGTGGCTTCGGAAACCAACTTCCGGCGCTATATCACCAGCCGCATCCTCCTGGCCGCCAACTACCCCGCCATTCCCCTCTATGCCGCCTACAGCTATGATAAACTCCAGTTTCATATGAGCGAAGCCGGGATCTTCACCGCCATCACGGTTATCGTAGGGGGGCTGTGGAGTTATGTCACCGGTCAAATCGGGGACAGATTCGGGCATAAGAGGGCCCTGGTTATGGTCTTCACCCTCTATTTCCTGGCCCTGGTTACCGCCATCAGGGCCGAAACACTTACCCAGACGTACCTGATTTTCGTTTTTCTGGGCATGGCCCAGGGAGGATTCTGGACATCCGCCATGAGCCTCATCTACGAATTCGCCGGCAAAAGGGACAAGAAAATCTACTTCGCCCTTGTGGACAGCCTCACAGCACCGTTCGTCCTTCTCTTCATCATCTTGAGCGGTATCCTGATTCCCCTGGTGGGCGTTCCCACGGTCCTGAAAGGTATCGGAGTCTTTTTGGTCCTGGGAATTATTTCCCTTTCCTTTTTCACCCGGGAGCCCCGGATTGTCCGGCGGGAGCTTCCACCCCCTGAGTCCATCCCGTGACCACGAGGCGTCCGGGAAATTGTGTGTGCATTTTCATCCCTCCCTGGCTATATTTTAATAATGGGGTTCATTCCCGACACAAACCGTCCCCGATAAAAGCAGTTCGGGACGGGCGGGATTTTCAACTATGAGGCTGCCTACGCTCCTTTCCCTGGTAACACTGTCCCTGCTGGTTTTTTCCTGCCAGGACAATCCGCAACGTCATCTGAAACTCGGCAACTGGTACTACCAGAAGGGACTGATTGATGATGCCATCCTCGAATACCGGGAATCCATCCGCCTTCACCCAACCGACCCGAACGAGCTCACAAGGGAAGAATTGAGCGTCCTCATGAAGGCCCACTACAACCTGGCCATCGCCTATTCCAGGAAGGGGTGGTATGACTTCGCGTTGAAGGAGGCCCAGACCTCCTTTGATATGTGGCCCACCAAGGAGACCTATGAAATGGTGGAGCTACTGAAGAAAAGGCGAAGCCTGGAACGACTGGAGATCGAAACCGGGTCGTAGCCCAGGCCTCTTACTTCCCCTCCCCTTTAAGGCTCTCCAAATAGACCACAATATCGGCGATTTGCCGGAAGGAGAGAATGTCGCCGTAGTTTCGGGGCATACTGGAGGTTTCGCTGATCTGGACCCGTTCAATTTCATCCCTGGGAATGGTTTCAAATTCGTCGGCGGTAATCATCAGCGTCACTACACTGTCGGTATTGGCTCTCAACATGCCGGAAACGGTCTCTCCCCAGTAGGGGTAGACCGTCGCCCCGGTCCACTCCTGCCCGATTTCAGCATCGGGATCCAGGATGGATTCCGCCAACCATTGCCAGTTCCTGTAGGCTCCGATGGCCGTGAGTTCCGGTCCTACTCCACCCCTTTCGGACCCCACTGCATGACAGTTGGCGCACCCCACCTCCTTGAAGGCGGCCCCCCCTCTTTTGGGGTCTCCCGATTGAAAGGGATTGAAGACGGGCTGGACCTGCAGTTGGCGTCTATCTATGTCCACGGCCCAGGTATCTACCTTGCCCCCCTGGCTCTGAAGATAAGCGATGACCGCCTTGATAGGCTCTTCCCTCAGGCCCATGGGAGGCTCGTAAACCTTCGGCATGTCGCGGCTGTATCCGGGGACGACATAGCTCTCAGGGCTCAGGATGGCCTGGACCAGATACTCCGTTCCTGAGGCCACCCCCGCCTCCTTGGCCTGAAACCGGGACCGGAAGCCAATATCCCGAAGATTCGGACCCCGGATGGCCTCCCCCAGGTCTCCAATGGAGTGGCACCGGTAACATTGGGCCTCTCCCCAGAAGAGTTTCTCCCCTGTTTTCACGATGGGGGGCAGTGATGGGGCGAGTTTTCCCGCTTCCCTTTTTTCCGCCTCCGTCAGTTCAAACGTTCCCGTTGTGGATAGGCGGGCGGTCATGCCCCCGTGGATGGTACAATAGACGGTATACAGCCCTTTCTCAGTCACAACCATCTGGACCGATCCTCCCGCCGGCACCGGCTCGGCGGGAACCAGAACCACATTAGGGTTCGCTGTACGGACGATGTAGACGTTGTGCTCGAACCTGTCCTTATTGACAAACTCGAGGGTATCCCCGACCTCCAACCCGATTCTCTCGGGCTGGAACTGGATACCCACGAGCACAACGGTTGTTTTTCCCTCGGGCGAGGGGGAGGCGATTTCGGGTCCTGTCAGCCCCGAAACCGTCTGAAGGGCGAACAAACTAAGAACAAGAGGGATTCTGGACACGGTTTCAAAGGCCTGCAATACCAAAGGCCAGGGCCCCCCAGGACCCTGGCCAGGGTCATCTATAAGGTTTCTACCTCAATATTGCCAAACATCACGTGAAAGAACGGCTGCCCATCCATCTTTCCCGCTTCCATGGCTTCCATCACATGCTCTTTGGTGCGACCCATGAGGCTTTTCACTTCCTCAAGAGTGGTCAGGCGCTCCTCACGCTGTCCGGTTGGAAGTTGCTGGGCCTTTTTCATGGCTTCCATCATGTGCTTCTGGACAAAAGGGAAAGGGATGAAACCGCTTTTCACGGGGGATGGTTGCAGTCCTTCAGGAGAGGGCTTGAACGGTGGAACCATCAGATGGAGTGTCTGCCCGGTAGGGGGATCTCCCACGCCCCCGTCAAATTGGAGGGCGTATCCCTCTCCCCGGACAATCTCCGTCACCATCACATGAACCATATGGTTCTCGTTCACCAGTTCCCCGTCCCGGTAGATGTTGCCAATGGCCCAGAACGCCACGTAGGTGAACTCCGTGGGCATCAGCCGGGTCCCGATTCCGGTGACTCCGTGCAGCAGGTGGTTGGTCACCACCCCTCCGAAGAAGGGGTAGGCCATGCCATGAGGGATGGCCTTTTCTGCCGTCACCCTGTACGTATGTTTCTGGTCGGGACTTTCGAAGGTGGCTTCAAAATGGACCTCGTCCTTCGTTCGGGCACCGTCGATAGCCGTGGCATCAACCACCTCCATATCGATACTACCTACGCCCACTTCCCGCCAGTTACTGAACGGGGTAGCATGGTCAACGAAGGTGAACTTTCCGTCCCGTCTCTTTCTCAAATCCAGAGGAATCCCCAGGAGGGGAAACGGTGCCTTGTCAAATCCCACCGGATAATCGGGCGTTCCGAATACGGCTGGATCCAGGAAGCGGGGCCCCGGTAATACCCACCGGGTACTCCCTTCGCTCTGGGTTACCTTAACCCTCAACGGACCTCCCAGACGATCGGGGGGAGTTTCGAACCTGGCGTGGGCCCCGGTGTAGGCATGAAGCCCCACCACCGGGACCTCTCCCTTGGGCTGGGGCGGGGACTTGGATGAGGGCTGGGCCCCGGCCTGGCTGTGCCCAACTCCGGCACACCCCATGGCCAGAACAGCAACCCAGGCAATGAGGCTGATCCTGCGGTGGGATCTCCACCCACGTTTTAGGGTCATGATAGGGGTCTTCATAGAATCCTCCTTAAGCTTACATTAGCAGTCTGAGCAGCAGACAGAAGCTAAGAGGATGGCAACCCCTTAATCTGTCACACAATTGACAGTTCGCCTGAATGGAAAACGAGAAAAGAGGGAGGGGCGGGATTCTAAAGAATCAGACCCGAACGGTGTTCACCCCCGTCTGTGTGAACGATGGAGCAATTGATAAAATCGGCCTCAGGTTGAAGCATGAGGTATACCACATTGGCCACGTCCTCGGGTTGAGTGGTACGTCCCATGGGATTCCTGATTTTTGTCTTCTCCACCCATTCTTCCCATTGATCGCTGATTTTGGTCAGAGCCCGGGTGGGTGTCACCCCGGCCTGAATGCAATTGGCGGTTATGCCTTCCTTGCCCAACTCCCATCCGATCTGTCGGGTTACGCTCTCCAAAGCCACCTTCGCCACACTCACCGGCCCGTATCCATCCATGGCCAGGGCATTCCCTTCGGATGTGAGGCCCAGGATGCGGGATCCTCGGACCAGAAGCCCGGCATCCATCAACTTCTGAACCCAGTAAAGCAAAGAGGTACCCATGACATGGACGGTCATGTCCATCTGTCTCTGGGTCACCCGTTTTTCTCCAAAGAAATTGGTGGTGGTCCCGAAGGCAATGGAATGAAGGAGAAGCTTCAATGCCTGTCCCCCCGTGATTTTCTTAATCTTCGGGATGTACTCATCCATCACCTCCACTGAGGCGGCGTTGATGTTGAAAAAGTGAGTCCGGCCGTCATTCAGACCACTCAGTTCTTCCGAAAATTCCTCGGCCTGCCGCTTGATCTCTCCCCTGTCCAAGTGAAAACCGATCACTCCGTACCCTTTTTCTGCCAGTTTCTTCGAGGTGGCACCCCCATGCCCCGTGGAGCACCCCAGGATCAACACCCATTCATTCATGCCCCTACTCCTTTCTTTTCCGAACAATTTATTTCAAAATCGACCAGACTCAAAGAGTTAACCGACCGTCAAAAACCCTTGAGTCTCAGGAATTGCTCGGGGTGAAGAAAACCCGTATGGAAACACCCTGCGAAAGGGCTAATTTCTTCTTGCCATGCCCCTACAGAGCGGTGTTGTCGGCCTGCCCAACGTGGGCAAATCCACCCTTTTTTCCGCTCTGACCCACATGCAGATCCCCATAGGAGCCTACCCGTTCACCACCGTGGAGCCCAACGTGGGAGTGGTCCCCGTCCCTGACGCACGGCTCACGGAAATGTCCAGGATTCTCAAACCCAAAAAGGTGATTCCGGCCTCCTTACGGGTAGTGGATATCGCAGGTCTCATTGAGGGCTCTCACCGGGGAGAGGGGCTGGGCAATCAATTCCTGGCCCAGATCCGGCAGGTGGATGCTGTGATTCACGTGGTTCGATGCTTCACCAACGAACAGGTCAGTCATATCTCACCTCGCCTGGACCCTGTTAGGGATATCGGCATTGTGGAAACGGAAATCATTCTGAAAGACCTGGAGACCGTCACCCGTCGTCTGGAAAGAATCTCCAAGAAGATCAGCATGAGTGACAAAGAGGCGGTCCGGGAGAAACAACTTCTCGACCGGTTGGTAGAGAATCTCAACGACGGTGTTCCCGCAAGAAACGCCCCAGTTCACGAGAACGAGGCGTCCCTTATGGAAAACCTCTTTCTCATCTCCGCCAAGCCCGTACTTTATGTGGGCAATGAGAATGAAGAGGACGCCACCTCTCACCGCCTCAAACCCGAGACCCTCACTCTTGTGGAGTGGGCGGAAGAAAGAGACGAACGCGTTCTCATCTTGAGCGCCACCCTGGAACAGGAACTGACCTTCCTGGATACAGATGAAGAGCGGAAATTCTTCATGGACGAATGGGGACTGGAAACCAGCGGATTGGAACGTCTGGTCCAGAAAACCTATGACCTACTGAATCTGATCACTTTTTTCACCACCGAATCCGATCATGTCCAAGCCTGGACCGTGAAACGCGGGACCCCGGCTGCCCAGGCTGCGGGCGTGATCCACTCCGACTTCGAAAGGGGGTTTATCAAGGCAGAGGTCTATACGTCAGAAGACCTTTTCACCCACGGTTCCGTTTCCGACCTCCGGGACCGGGGACTGATCCATTCGCACGGAAAGGAGACCATCATCCAAGACGGCGATGTGGTGACGTTCCATTTCCGTACACCGTGAACGCGGGATATGTACGTCTTCATGATCATCATATATGTTCTGACGGGGGGTTCCTTCCTGGCTCTGTTCGTGGCAGGAATTCAGGGATACGCTGGCCTTGACCCCCTGGGTATCGACCATTTCGCCTTCAGCTTCATCACGGTCATCGTCTATTTGCTCACAGAGGTTTTGGTCATATTTTTCTTCGTGGCCACCGGGGGCAGTATCAAAGATTACGTTCACGAGGGTAGGGCCAAGCCCGAATATCACCAGAGAGCTCTGGCCATCAAACGAAGGGTGTATCCCGCCACCCTGCTCAATATGCTGCTTGTGATGACCGTCTTTATCCTGGGTGGTGCCGCAGATACGGGAAGCATTCCCCCCTGGGTCCACGGAGGGGTCTACATGGGGGCCATGATCCACTTCGTCTTCACAATCCGGCGCCAGCACACCTGTTTCAAAGAAAACACTTCCATCGTTCTGGCCATGACCGGAAGGGCCCCCGCTTCCCCAGGCCGTGACGGTTAAGAGTCGCTCCCAGGCCATCCAGATCGTCCTGGCCGCTCTTCTGGCTGCAGGCTGTCAGGTCCCGGAGGACCGGGGGCATCCCAAGAATGTTCACACCGAAAACGGGGTGCTTTTTGTTGACGAAAAACCCCTGATCCCCACGGGAATCTACTTCTGGCCGGATATTTCCTTCCCCACCGGACGTAATCCCTTTGAAGACGTCCGTGAATACGGTCTGGATGCCCTGGTGGCCTACTACGAGTACGTGCGGCCCGGCCGCACTGTCACCAATCAACCCGATATCCACGAGCTCAGGCGGGAGTGCGACCGATTGGGCATCTACTATTTCGTCGGCGCACCCACGGATACCGCCCTGGCAGAGAAAACCGACACGGATTTGGAGGATCTGTTTGCCGCCACCACAGACGCCGTGGACGATTCGCCCCACTTCCTGGGCTGGATGGTTGACGAACCGGTATGGCATGGTATCGGCCTTTCCCTGATGGGTCGGATAGCCACCGCCATCCGTCAACATCCCAGCCGTCCCCTGATCTGGATCAATTTCGCACCGCTGGACGACCTCTGGGACACGCCGGACTGGCCTGACATGACGGACTATGCCCGGATCGCAGACATTGTCAGTTTCGATTTCTACCCCGTGGGGATGGGACTTCCCTGGCCGGGGTTCATTACCAGAAGTGACCTGGAAGACTTTGGATGGTATGTGGATGTGGGGCGGTCCTGGGGTACCCCGGATACGCCCGTGTGGATGATCCAGCAGGGTTACCAGCGGGGAGACCTGGGAGAAAAAGAGCCCCTGGCAGATTCCCGAAGACCTGACAGCCTGGAGACCCGGTTCATGACGTTTCAGGCTCTGGCTCATGGGGCCTCAGGCATCTTCTACTTCCCCGGCTCCAGGCTTGGGGGAACCATCCCTTTTGACGACCCTACCTGGGATCGCTACATCCGTTCCACGGCCCAGACGGTAAAAAGCCTTGCCCACGCCCTTGCCCCCGGGGAATCTTCCGAGCAGGTGGATGGCTCCTCCCAGGAGGTACGCGTCCTGACCCGGAAACTCGAGGGCAAGACGGTGATTCTGGCGGTGAGGGAGAGGGGGGAGACTCCTATCCAGGTAACCTTCACTCTCTCCGAGACCAGGGCCGGATCCTTCGAGGTCCTGGGGGAAGACCGGGAGGTATGGGTGGAAGAGGGGACCTTCCTGGACTCCTTCGGTCCCTACGCCGTCCATATCTACCGCCAGCAATGAGCCCCAGACAAAAAGTGTAGCCTCTACGACAGGTGTGCCGAATTCCCTGGAACAACCTCCCCGGTTTTCTTTAAGATTCATACCCATGAAAACCCTGATTCTTGTCATCGTAGTCTCTTCTGCATCCTTAAGCTGGACCCAGGGATTACTGGACCGGCTGAAAAGGAAGGCACCGGACGAAGCCGAACAGATCGGAATCCAGGTGGTTCCCCGGGACGCCTTTCCCGTGTTCGATCATCCTGAATTCGTCGCGGCGGACATGGCGGAGAAAAAGGGCTACGTTCACGACCGGGACCCGGTCATCGGAGTGGTCATCGGTGGAGAGGCCAAGGCCTATCCCATACGTACCATGGGGATTCATGAACTCGGGAATGACACGTTGGGCGGGATTCCCATTGCCGTCAGCTGGTGACCCCTTTGCCAGACGGCCATCGTGTATGACCGCCGAGTGGGGAACACAGAACTGACGTTCGGGCATTCGGGAAGACTGTACCACCGCTCCTTCGTATTCTACGACCACCAAACCCAGTCCCAATGGGTCCATGTGACCGGGGAAGCAAAGACCGGCCCCCATAAGGGCACCAAATTGACCTTCATTCCTTCCACCGTCACCAGCTGGAGGGAATGGAGGAAAACCTATCCGCAGACCACCGTCCTTCCGGGTCTGGGCCGGACGGGCTTCATGGGAACCTACCGGGGTTTTTACCGGGCGGAACAGATCGGACTGGTGGTATCCCGCCTCAATCAGGCCAAACTTTATCCCTTTGATACCCTGGAAAGGACGCCCATCATCAACGATACGTTCGGGGGCGAACCCATTGTGGTAGCCTTTCACAAAGCCCAGCGCACTGCCACAGCCTGGGGACGGACCATCGAAGGAGAGTCCCTGGTCTTTACCGCTGAATTCGATCCCAAACAGGGGTTTTTGATCTCGGATATCCAGACCGGATCCCAATGGGATATCCTCACTGGAAGAGCCGTCGGAGGTCCCTACCTGGGCAGAGAGCTTCCGGCTCTGACGTACAACCCTATCCTGATGGACCGTTTCCCGGTTCATTACCCCGACGGGGAAGTCTACACTCCGTAGTCGATCCTTATTGCTTGATTCCCTGGCGGGGGGCGCTGTAGATTGCCTTTCGCCCATGAGACTACTCCGCCAGGAGTTCAGTATCTACAGAAAACATCTCCACTCGAGAGCTCTATTCTTCATGAAATCTTCCCCGGACATCTAGTACCTGCGGAGCCATCCATGATTGGCCTGGTCATGGCGAAGGATGCACACAGTGGGTTCCTTCTGGGACCCGGGATGATCCTTCGTTTCATGACGAAGACTCCAGATTGTGGTCTGTAGAAGATATGATGATTCCGAAACACCCCTTCCGTTTTCCCTGTTTCTTCACTTTTATTCTCATCGGTGGATTGACTCTCGGGTCCTGTGGGACGCTGGAAACGGTCCCTCCTGTATCCCCCCTGGTTTTGATATCCATGGACGGCTTCCGGTGGGACTACATGGACAGGACGGAAACCCCAAACATGGATTATCTGGTGGACCACGGCGTGAAAGCGGAGTCGATGATCCCCGTGTTTCCTTCCAAGACATTCCCTAACCACATCACCATCGTGACCGGCCTTTACCCCGAAAACCACGGCATTGTGTCCAATACGATGTACGATGAGGTTTTCGATGCCTGGTACAGGATCGGACAGGGAAGCGAATCGGTGAAGGAAAGCCGGTGGTATGAGGGGGAACCCATCTGGGTGACAGCCGAGAGGCAAGGGGAGACAGCGGCCACTTTTTTCTGGCCCGCGTCGGAAGCGGAAATCTCCGGGATCCGGCCCACCTACTGGTATGCCTACGACGGATCCGTTCCCAACGCCCAGAGGATTCAACAGGTCATCCGCTGGCTTGACCTCCCCAACGACGAACGTCCCGATTTCATCACCCTGTACTTCAGCGATGCGGACTCCTGGGGACACCGAGTGGGTCCTGAGGATCCCCGTATGGACTCGGTCATCCATGAGCTGGATGCCGCCATCGGGATGTTGCTGGACACCCTGAGGGCAAGGGATTCCCTGGATGATATGAACATGATAGTGACATCAGATCACGGTATGACCGCCACGAGTCCAGACCGGGTCATCTTCCTGGATGATTATATCAATCTCGAAGATGTCCTGGTGGTGGACTGGTCCCCCGTAGCCATGATCCGTCCCAACCCAGGTATGGAGGAGGCCGTCTACGCCCGGCTCAATGAGGCCCATCCCAGTATGGCCGTATACCGGAAGGAGGAAATCCCGGAACGATTTCATTACCGGAATCACCGGAGGATCACGCCTCTTGTCTGCGTGGCGGACGAAGGGTGGTCTATTTCGTACCGCGCTTACCCAGAGTCCCATCCCGATCCCTATGAGGGAGGGACCCATGGTTATGACAACCGGTTGAGATCCATGCATGCCACGTTCATTGCCAGCGGACCCGCTTTCCAGGATGGCCTGGTGGTAGACTCCTTTCAGAACATCCATCTGTACGAGCTCATGTGCCACATTCTCAACCTTGACCCGGCAGACAACGACGGGAGTCTCGACTCTGTCAGGATAATGCTCAATGCCCGATAGTGATTGCCCGTCGATCCTTCAGACACCGCCCTTCCGCTCTGGTCGCCGGTCCCCTCCTTTTTCTACTGTTCATCCTTGTTGTTGACCTGGATCCCTCAAACCGGCAGGTAACCTACATGGCCGCTGTGGCGGCCTGGATGGCTGTCTGGTGGATCACCGAGGTGATTCCCCTGGGGATGACCGCTCTGCTGCCCGTAGTGATGTTTCCCCTCGCCGGTATCATGAGCGGCAGAGATGTGGCTCCCGTCTACGTAAACCATATCATTTTCCTCTTCGTTGGGGGATTCATGGTGGCCCTGGCCATGCAACGGTGGAATCTTCACAAACGGATCTCCCTGGCCATTCTCACCCGGACGGGATCCAGTGCCACCCTCATCGTCCTGGGCTTCATGATCGCCACCTGGTTTCTCTCCATGTGGATCTCCAACACCGCCACCACCATGATGATGATCCCCATCGCCCTGGCTGTCATTATGAAGCTGGAGGACACTCTGGACAGGAAAACGGTCTCCCGGTTTACCGCGGGTCTCCTTCTGGCTGTGGCCTATTCCTCCTCCATCGGAGGGATCGCTACCCTGGTGGGAACTCCACCCAACCTGGCCTTCGTGAAAATGTTTGCCACCCACTTTCCCCAGGCGCCGCAGATTTCCTTTTCCCAATGGTTTGTCTTCGCCCTCCCTCCGTCCATCGTTCTTATCGCTATCGCCTGGGGATACCTGACCTTGCGTTTCTTCCGGAAAACACCCCTTACCATCAAGACAGACGTGTTCAAGGACGAATGTGAGAAGCTGGGGCCCATGTCCTATGAGGAGAAAGTCGTCCTGGCCGACTTTGTTCTTCTGGCCCTCATGTGGTTAACCCGGAGTGATCTGAACGTTGGAGGCACGGTTATCCGGGGATGGTCGTCCCTGTTGGCAGTACCCGGGTTCGTTGACGACGGCACGGTGGCCATCGCCATGGCCCTCATTCTTTTTCTTATCCCCAGCAAGAATCGGCCGGAGACTACCGTCCTGAACTGGAAAACTGCGGTTGGGCTGCCGTGGAACATCGTTTTGCTGTTCGGCGGGGGATTTGCCCTGGCGGAAGGATTCATGAGGACAGGACTTTCCCGGTGGCTGGGGGATCAGCTGGAATGGGCGGGAGTCTTGACTCCCCTTTTCATTGTTGCCCTGGCCTGCCTCCTGGTCACGTTCCTTACGGAACTCACGTCAAATACAGCCACAGCTCAGGTGATCCTACCCATCATCGCTTCCCTGGGCTTGGCCATCCACGTGAATCCCCTTCTCCTCATGCTTCCTGTTACCCTTTCCGCCTCCTGTGCATTCATGCTGCCCGTAGCCACACCCCCCAACGCTATCGTATTTGGGACTCAACGGCTCCGGGTGGCCGAGATGGTTAAGACGGGGATTGTCCTCAATTTCATCGGCGTTGCCATTATCACAGCCACCGTGTTCACGGTGGGCCTGGGTATCTTTGATATCGATCCTGTGTCCCTTCCCCCCTGGGCCCAGTGAAGATTCTCGTCCCTCTCTCTTGAGTCGTAAACTCCGGACTCAAGCCGGGGGTCCGTGCTAACCGCTTCTCCATCCTCAGAACGCAGGCTCTGTTTTTTCGCATTTCACTTTTGCCGAACTCGGTGTAAACTTCATTGTTTCAAACCCTCCAAGAACGGCAGAGACACAAGTCATATCGTGCCACGACTGACGGTTTTTCGTCATGGGCCTTGCCCGTTTTCGGACAGCCCCTCTTTCCATCGCGGGAGCGATGCCGGTATCCCGGTCTAGCCACCTGGGACCTCGTCACCGGCTTTCCTGTTCCAGCACCCCCGGAGTACACTGACCAAGCATGACCGGCCAAAAGGAAGCGCAACTGACAGTGGTGGTTGGGGCCCAGTGGGGTGACGAAGGAAAGGGCAAGATTACCGATTTCTTCGCCTACGACCGGGATTATGTGGTCCGGTTTCAAGGAGGAAACAACGCCGGCCATACGGTCACCGCAGACGGGGAGGTGTACAAACTGCACCTCATCCCTTCCGGTGTCCTCTATTCCAGACCCATCTCTGTGATCGGGACGGGGGTGGTGGTGAACCCCAGGGTTCTGCTGGAAGAAATGAGTCATCTAAAAGAACGGGGCATCCAGCCCAAACTGAAGGTCAGCGAACGGGCCCATGTGATTCTGCCCTATCACATCGTTATGGATGAGTGTCTCACCGGCTTTCAAGGAGATCTGGCAGCCGGGAGCACCCTGCGGGGGATTGCCCCGGTCTACGCCGACAAAATGTACAGGCATGGAATTCGTATGGGGGATCTCCTGGAACCCGCCATTCTCCGTGAAAAACTGGAAAAATCCTATGCATTCAACACCCGCATCATCCGGAGCGTTTTCCAGCGAGAATTCGACCTCACCCTCCGGGAAATCCAGAAGGATTGCCTGGACTATGGAGACAGACTGAAGCCGTACATTGTCGATACGGAGCTGGAACTGTACAGGGCCTACCGGTCGGGAAAGTCCTTCTTGATGGAAGGGGCCCAGGGGGTGTCCCTGGACATAGACCATGGGCTGTACCCTCATACCACAAGTTCCACCACTCTCGCCGGACAGATACACGCAGGATCGGGAGTGGGTTATGGAAATGCCGCCCGGATCATCGGCGTGGCCAAAGCCTACGTAACCCGCGTTGGCACCAGCCCCTTCCCCACCGAGCTTGAGGATAGTGAAGCTGCAGCTATCCGCGAAAGAGGACAGGAATTCGGAACCACCACAGGAAGACCCAGACGAATCGGCTGTCTTGACCTGGTCCAGCTTCGCCAGGCTGTACGTCTCAACGGCCTCACCGAGGTGGCCCTCACCAAGATGGATGTCCTGTGCGGATTCTCCAGCCTCAGAATTTGCACAGCCTACAGAATCGATGGCCACACTGTTTCCGAGATGCCTGCGAGCCTGGGGCAGATGAGAAAAGCCATACCCGTGTACGCCGATCTTGAGGGGTGGCAAGACATGACAAAGGAAGACATCAGGGGATACTGCCGGGACGGGTATGACATCCTCCCCGCACCGATGAAACGCTACATCCGGTTTATTGAACAAGAAATCGTCTGCCCGGTCACCATCATCTCCCTGGGACCCGAACGCAACCTGACCATCCTCCGCTAGTTCCCATGCCTTTCACCGGTGAGACCATAGATTTTTCATCCCTCAGCGATGATGAGATTCAGATCACTTTGCGGCGGAACAGACTCCCGTTAACCGTGCAAGAGGTTCTCAAGATTCAGAACGAGATTCTGGGCAGGCCTCCTTCCCTGACCGAATGTGTCCTGTGGTCCATTCAGGGTTCGGAGCACTCTTCTTACAAGAGCAGCAGATCTCACTTAAGACAACTGGTCTCGGAAGGACCCACGGTCATTCTCGGCCCCAAAGAAGACGCCGGTATTGTGGCCATAGCCGAGGACACCGATGGGATTCGCTACGGCATTGCCATGAGTCATGAATCTCACAACCACCCTTCCCAGATCGTTCCTTACGAAGGGGCGGCAACGGGCATCGGGGGCAACGTCCGCGACGTTGCCTGTATGGGTGCCACGGTCATAGCCGTCGCAGACGGTCTAAGGTTTGGAAATATCAATTCCCCCAAAACCCGGTGGATCCATGACGGGGTCGTATCCGGCATCGCCGGTTATGGCAACCCCATCGGCGTTCCGAATATCGGTGGAGACCTTTACTTTGATGAAGGCTATAACGAGAATTGCCTGGTGACCGTGGTCACTCTGGGCATCGTACGGGAGGATGAGATTATCCGGTCCAGGGCGCCCGTCAACGCGGATGGGTACGACCTGATTCTGGTGGGCAAGCCCACCGACAACAGCGGCTTCGGCGGGGCGAGCTTTGCCTCCCTCGAACTCAACGAAGAGGAAAAACAGGCCAAGAAGGGGGCCGTTCAGGAACCGAACGCCTTCCTGGAAAGGCACCTTCTGAAATCGACCTACGACCTTTTCGCTCTTCTCAAGGAAAGGGGACTCTTTTCCCGGGTGGGATTGAAAGATCTGGGAGCCGGTGGCATCGCCTGTGCTAGTGTGGAATTGGCCCACAACGGGGGGTACGGAGCTGAGGTGTGTCTGGACGATGTCCCGGTGGACATGAATGCCCTCCATCCGTCAGTGGTCCTGTGTTCTGAAACCCAGGAACGGTTCATGTGGGTCAGTCCCCCCGAGATCACCCCCATGATTCTTCATCACTACAATGAGACCTACGATCTTCCCACGGTTTCCAGGGGAGCAAGAGCCCAGGTGGTAGGGAAGGTGACCGGCAACGGTCAGTACCGGGTTCGTTCCAACGGGACCCTCATCGTGGATGCTCCGGCGAGACAGGTGACGGAAGGATTTCTGTACGACCGTCCGTTCACTCCCAGAAGGGACGGGTGGAAAGAACCCCATATTCCCGAACCGGACGACTATGATGGTACCCTTCTGGCCCTCCTGGCCCATGAAAATGTAGCTTCCCGCTCACCTGTGTTTGAAACCTACGATAAACAGGTCCAGGGCCGGACGGTCGTGGAGGCCGGCCTGGCCGATGCCGGCGTCCTGCAACCCTTCGCCGATGATTCCTACCCGGAGGAGATTCACCCAGTGGGAATTGCCCTGTCGGTGGATCACAATCCCCGGTACTGCAAGATTGACCCTTTCTGGGGAGCGGTGAATGCCGTTGTGGAATCCATGCGTAACGTGGCAGCGGTGGGCGCTACCCCCCAGGCAGTCACAGACTGTCTGTGCTTCGGCAATCCGGAAAAGGAACATCAAATGTGGGACTTCGCAGAGTCCGTGCGGGGAGTGGCCCATGCCTGCAAAGGCATTCATCTAAAAGAATTCCCCGGGCACCCTGTTCCCGTCATCGCAGGAAACGTATCATTCTACAACGAATCCAAACAGGGTCCTATTCCTCCCAGTCCTATCGTCAGCTGCCTGGGAAAGCTGACGGATGTCTCCCGGACCGTTACGGCCGGGTTCAAGAAAGTGGATTCCCTTCTCTTTCTCGTGGGCGAGCGAAAAGACGAATGTGGGGGCAGTGTCTACTATTCCCTTCACGGCACCCTGGGCGCCCGGGTTCCTAAACCTGATCTTCACGAAGCACAACAACAGATCTATGCCGTCACCGATGCCGCCTCCGAAGGGTTGTTGCTCTCCTGTCACGACATCTCCGAAGGAGGTATAGCCGTGGCCCTGGCGGAAATGACCCTTCTGGCTCTCGTGCTGCCGCCGGATGTCATAGGGTGCCGGGTGGACATCCCCGGGAATATCCAGGAGGACCGGATGCTCTTCGGGGAAACGGGGGGATTTATCCTTGAGGTCAACACCGAAGATCAGGACTCCCTGAATGAAATCTTCAACCACTACGGTGTTTCCCTCCTGAAGATCGGCCGAACCACCTCCGACTCAGTCCTTTCCATGAATGAATCCATTCACCTGTCCGCATCCCGGGCCAGAAACGCGTGGCTGGAGGGGTTGAGGCAAAAACTGGAATGACACCTCCTCCAAAGAAAACAGACTACAGGTCGTCCGGGGTGGACATCGATGCCTCAAATGTGGCCATCAGCCGTATTGCCGGAATGGCAAGGGAGACCTTCGGTCCGGCCGTGCTCACCGACATAGGATCTTTCGGAGCCATGGTCGATCTGAAGGAACTGACCCGGGGATACCGCCATCCGGTCCTTGTCCAGAGCATTGACGGGGTCGGGACCAAAATGATCGTGGCCAGGATGATGAACCGCTACGATACCCTTGGGATCGACCTGGTCAGTGCCACCTGCAACGATATTGTTGTACTCGGGGCGAAACCGCTGATTCTGATGGACTACATCGCCAGCGACCGGCTGGACCCGGATGTGGTCGAAGCCATAGTCACAGGAATGGCCCAGGCCTGCCGGGATGCAGGGGTATCCCTGGTGGGAGGAGAAACGGCTGAAATGCCCGGCACCTACCGTCCGGGGGAACACGACCTGGTGGGCGTGATCACCGGAGTGGTGGAGAAAAACCTCGTCCTTGGAGGGCAGAACATCCAGCCCGGTGATGCCCTCCTGGGTCTGGCCTCCAGCGGTCTTCATACCAATGGCTACTCCCTGGCCCGAAAGATTTTCTTCGAACGGGGGAGGTTTGACGTGAATTCCCACTGTCCGGGCTTGACGTCCACGGTGGGCGAAACACTTCTGGAACCTCACCTCAACTATACCAGACCCGTCCTGGCCCTGGTGGACGCCGGTCTTCCGCTCAAGGGCATGGCTCACATCACGGGTGGGGGGCTGCTGGAAAACATTCCCCGTATTCTTCCTCCCGGATGTGGGGCTGAGATCCACACCGAAAACTGGTCGCGGCCTGCCGTATTTGACGTGATGAGGAAGCTGGGAAACGTGGACCTCCGGGAGATGTTTCGCACCTTCAATATGGGTATCGGCCTGGTCATCATCGCTCCGGCGGAGGGGATCAGAAAGATCACCCGGGTGATTGAGCAGTTTCGAACGTTTCAGGTTCATGAAATCGGGGGAGTGGTGGAGGGAAACGGGGAGATTAAATTACTCTGATGCGTATCGCCATCATCCAGTTCCCGGGCAGTAACTGCGAGCGGGAATCCATTATGGCCGTCAAACGGGCAGGAATGGAGCCCGTGGAATTCTTCTGGAACGAACCTCCCCGGAAGCTTCGAACATGCCATGGGTATATCATCATCGGCGGGTTCGCCTATGAGGACCGGTCCCGGGCCGGGATCATCGCCGCCCTGGATCCCCTCATGGCAGTTATTCGGGAGGAAAGCGAGAAAGGGAAACCGGTCCTGGGCATTTGCAACGGCGCCCAGGTGCTGGTGGAAGGGGGCCTGGTCCCCGGACTGAACAACTACGCTCCGGGGTTGGCCCTGGCCTCAAACCGCCGGGTTAAGGAGGGTCATGTTCTCGGCACCGGTTACTACAACGCCTGGGTCAATATCCAACTTTCCGTTCCCAGCCGCCGGTGCGCCTTCACCAGGAATTTGAAACCCGGAGACCATTTCCCCGTTCCCGTCGCCCATGCCGAGGGGAGATTCATGGTATCTGAAGAACTCCTGAAAGAACTCAGAGAAAACGGACAAACAGTTTTCCGTTATTGTGATTCTACCGGGTCCGTGACTCCGGAATTCCCCGTCAATCCAAACGGCTCCGCTGACAATCTTGCGGGAGTCTGCAACCCCGGAGGTAACGTCCTCGCCATAATGCCTCATCCTGAACGGACGTTCCAGGGAGATGTCATCTTTTCCTCCATGAGAGGCAGTATCAGAGACGATAGAAGAATACCACCCAAGAGTCTTGCCTTTCGGCCTCCGAGATTCTCGCTGGCTCCCTATGAACCCCGTGACAACGCCCGGGAACTTCTGGTGGACCTTATCATTACGGATCACGAGGCCGTCTCGGTGGAGACTGCCCTCAGCCAGCTGAACATCCCTGTCACTGTTTTCCGGCAGACTCACTGGGAAATTGAGATGAAGGGCGGTCCCAGGAACGGGCTTCTTAAGCAGATAGAAGACACGGGGGAGCTGCTCAATTCCAACAAGGAAAGGGTCGTCACGTTCACCGGGAAGCCCGGTTCCGTCTCTCTCCTGGTTCGCTACCGGGACGACTTTGTGGGTCGGCAAAAGCTGGAAACGCTAAGGCACCGGTTTCACATGAACGGCATCCATGCTATCAACAAGGGAGTCCTCTGGACTCTTACTCCACAGACCGGCAATCCCGATGAAGTATTGCGACGCGTCCTGGACACCCATATTCTTTTCAACCCTTTCTCACACCTTTGCTATCGCTACGGTTAGACGATGGATCAGGTCCGCACGATCATCAAGGACAATCTCGATAATTGCTTGACACAGACCGATTTCCCCCTGGGGACGAAACACTCAGGCAAGGTAAGGGACCGGTACGGGTCCGGAGACACCCTGTTTCTCATCACCACGGACAGACAGAGCGCTTTCGATCGAATCCTGGCTGCTATCCCCTTCAAAGGACAGGTTCTCAACGAGACCAGCGTATGGTGGTTCGAGCGAACCAGGGACATCATCGGCAATCACGTTCTGGATGTTCCCGATCCCAATGTTACCGTAGCGAGGACGTGCGAAGTATTCCCCGTTGAATTCGTGGTTCGAGGCTACATCACGGGCACCACGAACACCTCTCTGTGGACCCACTATGAGAGGGGGGCCCGTACCTATTGTGGCAACGCTCTCCCTGAAGGTCTCCGGAAAAATGAGAAACTCAGGCAGCCTCTTCTCACTCCCACCACCAAGGCTCTCCACCACGACCGGCCCGTGTCGCCCCGGGAGATCCTGAAGGAGGGACTCATGGAGGAAGCGGATTGGTCCCTGGCCAGTGACGCTGCTATGGCTCTTTTTGACTTCGGTCAGAGGACTGCGAGAAACCACGATCTTATTCTGGTGGACACCAAGTACGAATTCGGCAAGGATCCGGACGGGAACATCCTGTTGGTGGATGAGATTCACACCCCCGATTCCAGCCGGTACTGGCTGGCCGATTCCTATGAGGCAAGATTCTCCAGGGGGGAGGAACCGGAGAATATCGATAAGGAGTTTCTTCGCCTCTGGTTCGTGGACCACTGCGATCCATACCGGGACAAAACCCTGCCCGAACCGCCGGAAGACCTCGTGATTGAGCTGTCGAGACGCTATATTCAACTGTACGAAATGATTACGGGAAGACCATTTTCCTTCCCGGACCGGGGTTTTCCGATTACCGAACGCATCGAAAAAAACCTTTCATCGTACCTGTCCTCGGGTTGAATGCCGGTATGAGAAGTCAAATTGTTTCTTACAACCCGCGCCATACGTCCCCCTTTGAAGGGGGTCGGGGGGATGTAAGAACCCTGACCATGCAATGAAGGCTGTTCTTATTCTTGGCTCGTCGTCAGACGAGGCCCACGCCCAAAAGATCACCGAGAAACTGGACTCATACGGTATCCCCAATGATACACATGTAGCCTCCGCCCACAAACAACCCAAAAAACTTATGGAAATCCTCCAGTCATACGAGACGGAAAAATCCCTGGTCTACGTCACCATCGCCGGCCGCTCCAACGCCCTGTCGGGATTCGTGGCAGCCAATGCTTCTTTCCCCACCCTTGCCTGTCCTCCGTTCCGAGACCGGGTGGATATGATGGTCAACATCCAATCAACCCTTCAGATGCCCAGCGAAACTCCGGTTCTCACCATCCTGGATCCGGGGAACTGTGCCCTGGCCGTGAAACGGATCCTTTCTTTAGCTGCAGAGGACACAGAGAATTAGTATTCGTCAGAAGGAATAACCCAAGAATATCACGTGGTTCACCAAAACCTCTCTGCATGCTGGGGTCGAAAACCTTATTCATCCAAACAGTAGGCAACCTCTGTGACCTCCGTGGTTGAAAAGTACAACATATCCCCCCTGGACGATCGGTACAGGAAGGAACTCGAGGAACTCATTCCGTACGTCTCGGAATTTGCCCTGAACCGCACCCGGGTGCGGGTTGAGATTGAATACCTGATTGCCCTCACGGAGGAGAAAGGGATCGCTGAACTGCCACCTCTACAGTCAGGGGAACGGAAACGCCTTCGATCCCTGTTCCTGGAATTCTCCCCGGGGGACTTTCAGGCCATCAAGAAAACAGAAGACCGGATCGGCCACGACGTCAAAGCGGTGGAATACTTTCTCCGGAGAAAGCTTACACGCTTGGAATTGGGCAAATACGGACCCTGGATACATTACGCTCTCACTTCCGAAGACATCAACAATCTGGCCTACGGTCTGATGTGGCAGGAGGCCCTTTCTAAAGTCTATATCCCCCATCTGGAACGACTGCACGACCGGCTGAAGGCCCTCGCCCGCCGGTACAAAGACCTGTCAATCCTGGCCCTTACCCACGGTCAGCCCGCCACCCCTACTTCGCTGGGAAAGGAATTTGCCGTGTTTCACCACCGCCTGGACCGACAACTGGGTCAACTGAGTTCCCACACTCTCGAAGGAAAACTGTCGGGAGCCTCGGGTACCTGGAGTGCCCATACCGCAGGCTATCCCCGCGTACACTGGTTCCGATTCACCCGGCGCTTCGTCTCTTCCCTTAATCTGGAACCCACCCTTTTCACCACCCAGATTTCGACCCACGATTCCCTGGCGGAAAGCTGCCATATGATGACCCGGGTCAACACCATTCTGATCGACCTGTCCCGGGACCTGTGGTTGTACATCAGCCGGGGAACTTTCCGGCTCAAGCCCCGGGAAGGAGAGGTGGGATCTTCCACCATGCCCCACAAGGTGAACCCCATCCATTTTGAAAACGCCGAAGGCAACGCGGGACTCGCCGTAGCCTACTGCTCCCACCTGGCTCAGACGCTGCCCGTTTCCCGGTTACAGCGGGATCTTTCCGGCAGCACCGTAATCCGGAATCAGGGGGTGGCCATTGCCCACTCCCTCCTGGCCGTGAAAAACATCCTCAAAGGCCTGGAAACAGTGGAGGCGGATGAAGACCAGATACGCCGGGAACTCAACAGCCACTGGGAGATCCTGGCCGAAGCCGTTCAGACCATCCTGAGGAAACGGGGCGAGGACGATCCGTACGAACGACTAAGGTCTCTTACCCGGGGCAAAACGGTATCCCGGGAAAGCATGACGGCCTTCATTGAAGATCTCGACCTGCCCGAAGAAGACAAACGAATGCTACTGTCCCTCACCCCCGAGACTTATACCGGCCTGGCGTCCAAAGTGGTGGACGCACTCTAACATGTGCGGCGTCGTCGGCATTATTTCCCACCGGCCCGTGGCCGCTGAATTGTACGAGAGCCTTATTCATCTTCAGCACAGGGGCCAGGATGCCGCCGGTATTATGACGTACGACACGCGATTTCACTCCAAAAAGGGTGTGGGGCTCGTCCGGGATATCTTTGATGAGGCCAATATGCTCCGGCTGCAGGGAACGGTGGGCGTGGGCCATACTCGGTATCCTACGTCAGGGGGGTTCAGCATGGAGGAAGCCCAACCATTCTGGACCGGCGTTCCTTACGGGATCGCCATGGCCCACAACGGAAACATAGTCAATCATGGCGATCTGGTGGTGAAGCTTGCCCAGGAGCACCAGCGCTACGTGAATTCCACCAGTGACACGGAGGCCGTGATGCATCTGTTTGCTCACGCCCTCGATGATTCGGCCTCCAGTGACGACGGAGGTGATTTCTTCGAGCACGTCTGCCGGGCTACCAAGACCGTCTTCAACGAAACAAGCGGATCCTATTCCACCGTCGCCATGATCATCGGCAAGGGGATGGTGGTCTTCAGGGATCCCCACGGCATCCGACCCCTCGCCCGGGGGGAAAGGGAGAATCCCGACGGCACCATCGACTTCATTTTCGCTTCCGAAACCACCATGTTCTATGCCCTCGGTTTCAAGATAAGAGGGCACGTGGCACCCGGACAAGTGGTATTCATCAGCGAGGACGGATCCTACCACAGCCGCATCCTGGCTGAGGCACAGTTCACCCCGTGCGTGTTCGAATACGTTTATTTCGCCCGGCCCGATACCATGATGAACGATGTGAGTGTCTACCGGGCCCGCCTCCGCATGGGACAAAACCTGGCTCGCAAGTGGAAGGAGAGGTTTCCCGGGGTTCTCCCCGATATCGTCATTCCCGCCCCGTCCACCGCCAATACGGCGGCCCTTTCCTTCGCCAACGAACTGGGGGTTCGGTATTCCGAGGGACTGTACAAGAATCCTTTCATCGGACGCACTTTCATCATGCCTGGCCAGGAGGAACGTAAACGGTCCGTGCGGTACAAACTCGTCCCCCAGGAGACAGAAATCAAAGACAAGACCGTCCTCATCGTGGATGACAGTATCGTCCGAGGCAATACCAGCAAGGAGATTGTCAAAATGGTCAGGGAATTCGGCGCCACGGAAATCTACTTTGCCTCCACGTGTCCACCGATCAGAAACCCATGTTTCTACGGAGTGGATATGCCCACTCGGTCGGAATTGATCGCTCACCGAATGTCGGAAGATGAGATTCAGGCCCACATCGGTGCCGACAAACTGCTGTACCAGACGCTGGAGGACCTCCAAGAAGCCGTCACCCGAAAGGGGAAACACGACATCGACCGGCCCTGCATGGCCTGCCTGGACGGATGGTACGTCACCGGGGACGTGGACGAGGCGAAAATGGTGGAGATGGAAGAAAAGAGAAACCGGGAACGGAATAACACCTGAACCACAAAGACACTGAGACACGGAGAAAGTGAGACTCATTGAAGAAGAACTAACAGAGCAGATAATCTCCGCCGCAATCGAAGTTCATAGGGCGCAGGGACCGGGATTACTGGAATCTGCATATGAGGAGTGCTTTTGTCACGAACTCGATCTAAGGAGACTAAGATTCGCACGACAGATAATTCTCCCAGTGAAATACAAGAACATCGCATTGGATATAGGCTATAGAATTGACGTGATCGTTGAAGATAAAGTAATTGTTGAATTGAAAGCCGTGCAAACAGTCTTGCCTGTTCACGAGGCCCAGCTATTGACCTATATGAAGCTAAAACAAATACGAGTTGGACTTTTGCTTAACTTCCATGAGCCGGCGCTGAAGGACGGTATTGTCAGAAGGGTGTTATGACTATAAGTCATGATCAGTGTCTCCGTGTCCCGGTGGTGAAAAAATGAAGGTGCTGGTTTACGGCTCCGGCGGCAGGGACCACTGTCTGTGTGACACCTACGGGGAAAGTCAACACGTAGACAAAGTGTACTTCGCGCCGGGGAACCCGGGCGTCCTTTACACCCCCAAAGGCAAACGGGGACTCATTGAGCTGGTCCCCGTCACAGATTTTGGCGAAATCACAGACTTTTGTCTCAAGAACAAGGTGGACCTGGTGGACGTGGGCTCTGAGACTCCCCTGGAACAGGGGCTCATCGATATCCTGGCCGAAAGGGGAATAAAGACCGTAGGCCCTAAAAAGGAATACGTCAGGCTGGAGAGCGACCGGGCCTTTACCGATGATCTCCTGGTGAAAATCGGTGTTCCCAAACCCGAGTATGCCGTGTTTGACGATCCACAAAAAGCAACCGAGTACGTCCGCAATATCGGCTATCAGGTTGTGGTCAAAGCTAACGGCCTGGCAGCGGGAAAGGGGGCCATCGTGTGCGATGACGTATCCGATGCGGAAGCTGCCATAACCAGGATCATGGTGGAAAGAGCCTTTGGGGATTCAGGAAATCGGGTTGTTGTTGAAGAAAGGAAGTACGGCACGGAAATCTCCTTCTTCGCCTACCTGGACGGAGAGCGTGTCATGCCTCTTAGAATGTTCGCCCAGGATTATAAGGCGGCTTTCGATCCCGATGACAAAGAAACCATCGAGCGGTTCGGCGGCAACTTGAACACTGGGGGAACGGGATGCTACTGCCCCCACAGATTGGTCAGTCCCTGGCTGGTGAACAGAATCATCAAGGAAATCGTCAATCCCACGGTGAACGCGGTGTACAATGAGCTGGGATGGAAGTACAAAGGGGTTCTGTACTGGGGATTGAATCTGGATCCTTATGACAATCTGGAGGTGTTTGAAATCAACGTCAGGCACGGTGATCCCGAATGGGAGGTTCTCGCCCGGAAACTGAGTACCGATCTGTTTGAAATCAGCATGGCTGTCTGCGATGGGTTGCTGGACACCATAAAACAGGTCTGGAACGATCAGTACTACGTGGATGTCATCGCCATGGAGGGTCGTTCCCGGGCCTCCAGAGGTTGGAACAAGGGCTATCCCGGACGGTACGGCAGGGGACACAGGATTGAGGGACTGGACAGGATCGAGCGGGGCATGGCCATCTACTACGCAGGGGTGGATGAGAATCCGGGAAAGGGTCTGGTCACCTACGGTGGCAGGGTATTGCATGTGGTGGCGGGAGATCGTTCCCTGGAAGAGGCCCGGGAAAAAGCGTATCGTAACATAGAGAAGATTTCCTTCATCGACCACAAGAACGACAACGCCAATTGCATGTGCTACCGGAAGACGATTGGGTTGTTATGAACTCCGGAGGATTTGAATATTCATAACGACAGCCAATACAGAAAAACCGGGGGTCGGCAGGCATGAAAACGATCAAACTCGGAATCCTTGGCTCAACCAAAGGGACAGACCTACAGGCTATTCTCGATGCCATCAACCATGGACAGCTTAACGCCTCCGTGGAAGTGGTCATCAGTAACCGGAAGAAAGCTTTCATCCTTCAACGGGCCCGCGATCATGGCATCGATGCTCTTTTTATCAGCCACAAAAACAAATCGAGGGAAGAATTCGATTCCGAAGTTTCCCGGGAATTCAAAGAACGGGGTGTACAGCTCGTACTCCTCATCGGATTCATGCGTATCCTTTCGGCCTGGTTTTGTCTTCAGTGGCGCAACCGGGTCATGAACGTCCACCCTTCGCTGTTGCCGGCCTTCGCGGGCGGTATGGACATGAACGTTCACGAGGAAGTGCTGAAAGCAGGTGTGAAAGAAACGGGATGCACCATTCATTTCGTGACTGAAGACGTTGACGCCGGACCCATCGTTGTACAAAAACAGTGTCGGGTGGAAAAAGACGATACTCCGGAATCGCTTAAACAGAAGGTCCAGGCTCTGGAGGGAAAGGCCTTCATCGAGGCCATCGAACTCATTCAGAAAGGAAAGCTCCCCCAGATTCATGCATAACCACAAACAGTGAACTCCGGTGAACCCCCTGTCATGCTGAGCTTGACGAAGCATGACAGGAAAGGTGGGTTTTGGCGTGGTCACCCTTCGTCAAGCTCAGGGGGACAGGAGTGAGGATCATAGCACCGTTATGAACGAAGAGATTATTCCCATCCGACGTGCCTTAATCTCCGTTTTCAACAAGTCGGGGATTGTCGGACTCGCAGAAGAGCTGACCCGCTTGGGCGTCCGTATCATCTCAACCGGGGGAACGGCCAAAGTACTAACAGAAGCCGGAATCCCCACTACCGGAGTGTCGGAGGTCACCGGCTCACCGGAAATCATGGACGGCCGGGTAAAGACCCTCCACCCCAATATCCACGGAGGCATCCTCGGACTCCGGGATAGCCACGAATCTTCTGCCCAAGAACAGGGCATACCCTGGATCGACCTCGTGGTATGTAACCTCTACCCCTTTGACAGGACCATACTAAGAGACGACATTCCCCTGGACGAGGTCCTCGAAGACATCGATATCGGTGGACCGGCCATGATCCGGAGCGCCGCCAAGAACGTGGGATGGGTTGGTGTGGTAGTGGATCCCGCGGACTATCCCCTCCTGGTTGAGGAATTGAATAAAGAGGGGGGCCTCACCTATTCGACCCGGAAGCGGCTGTCGGCTAAGGCCTTCGGTCATACGGCCCGCTACGATACTCTCATCCACAACTATCTCCATGACACCCCTATGGGGGACTCCCTGACGCTCACCTTCGACAGACATTCCCACCTACGGTACGGGGAGAACCCGCACCAGCAGGCATCCGCCTACGCGGATCCTCAGTTCAAGGATCCCTCCATTCTGAAGGCAAGAATCCATCAGGGGAAAAAGCTGTCCTATAACAACATTATGGATGCCGATGGTGCCCTGGCCTGCGTCCAGGAGTTCTCAGAGCCTGCCTGTGTGGTGGTAAAGCATGCCAATCCCTGCGGTGCCGCCTCTGGTCGCGATATTACCGACTGTTTCATACGGGCCTTCGAGGCCGATTCCCTGTCTGCCTTTGGAGGCATCGTGGCGCTGAACCGCCTATGCACCCGGGAGATCGCTGAGTACCTCAGGAAAATCTTCATCGAGATTGTCCTCGCCCCCGGCTATGAACCGGAAGCACGGGAAATCTTTGGCAAGAAAAAGAATCTGAGGGTTCTGGAAGTAGGTGAGATCACAGGTTCACGAGCAGGACTGGAATTCAGACAGGTGGCCGGAGGCCTCTTGCTGCAGGAAAAAAACGTGAACACCGTGACACGTGAACACTTGAATTCAGTAACCGAGGCGAAGCCGGGGGACGAACAGATCGACGACATGCTGTTTGCCTGGAAAGTCCTTACATACGTGAAATCAAACGCCATCTTGACGGCGAAAAATCATACCACCGTTGGGATCGGCTCGGGCCAGGTATCCCGCATTGACGCCGTGGACATCGCTGTGAGGAAATCGGGGAACCGGATCGGGGACACGGTTCTGGCCTCCGACGCATTTTTCCCTTTCCGCGACAGCATCGACCGCATAGCCACCACCGGCATTCGGGCCGTCATCCAGCCGGGTGGATCCGTCCGGGACCAGGAGGTGATCCAGGCCTGCAATGAACATGGAATCGCCATGGTTTTCACCAGCACACGCTGTTTCAGACATTAGGAGAGGATAACATTCGTGATGACGTACGCTGACGTTCTTCGACCTTCCTTGAGGAGTCAGGCACGGATCTATGATGTCACTCTTGTGGCAGGGGGATCCCTGTTCATCGCCCTTCTGTCACAGATCCGGATTCCCCTCCCCTACACCCCCGTTCCCATCACGGGTCAAACTTTTGGGGTTCTTCTTGCCGGAGCCATGCTGGGCCGCGTACGGGGGACGTTCAGCGTTTTGGCCTACCTGGGGCAGGGAGCTGTGGGACTTCCTTTTTTCGCTGGCGGAGCATCCGGACTGGCCCATCTTTTGGGACCTACGGGGGGATACCTGGTCGGTTTTGTCGGAGGTGCTTACCTCACGGGATTTCTGGCTGAACGTGGCTGGGATAGAAAACCGGGAACCACAGTCCTGGCCATGGTCCTGGGGAATCTGACCATCTTCGCCGCGGGGCTGGCCTGGTTGGGTCTGTACACCCGCTCCCTGGACGTCTTTGCCGTGGGACTCCTTCCCTTTATCCCGGGCGATATCGTCAAGATCGGCCTGGCGTCCGTTCTGCTCCCCTATGGCTGGAAGTGGTTGGATCGCGACTAACTGTTTAGCTCGGGGATATCCTTATACAGATCCAGGGAGTCCGGGTTGGCCAGGGCATCCCGGTTCAGGGCCTCGTCCCCATCGATGATCTTTTTCACCGCGATCTCGACTTTCTTTCCATTTATGGTGTAGGGAATATCTTCTATGGACAGTACCTTGGCCGGCACATGCCTGGGGGAACACTGTTCACGGATGTTCGACCTGACCTTGTGGATCAAATCGTCGGTCAGTTGATGCCCACCGGACAGTCTGAGGAATAGAATAACCCGCTCATCTCCGTCCCATTCCTGGCCCACCACCAGGCTGTCTTCCACCTCCGGCAGCATCTCAACAACCCGGTAGATCTCAGCCGTTCCTATGCGAACCCCTCCCGGATTCAGGGTGGCGTCGCTTCGGCCAAGAATCCTGACACCGCCGTGATCGTTGATGGTGATGTAGTCCCCATGACTCCATACCCCGGGATAGACATCGAAGTACGCATGCTGGTATTTCGACCCGTCCGGATCGTTCCAGAAATATACGGGCATGGAGGGAAAAGGGGCCTCGCAGACCAGCTCCCCTTTTCTGCTAACGTGGGACCTGCCTTTGTCATCAAAAGAAGCCACCTTCATGCCCAGGCCCCGGCACTGCAACTCTCCCCTGTAGACCGGTAGGGTGGGATTGCCCAGGGCAAAGCAGGAAACGATATCGGTCCCGCCAGAAATGGAGGCCAGAAGAACGTCCTCTTTGATATCCCTGTAGACATAGTCAAAACCTTCTTCGACCAGGGGGGACCCTGTAGACAGGATGGCTCTCAACCGGTTCAGGTTAAACTCCTTTTTCGGTTTTGACCCGGCAGCGCGGGAGGCGCCGATGAACTTGGCGCTGGTACCAAAAACCGTGATTCTCAGATCCTGGGCCATACGCCATAGGGCACCCGGGTCCGGGTAAAAGGGCGATCCATCATACAGGACAATGGTAGCGCCCACGGCCAGCGAACTGATGAGCCAGTTCCACATCATCCATCCGCATGTGGTGAAGTAAAAGATGGTATCTTCACGAGTCAGATCCGTGTGCAATCTCAGCTCCTTGAGATGTTGAAGGAGTGTACCGCCGGCACCGTGAACCATGGACTTGGGCAGACCCGTCGTTCCGGAGGAATACATGATGGTCAGGGGATGATCAAACCGAAGCTGCTCAAACACGAGATCGGGGGAATCCGCCGATCCCACAAACTCTTCGTACATGATAGACCTGGAAATTCCGGAAATGTCGGGCTCAGGCTCGGTATAGGGTACCACAATCACCTTCTGAACACTGGAAAGTTCATGGAGGATGCCTTCAAGTTTCGAAAGGGAATCGAAGACCTTCCCGTTGTAAAAGTACCCATTTGCCGAAAGGAGGACCCTGGGTTCAATCTGCATGAACCGGTCTAGAACGCCCTGGATCCCAAAATCGGGGGAGGATGAACTCCAAACAGCGCCCAATGAGGCTGTGGCCAAGAGTCCCACAACCGTTTCTGGCATATTAGGCATGAAACCGGCCACCCGGTCCCCCTCGGATATCCCTTCTTCCCGGAGGGCCCGGGCCAGTCTGGCCACCTCCCGGTAGAGGTCTGCGTACGTGAGGGTCCGTACGGGTTGCCCTTCACCCTGAAACACCAGTGCGGGTCTGTCGTCGCGGTAACGAAGCAGGTTTTCGGCAAAGTTCAGCCGGGAACCGGAAAACCACCGGGCACCGGGCATCCTGGAGGGATCATCCACCACCTGGCGGTAGGACCTGGAATGAATGATGTCCATGAATTCCCACACCGCGGCCCAGAAATCCGGGATTTCCGATACCGACCACTCATACAGATCAAAATAGTCTTTCAAGTCACGGTCGTACGTCTTGTTGACAAAACGACGGAACGCGTCCATCTGGGTACGGACCACCTGTTCCCGTGACGGTGTCCACAAGATTTCTGACATGGCTTTCTCCCGGCTTAGGAGTGCAGGGCCTGCACTCCTAGACTTTTCAATGGTACCCTGCCCCCGTCATAAAATCAACCCAAATACGGTTTGAATGTGCTGGTAGACGTCTCTAAATTGAGGTCTGTTTTGAGGAGACTGACACTATGAAACACGTTTTCTTTTTTGGTGACGGAAAGGCTGACGGCAGTGCTGAGATGAGGGATCTCCTTGGCGGAAAGGGTGCCAACATCGCCGAAATGACCAATCTGGGAATCCCGGTTCCCCCCGGTTTTACCATCACTACCGAGGTGTGTACCTACTTTTATGAACACGAGAGGCACTATCCGGACGAACTTAGTCTAGAGGTGAAAGCAAACCTTCTCAAGGTGGAAACCATCATGGGGCAACAGTTTGGGGACCCTAAGAATCCCCTTCTGGTCTCGGTACGGTCAGGGGCGGCCGTCTCCATGCCAGGGATGATGGAAACCGTCCTGAACGTGGGACTTACGGCCACAACCCTTTCCGCGCTGATCGAGAGAACCGGGAATCCCAGGTTTGCCTACGATGCCTACCGGCGCCTGATCATGATGTATTCTGATGTGGTGATGGAAAAGGGAGGGTTGCAGGGACCACCACGGGGAAAGGCATCACCAAACGAGGTTGGGATCCGGGAGAGACTCGAGGACCTCATTGATGAACGAAAAAACGAAAAAGGGATCAGTTTAGACACGGAATTGGACGCCGATGACTGGAAGATACTGTCCGAAGCCTTCAAAGAAACCATAAGACAAACCCTGGGGAAGCCGTTCCCTGACGATCCTCACGAACAGTTATGGGGAGCCATCGGTGCCGTGTTTCACTCCTGGAACGGAAAACGGGCCGTGGCCTACAGGCGCATTGAAAGGCTTCCGGACAAAATGGGGACGGCCGTGAATGTTCAAGCCATGGTGTTCGGAAACACCGGGGACACCAGTGCCACAGGAGTGGCCTTTACCCGGAATCCGGCAACGGGGGAGAAGGTGTTCTATGGAGAATGGCTTCCCAATGCGCAGGGAGAGGATGTGGTGGCCGGTATCCGGACTCCCAATCCCATAAACATTCAGGGCAAAACAGGAGAAAACGACGATCTCCCTTCCCTTGAGGAGGCCATGCCTGAGGTTTACGACCAGCTCAATGCCATCCAGGAGAAGCTGGACACCCATTACCGGGACATGCAGGACATTGAATTCACCATAGAAGACGGCAGATTGTGGATGCTTCAGACCCGGGTGGGGAAGCGCAACGGCGCGGCCGCCATCCGTATGGCTGTGGAGATGTTGGAGGAGGGGTTGATTACCAAAGAGGAAGCCCTTATGCGTGTCAGACCCACCCAGCTGGATGAACTCCTCCATCCCATGGTTGATCCAAAGGAGGAACAAACCGCCGGACCCCTGGCCCATGGCCTTCCGGCTGGACCCGGGGGTGCGGTGGGACAGATTGTTTTCACCGCCGACGATGCCGAAGCCTGGTCCCAAGAGGGGAAAAAGGTGGTCCTGGTCCGGAATGAAACCTCCCCTGAAGATGTTCACGGCATGCATGCTTCCCAGGCTATTCTCACTGCAAGAGGGGGCATGACAAGTCACGCCGCCCTGGTGGCCAGAGGGTGGGGAAAATGCTGCATCGTGGGATGCTCAGCCCTCCGTATTGACCGGAAAAATAAGACGGCCTGGGTGAATGGACAGACCCTCCGCGAGGGTGACTGGATCACCCTGAACGGCACGAAAGGCAACGTCTACCAGGGTCAACTGCCGCTCATCCCCGCTGATCCCCTGAATAACGAGTACTTTACCAGACTCATGGACCTGGCGGACGAGGTCCGAACCCTGGGCATCCGGGCGAATGCCGACACGATACGAGATGCCGAACAGGCCCGGATGTTTGGAGCGGGGGGCATCGGCCTCTGTCGCACGGAGCATATGTTCTTTGACCCTGAGCGAATCAGAACCATGAGAGAGATGATTATCGCCCAGACAGAGGAAGACCGCCGGAAGGCAGTTATGAAATTACTGCCCTACCAACGCCAGGATTTTGTCGACCTATTCAGGGCCATGGATGGATTTCCGGTAACCATCCGCCTCTTGGATCCTCCCCTGCACGAATTCGTCAGTCTCGCCGATGAGCAAATCTCCGAACTGGCCCGGGATTTGAAGGTCGACACAGATAAACTGCGAGCCCGGATTGAGTCTCTCCATGAAGTCAATCCCATGCTGGGGCACCGCGGCTGCCGGTTGGGGATCACCTATCCTGAGATCACCGAAATGCAGGCCAGGGCCATCTTCGAAGCAGCGGTGGAGCTCTCCAGGGATAACCTGAAGGCGGTCCCTGAAGTCATGGTCCCTCTGGTGGGTACTGCCCAGGAGTTTAAGAACCAGGAATCCATTATCCGAAAGGTGGCTCAAAGCGTCATGGATGAGACAGGAGTGACTCTTGATTATCAGGTGGGCACCATGATTGAAGTCCCCCGGGCCGCCCTCACCGCCGATGAAATTGCCAGGGATGCCGAGTTCTTCTCATTCGGTACCAACGATCTCACCCAGACCACATTCGGCTTTTCCCGGGATGATATCGGCGGTTTCCTGCCTGATTACCTCTCCCACAAGATCTTGCCGGATGATCCCTTCCAGTCCCTGGACCAGACCGGTGTGGGACAGCTGGTTGAGATCGGGGTAAAGAAGGGTCGGTCCGCTCGAAACGACCTAAAAGTGGGTATCTGCGGTGAGCATGGGGGAGATCCCGACTCCATCGAATTCTGTCACCGGGTGGGACTGGACTACGTGAGTTGTTCTCCCTTTCGGATCCCCATTGCCCGGCTGGCCGCCGCCCAGGCCGCCATCAGGGAAACTTGACCCATAGAGAACACAGGGAATTGATTATTCAGAAGTGATCATTGAGAACGGAATGCGTAATTCGTCGCGCCTTAACGCGTGACGGCTGATAGCTGGATTCTCATCTCTTACTGTTAACTGCCACTGCCCGCTGCCGACGGTTTTACACCACCACGCCGCCGTCTACACTTAAGACGGCACCGGTGATGTAGCCGGCATCCTCACTGGCCAGGAAGCAGTAGACGGCCGCCACCTCTTCAGGATGGCCCATCCGCCTTAAGGGGATCTTGTCCACCTTCTCGTTCAACACATCCTTCGGGATGTCCTTTAGCATGTCCGTCATGATAAAACCGGGAGCCACGGCGTTCACCCGGATGCCGTCCTTGCCCAACTCCCGGGCCCACACCCTGGTCATCCCTATGATGCCACTCTTGCTGGCCACATAGTTGGTCTGACCGAAATTTCCGTACAGGGCCACAACGGATGTGGCATTCAACACGACGCCCGATCCTTGTTCACGCATCACTTCCACCACTTCCTGAGTGCAAACGAAGGTTCCCTTGAGGTTTACCCGGATCACCCGGTCGAATTCGTCACCGGTCATATTCTTCAGGGTCCTGTCTTGTATGACACCGGCATTGTTCACCAGAACGTCGATACGCCCAAACCTTTTGTTCACCGCGGCAACCATCTGTCGAACACTGTCCCTGTGGGCTATGTCCACCTGAACAAACAGAGCTTCCGCCCCCGAACCGGAAAGCTCTCGGGCCACTCGCTGGCCCGTTGATGGATTGACTTCCGCCACCACAACCTTTGCCCCTTCTTCGGCAAAGCGGAGGGCCGTCTCCCGGCCAATTCCCTGTCCCGATCCCGTAACGATCACCACTTTCCCTTCCAGTCCTCTCATACCAACCTCCTTTGCTTCAAGGGAATGTTGCCAAAGTTTTGTCTGACCTTCAATCTTTTTTCCTACCCCTTGCGACCGTAACTTTTCTTGACGTTGCGAATTCGAATCCTCTACGCCACTTTCCTCACCTGCTTGCTCTACGGACAGGCGGGGGTCTACTTTTCCCCCGTTTTCGACATCGGAGCCATCGCCCAGGGGATGAACTCCATCACTAAGAGTGATCTCGAGGCCCATCTGGGATTCCTGGCATCCGACGCCGCTGAAGGGCGGGGAACAGGACAACGGGGTCTTCAGGTGGCGGCTGAATACATCGCCGCCCAGTTTCGCCGGCTGGAACTCACCTCCCTGAACCCTGATGGTTCCTTTTTTCATCCCTATGAGCTTCTGAAAACCACCCTGGGGGATGATCCCACCCTGACTCTGGTGTATGAAGAAGGCGAGGGATGGGTTCGAGAGGAGTTTCAGTACGGAGAGGACTTTTTCGTTTCCCCTCGAGGTCTCATGACCTCCATAGAAATCCAGGCACCCGTGGTCTATGCGGGATATGGTGTTACGGCACAGGAATACGACTACGATGATTATGCCTCCGTGGACGTCACCCATAAGATGGTCCTGATCATGGATGGAGAACCAGGAAACAAGAACACCCATTATTCAGACGTGAGGGAAAAAGTCAAACAGGCCAAAGCCCAGGCGGCGGAAGCCCTCCTCATAGCACCCGACCCCAGGAAGGATGAGATATTCTCAAGAAAATTCAAGCGGTGGTCCCGGTGGCTGTCCCGGGAGAGCATGGTACTGCCGTCTTCCGAAAAGCCCGTTCCCGTATTCTTTGTCAATTCCCGCGCCGCTGACCGCATCCTGGCCGGGATGAATACTTCACTGGCAGATCTCCAGTTGGACCTGGAGGACACGGGCAGACCCAATTCCGTTTCCCTGGAAAGTCGCCGAATTCACATCCATGTGGACGTTCACAAGGAAAGCGTCATCGCCCGGAATGTAGCGGCCTACGCACCCGGAACCGATCCCCAGGTTGCCCACGAAACGGTGGTCATCTCTGCCCATTATGACCATCTGGGAAAGAACGACGAGGGAACCATCTGGCCTGGCGCCGATGACAATGGCTCGGGGACCGCCGCGTTGATGGAGATTGCCCAGGCTGTAGTCCTGAATCCTGAATCTCCCCGAAGGGGCCTCCTGTTTCTGGCCCTCTCAGGCGAGGAAAAAGGGTTGCTGGGCTCCCGGTATTACGTCCATCATCCTCTCATTCCCCTGGAGAATACCATCGCCGACTTAAACATCGACATGGTTGGACGAAACGCCCCCGACTCTATCTACGTTATCGGTTCGGACATGATCAGTCACGATCTTCATGCCGTTAATGAATTTGCCGCCACGAAGATAGAGGGACTGTACCCAAACTATCGTTACAACAGCCTGGATGATCCCAATCGCTATTATTACCGGAGCGACCATTACCAGTTCTCCAGCCGGGACATTCCGGCGATTTTCTTCTTTGCCGGTATCCACGAGGATTACCACCAGCCCACAGACACACCGGACAAGATCGATCTCACCAAGCTGGTAAAGGTGACCCAACTCGTGTATGCTACCGCGTGGGGTTTGGCTCAGAACACGGTTCGCCCCCGCAAGAATGCGGGCCAGTATCCCGACCTTCCAGATCAGATCAGAGAATAACTCCCCGGATCACCCTACGGTCTCCCGGAAAACACGCTTGAAATTCTCCCCCAGGATCTTCCTTACATCCCTCCTGGAGTAACCCCGTTGGAGGAGTTTTTCCGTAATCAGGGGAACCCGGGTGGCGTCTTCCATTCCCCGGGGCAGGACCGAGACCCCATCAAAATCCGATCCCAGTCCAACATGGTCAACACCGATCAAGTTTGCGATATAGTCAATGTGATCGATGAGGAGGTCCACGGGGGGTGCCACGGTGGAAAGATCATCCCGAAGGATCTGAATCCGTCCATACCAGAAATCCTCAGAGTCCCGTGAATAGATCCCCGCCAGGGAATCCAGTTCCTCCTGATGGGCTTTTTCCACCTGGAGGTACCGGCCTTCGAAGGTGCTGTCCAGATAACCCGGGAAAAAATTAACAAACACCACACCGCCGTTATCCTTGATGGCCTGAAGCTGGTCATCTTTGAGGTTGCGAAAATGGGGACAGATGGCATACACGGAAGAGTGGGAGGCGATAACAGGACGGGTGGTGCTCCCTATGATATCCCAGAAGGTCTGTTCCCCCGCGTGTGACACATCCACCATCACCCCCAGGTCATTGCAGGAACGGATCACCTCCCTGCCGAACTTATTGAGTCCGGCGAAGGGTCCCATATCTCCCTTTGTCTCATCCTTGGCTGAGCTGGCCCAATCCAGGGAGTTATTCCAGGTGACGGTAAGATAGCGCATTCCCCGCTGGTGAAGAACCTTTAGCTTTTCCAGGCTGTTTTCGATGGCGTGTCCCCCTTCAACGCCAATGACAGCCGCCAGTTTTCCTTCCCGCTCGAGCCGTTCCAGATCGTCGTAGGAGCGGGCAATCTCCAGCCGCTGGGGAATTCTTTCCGCAAGGCTGACCAGAGAATCGATCATCTCGTTCGCCCTTTGAAAAGAGCTGCCAGACCCATAGGTGGCCGGGTCCACCCAGACCGAAAACACCTGCATGTCGACGCCCCCCTCTTCCAACCTCGGAACGTCGGAATGCCCCGATGAAGTTCTCACGGCAATGTCCTCCCCCCTCATGACCCGCAGAAGGACATCATTGTGGGTGTCGGCAACATAGGCCCGGTCGTGAAACTTTCTCGGGGACTCGGTGCACGCGGTCAGAATCAAGGCACCCGCGATCAGGAGATGATGGATTTTTCTGGTACCTGGCATCGCCGGCTAATCAAGGGGTTCAAACTTAGCGGTAAAGTGACGAAGAAACGGGGCCTGTTCAGTGATTCGAAACCCTTTGAGAGATTCCCGGCGTTTCCAGACTCTCTTGCACACCTCAATGACATAATCGATATGACTCTGCGTGTACACCCGCCGGGGAATGGCAAGTCGAACCAACTCCATGGCCGCCGGTTGTTCCTTTCCCGTCTCCGGGTCTTCCTTCCCGAACATGACGGACCCAATTTCCACCGCCCTGATCCCCCCTGCAAGGTAAAGTTCAGCCGTCAGAGCCTGACCGGGGTATTCCAGAGGATCCATATGGGGTAACGTGGCGTTAGCATCCACGTATACGGCGTGACCTCCCGGGGGTTGCACAATGGGAAACCCTATTTCCTCCAGGTGTTTCCCCAAGTACTGGGTTTCGGCAATCCGGTAGATGAGATAATCTTCGTGAATCGCCTCTTCCAGACCGATGGCGATGGCCTCCAGGTCCCTTCCCGCCATGCCCCCGTAGGTGGGAAAGCCTTCAGTGAGAATCAGAAGGTCCCTTTCCTGCCGGGCCAGAAGATCATCGTTGGTGCAGAGAAATCCTCCGATGTTGGCCAGGCCGTCCTTTTTGGCACTCATGGTGCACCCGTCGGCGTAGCTCATCATTTCCGCCACGATCTCCCTGACCGGCTTATTCTCGTACCCTTTTTCCCTTAACTTAATCAAATAAGCATTCTCAGCGAACCGGCATGCGTCCAGGTAGAGGGGAATCCCATACCGGGATACCAGGGTCTTCGTGGCCCGTAGGTTCTCCATGGACACCGGCTGGCCTCCCCCGGAGTTGTTGGTGATCGTCACCATGCAAAGGGGAATCTTTTCCTTCCCCTCCCGGGTGATCAGTGCCTCCAGTTTTGCCAGGTCCATGTTCCCCTTGAACGGATGGGGATTCTGGGGATCTCGCCCTTCTTCAATGGGGAGATCTTTCGCCACCGCTCCCCGGAATTCTACGTTGGCCCGGGTGGTGTCGAAGTGGGTGTTGTTGGGAACCACATCTCCCGGCCGGCACATGACCGTAAACAGAATCCTCTCGGCGGCTCTTCCCTGGTGGGTCGGAATGACATGCTTGAATCCGAAGATATCCTTGACCGTATTCTCAAAACGGCCATAGCTCTCACTACCGGCGTAGGTCTCATCGCCTCGCATTATTCCGCTCCACTGGTCCGAACTCATGGCGTTGGTACCGCTGTCGGTGAGAAGATCGATGATAACGTCCCTGGACCGGATGAGAAACACATTGTAGAAGGCCTGTTGAAGAATCGTTTCCCTCTCATCCCGGGTGGTGATCCGGATGGGTTCCACAGACTTGATTCTGAACGGTTCAATGATGGTCCGGAAGGTGGTTCCCTCCAGATTCAACTCGTGGATTTCCTTTTCCATACTACTCTACCCCGTGATCTAAAACGAAATCATCAGGCCAAGGTCAAGATCGCTGTCCCGCTTCTGGACCGAACCGGGGGGACGGGAGTTGAATTGTTCCCTCCACCTCAGAGTCACCTCGAGTTTCTTGTCATCTGCCAGTATCTTCACCGGGGTGGGAACGGTCACACTCACATGGCTGTCAATGAGAAATCTGCCGGGATCCAGGACCAGGGGCTGGATGAATACCAGGGTGTTAAGGGACACACCGCTGGAGAAGGTCCTCTTGTACTTGGGTCGAAACGACAATCGATACTGCCGGGTTCTGGACTCACCCTTATAGCCCTCCACCTCAAACAGATAGGCAAGGCTCAGGGAGAATCCCCCGGCGACGGTGTACTTGCCTCCAGCTCCGAGCTGAATTCGTTCATCGAGGCCCGTGGTGGAATCGTAGGCCCAGTAAGAAAGGAAAAAAGGGGAGAATTTGCCATGGGCCATGATGTCAAACAGCAAGGACGCACTCCCATCGTCTTCATATAAAGACCTGTCCAGTTTCCCCCGTTTATGACGGACGAACGCGTGGAACTCACTGTCGTTGAAATCCACGCCTGCTACACGGAGATCCCCCGTATAATCCACCGTAAAGGCCAGGGCGTAACTGGACAGATTGGTGTTTCCGCCCTGGGTGGAAAACGAGGCTGCGAGGGATCGTTCCCAACCGGCCTCTCCCCCCGGAGTAACGGGGGAAGGTTTTCCGGAGACACCCGTGGACACCACTGCCATCAGTCCCAGGGCTCCCAATCTCACAGGAAAGATATGAAAAAGCCTTCCCGTCCTTTCCCAGGGAAGGCTTCTTGACCGAGGACGGAACAAAGACACCTATTCCACCATTTCGCTGCCACCCAGAATATCTTCCAGATTAATGCGTCCGTCCTTTTCCATCTGCCGGGCAGCATCCACAATGGCTTTTCTGGCGTTATCCACCTCCCTTTTGGGAACCGCTCGTTCCACCGGCTCGTACATGGCCTGTTTCTTCTGGGGAAGGTTACTGATAACCCGGTCAACAATCTCCTCGGATTGACCCTTCATGGCCAAGGCCACTGTATCCAGCTCCACCGAATTCATGAGGTCCCTCAAGAGGCTGTCGGGAAATCTGAACACGTCGTCGAAGGTAAGGTGATATCTCTTGATCTCTTTGGCCAGGTCAGGAGACTCCCGGGCGATGGCTTCCAGAAACTTTTCTCCTTCCTCAGGGGAAAGTTTCTCAAGAATATCAGCCACGTTCTTACCCCCTCCCCGGGAGAAGTCCACACCACGGGGAAGGAAGTGGGATTTTTTCTCCAGATCCGTAGCCACAGTGACCACGGCCTCCAGGGGAACATTCCCCAGGTTGCCCATTTCCATAAGCACCTGCCCCTTCGTTTCCGGTGTCAGGCGGGCCATCACAAAAACCTGCCTGTCGGTAGGCACCTGAGCCAGAGCCATGGCAATGATTCTCGGTTCTTCCACTTCCAGGAGGGCTCCCAGCTGTTCGTCGGCTAAGTTTTCCAAGAAGGCAAAGGGCCGTTTGGTGTCTCCGCCGGTCTCATCCTCCAGTTTCCTGGATACGAACGCCAGGTAGAATTGGTCCACGACCTTCTTCTTTACCGACGTAGACACTGCCTCCATTTCACGGACGCGAGCCCGGATCCGCCGCAGGTCCGCCTCTTCCAGTCCCTTCACAACTTTCACCGCCAGACCTTCTCCCAGTACAGAGAAAAGGATGGCCACCTTATCCAGGCCGGACAAACGATTGTAATCGGTAATCATGCGTTGACTCTACTTTTTCTTCTTTTTCTTTTTCCCCTCATCCTTTTCTTCGGGGGAAGGGGGAGTTACGGCCGCCGGCGCTTCCTCGGGAGGTGCGGGCGCTTCTTCTTCCAACCACTCTTTAACGATATCGGTGGCCGTCTCGGGCTGTCCCACGCTCATGGACACAATGGACTGCCGCATAGATTTGATTTCTGACTGGAGGACACTGGGATCTTCTTCCGGTTCCGGGGGCGTGGGCGGAGGTGGGGGAGGCGGCGCCGCCTTGGGTCCCTCGCCCTTGTCCTCATCCTCTTTTTTCTCCTTAGTCACTTTTTTTTTGCTGGGCGGCCTCATGAGCCATGGAGGGGGTACCATATAACGGGGACGACTCCGGCCGTTGAAAATGATCACCGCCGCCAGGGCAGCTACGGCCAGAAGCGAAATAGCACTCATCAGATAAATGGGGAGATTGCTCACTCCTGCCCTGTCCAGTTCCCTCATTTCCTGGCGGGTCTCCTCAAGAAAAGCCAGTTTCTCATCAATCACAGAGTCGATCTGAGCCCGCTTCCTCTCCTTGATCGCCACCTGATCCTGAGCCGTCTGTTGCTCTTGAGGCGTCAGATCGGCGGTGGTCAGCATGGCTCTTAACTCATCGATTTCCTGAGTTAAGGCTGCCAGTTCCAGGGAATCACGCTCCAGAATGGCTCTTTTTTCCCGTTCAAATTCCCGACGAAGGCGGTCATTCTCCAGCCTTTCGAGTTCGGTTCGCCAGACGGACCGTTCTTCCTCCTGGCGCCGGGATTCCTCCTGTTTCCACTGTTCCAACTCCCTGCGCCAGTCCTCGACTACCTGAGCGTCGGTCTCCGCCTGTCTCTCCTCAAGCTGATCAATTTTTTCCGCAATACTTCTTAAGATGATGGCCTCCGCCGTCCTCTCGTCCTTTCTCTCCTTGAACGACGCCGTCATAACACTCAGGACATCCCCGCGACTCCGGTCGAAATGGGAAGCCACCATGATAATCTGTCGAACGTTCTCGATGAGCTCAGGAGAGGACCCCTCGGGGAGAATGCAGCTGATTTCCATCTTCCTGATCACCGGCATGGATGTACTGATGTCCGTATAGGACTGGCGGATCACTCTGGCCCCTTTTCTGGCCGGTCCCTCCTGGACGGATTCATCCTCCTTTTCGGTTTCAACAGCAGACGGTTCCTCCAGCCCTGGCGCAGGTTCCTCTTCCACCTGAAAATCAAATCCCGGAATGGGAAGTCCCGTCACCCGGGACTTCTTCCGGCCCGCCACCTCTTCTGGTTGTTCCCGAGCACCCATCTTTTCTCTGAGAGCTGGTTTTACTTGGGCCGGGACCTCCTCGGGTGCGAATGTCACTTCCTCGCGAACGGCGGGCGTGAACTTCAAATCCACGGTCACATCCAGGACGTAACGGTGGTCGTCCAGGATTTTTTCAAGAGCTCCCGTAATACGCTTCCTTAAATCGTTTTCCAGCATGAGCTTCTGAGCCAGAAACGTGGACTCCTGCCCCACAGCGAGGACAGCCAAAACGGCAACTACGGCTCCCCCGCCAAGGATACCCCTCAACCTGTGTTTCATGACCTCTCCTTGTTTAGGCTCCAGGTCTTACTCTCCCCCCTCCTCCGGCTCCGACTCCTCCCTGTGGCTACCCACCGGCCCCCCCCGGGGAGCCAGAAAGGTGATCTCCACCCGGCGATTACGGGCCTGAAGATCGGGGGTTGCATTCAGCTCGAGGATAAGCTCATCCGTGATGAGCCTGTCCGTGGGCCGATCCCTCGGAATGTATTCGGCATATCCCACCGACTGCAGACGTGTGGGTTCTACGCCCATATCGATCAATTCCCGGACCACCGAAGCCGCCCGGGCGCCGGACAGTTCCCAGTTAGAGGGAAACCGCACCCGGATATTGTCCGAAATGGGCACGTTGTCAGTATGGCCCTCAACAGCCACCTGGAAATACGAATTCTCGATCGTGGGAACAATCTTTTCCAGAATGGGCATGATCCCGGGTTTCAGGTCCGCTGAACCCGATTCGAAACTGATGTCCGATGAAATGCCGATGGTGACACCCTTGGTGCTGGTGGTCACTTCCACAGCTTCCTCCATCTGTTCCTGCGACACCATCACCTTAACCGCCTTCTCGATATCGGCCAGGCTCATGGCTCCCTCCATCTCTATTTTCTTTCCCACTGATTTTTTCATGGAATCGGCCATGGCCTGAAGTTTGACGGGATCGATGGTGGAAATGGCGGCCAGAAGAACGAAAAAGGCCAGGAGAAGCGTCATCATATCGGCAAAAGTGGCAAACCAATTGGGGAGACCCGGTTCAGGAGGAGGAGGTTGAGGCTTTCTCGGCACAGGTTACTCCCCTTCCCTTTTCCATTCCTTGGGAGGAATGAAGGAGTTGAGTCTCTCCCGGACGATAAGGGGGTGTTTTTTCTGATGAATCAAACGGGCGGCCTCCACCAGCATGGCCTGCATGGTGCTGGTGTGAGCGATTCGCGAGTTGAGCTTGGCCGCCATGGGGAGAAAGAACAGATTGGCAAACACAGCTCCGTAGAAGGTGGTAATCAGGGCGGCGGACATGCCTGAACCGAGAGCTTCTGTTCCTCCCCCTCCACCGAATCCCATGAGCATGATAACCAGTCCGATGAGCGTCCCAATCATCCCCCACGCTGGCGCCATGGTCCCCATGGTCTGAAACAGACTTGCCTGGGACCGTTCCCGGACTTCCCGGTAGCTGATACGGGTTTCCAGAATCTCAACCAATTCCTCTTCGGAATAGCCGTCCACCACCATCTGGACGCCATCCCTGAAGAAAGGATTTCGGATGTCTCCCACACCCTTTTCCAGTTCGGCTGCACCCTTCCTTGCCACTCCTGCCAGTTCCACCGCATCATCCACCAGCTCGCCCAGCCTGATCAAACCTCCCTTGAAGACCGCCCCCATGGCCGCCCCCAGTTTCATTACTTCCGGCAGGGGAAAGGCCACCGAGACTGAGGCCACCATGCCTCCGAACACGATCAGGAAACTCGGCAGGGAAACGAATCCTTCAGCTCCCGCACCGGCGGCAGCAGCGGCCACGAAGATTCCCCCTCCAATAGCACCTAAACCGATCACGATGCCTACCAGCGTGGCTATGTCCATACGGAACGTTACTCCTTGTTGAAACTGATGGCCTTCAAACGGTTCTCGTGAAGAGCCTTCAAGATGTTTCTCACGTCATCGTATTCCGGATCCATCTGGAGAGCCAGATTCCAGTTGATGGTCGCCCGTTGAATATCTCCCAACTTATAGTATATGGCCCCTCGCCGGGCGTAAGCCAGTGCCAGATTAGGGTTCAAATCCAGGGCAGTCTCCACCTCCTGAAGAGCCGCCCGGTAATCTCCCGCAAAGGCGTAACGCTGGGAAAGGGACAGGTGCTGCATGGCCAGGTTGATGTTCTTTTGACTCACCGCCCGATCAAGCCTCAACGCCCGCACCGAATCTTCAAGGGTGAGGCTTTTCTGCTCCAATCGGGCCACCTGAGTCGCCAGGTTCCGTACGTAGTGTTTTTCCACCCGCAAAGAATCCCGGAGTCTGGCCATTGCCAGATCGGCCGCCAAGAGGATTGTGTCACGAACGGCGGCTTCAGGAACGGGGGCGGGGCCCCTCTCGCCGGGCCGGGGCAGACCCGGTACCTCCCTGACCACCGGTCCCCTCGGAACCGACATGTCGAGCCCCACCGCAAGACCCGGGTGATCGGGACCATAAGGTTCTTCGGAAAAAGCGGGCAAATTTTCTATGTGGGTGAATCCTAGACTCAGGCGATAATCCGAGGTAAGGGGGATGCGGAGTCCCACATTGATGCCTGAGCCGTCGAATTCACCCACAAAATCGAGTCCACCCCATTTGGGCAGGAACGGTGTGTTCAACAAGAACCCGGCGAATACGCCGGTCCGGGTTCCGGCGGTGTCTTCCCCGGCGGTTCCGGGTTGACCCGTGGCGAGGGTCTGGGCAAATCCTCCCGTGCCAAACCCCATAAACGTGTGCAGATCATAATCACCGAAGGACTTCTCACTACCAATAATCCCGAAAAAAGACAGTTGCTTGGGGTCGAGACTTAAGCCGTCATCTGCGTTCTCAAAGACCACATCGTGAACGCCCAGACTAAAAGAAACGTCTCCCCGGGTGTAAACGCGCTGCTGGAAATGAAATCCGAACTCAACAGGGGGGGCATAGGTGGACTCCAGAATGTTCTCCAGAGCGGTGGTGTCCGCCCCCTGACCTGAAGAGAATCCCAGGGTGAATCTCTCGGATATGTCCATGGTGAAATAAACACCCTTGGCTACATTGAAAGGGGAAAAATTGTGAATCTCCGATCCGAAACCTGCACTGAAAAGATAGGGAGACCGCACGGTGCGGGTCATGGGAATTCTCACCATGGGTCCGGGACGGGTAAACGCCACCCGGGTCACGCCCAACAGGGGCGCAGACATCAAGATCAACAGGAATAACACGCCGGATCTGTGGGTTTTACCCATACGGACTACTCCTGAGATTTCCGCAACTCCATCCGGGCCAGCCTGAAGTATTCGCTGTCGGGATAGTACTGAAGGATATGATCAAAGGCCTCAAGGGCCTCGTTTTCCCGACCCATCTGGCGATAGGCCAGCCCGGTCAACACCAGGGCGTCATCCTGCTTGTCCGACCGGCCCAGGGATCTGATCTCCTCCAGGGTGTCGAGAGCTCTCCGGTAATCTCCCAGTTGATAGTAGCAATCGGCAATCCAGTACAACACGTTTCCTCTGGTGGTGTGATCCTGCTCCTTCAGGTACAACCGGGAAAAATGATCCAGGGCGACCCGGTAGTCCTCCCTCTGGTAAGCGAAAACGGCATTCATGTATCTCATCTTGCTGAAAGAGCCGTCCGCCGCAGGGGCGGTAACGACGACTTTTTCTTCCACCTCCGGTTCGGGTTGTTCCTCCCGGGAAACGGGTGGGGTGGACAAAGATGGAACCGGGGTCACCGCAGGTTGGGAGGGAAGAATGGGTTCCCTGGCCAGGAGGTCGGCCACCATTTCCCGCAACTCGCCATTCTCCACCCGGACAGCAGTAATCTCCCGGTGAAAGGACTCCTCCAGGGCATCAATCCTGTCGCTGATCCGGGCGAGCGTCTCATGCAACTCCCGGGTTGACGCCATGTAGACGGAACCACTGGGTTCCTTGTCCAGGAAGAATTTCACCTTCTCCGGAGGTGCCTTCACCAGACGGTTAACCTCTTCCTTGCCGGTGCCCGGTTCAATCACGATGCCCAGGTCCAGGAAGAAGATGTCATCCCCCAAGGGCCCGGGAGATCCGGACGAGGACTGACCCGTTAGTACCCCGGTCAAGGTACATAGAATAAGAAGAGCCCCTGAGAGCAACGGAATCGCTACCGGACGGTTCACTCGTACTCTTCCCAATCGATGGTGGGGGAATACCCGATGAAGGATCCAAAATCAGCAGGAACCACCAGTTCGAAGGCGGCACTGGCGCCGGGGAGCAACGATGAGTCGGTGGTAATGCCCGAATCAAAGGTGTGGTAAGATCCCTTGGCAAAGGTGGTGAGAGTCTTGGTCTCCCCGCTCCAGTTCTTGCGGAAAACAAAGTTGACCTTCACAAAGTCGGCCCGCCGGCCGCCAAGGTTCTTGAGCTGTCCCTGAAAGGTGATGTTTCCGGACCTGTCCTTATTCTCCGCAATGTTACCCACCAGCACCACGTTGGCCGCCCGTACCTCCGAGGGAATTCGCTCCGAAGGAGTCACGGCGACGTACTTCGGTTCGGCGAGCCTGGGCATGGGGGGTGGACTGTAGGTCTCCCGGATCTGCTCGGGAACGTATTCAGGTTCTTCCTCCGCCTGAACATTCTCCACTATGCGAACCACCTGGGATCGGTCGATAACCAGATTTCCCACCAGGGTCTGTACTTTCAGAATATCTTCATCTTGATACACGACCTTCCCGAAAACGGTGCTGCCGTTTTCCAGGATGATCTCCTTGGAGTAGATGGACAGGGGGTTGGTCCACATCTCACTCTTCGCTTGCAGATCCCTGATCTGGCTCCCAAGATGATCCAGTTCAGCCCCTAGTTTTTTCAGTTCGAAACTGATTTCGCTCAGGACATATTCATCCCGCCCCGAGGGAATTCTTTCACCTTCTTCCTGACCGCCGTTTTCTTCACCTTTCCCCACAGGGGCCAGGGTCAATTCAATTTCCCGGTCTTCCTCGGCCACCACCACTTCGAGGGAGGCCGAACCTGCCTCCCCTGCCGTCGCCTTCACCGTGTACCGGCCCGGATTGAGATCGTCGAACTCGAACTTCCCTTTTCCCAGGAAGCCTTTTGAAGAGGAGGTCTGGTCTGCCTCGTTACCGTCCGCGTCTAAAAGAACCACCTGTGCACCGCCCACCTTGTCGCCACCACTGTCGAGGATCACCCCCTGTATCCGGTACGTGTCAGCGGCATACCCGGTTGCGACAAATGAGCAGACTACGAGAAAGGTACAGATAGACTGAGTAAACTTATTCACGCCATTACCTCGGATTTAACCCGAAACGATTAGGAAACCAATCGAGCTCCCACAATTGTAAACCCGTTTCCAATAAATGTCAAGAAAAAAGGTTTTGCACTGCCGGAGGCAGGAGCTGACGTCTGGAAGGTCCCCATAAAGGGGTTTACAAAAATCATTTGTGTTGTAAATTCCCGTGCATGCTGGAGGTGCACACCAAATACGACCATCTTTTTAGGAACGTAAAACCCCACGCAGTGGGAGGGATCAAGATTTTCACGGAGAATGATCCCTACCTCATAAAACAGAACTACGGCGCTATCAGTGATGAAGAACGGGAGATCTGGCGACGGCTGTTCAATCGTCTCGAGGATCCCCTTGATCAATACGCATCGAAGGAATACCTCCAGGGGTTGAGAGCCCTGGGGCTCTCCAGGAACGAATGGCCAAATTTCGAGACCCTGACTCCTGTGCTGGAACAGGCCAGCGGCTGGATGCTCACACCGGTGGCCGGATTCCTCAATGAGTATCTCTTCTTCCTCTTGAACAGTCAGCGGAAGTTTCCCGTTACGGACATCATTCGTCAATCCGGGCGATTCCGGCAGAAATACTCAGGACAGGACATTCGCAACACAGACGAATACACGCCTGAACCCGATATTTTTCACGATATCCGGGGCCATTCTCCTTTTCTCACCAACAGGGAGTACGGTGATTTTCTGGCGGAAATCGGCCAGCTGGGCTATGCACTCATTACCGATGAACGGGGCATGGGTCCCGAGCTGATTGCCCACAACCTGAAGCGCCTCCAAAATTTCGCCTGGTGGAGCTACGAATTCGGCGTCATGAAAAAACAGAACCATACCGATGAGATCCGGAAAAGCCCCAATAACATTGATTATGAGATTTATGGGTCAGGGATCATCTCGTCGTATGATGAGGTCATGAACGTGGTCGCCTGTGCCACGGGCGAATCCAACCGGTCCAGGTTCCTTCCCTTCGATGTGGGGGAGGTGGTCCTTACCCGGTTTGACTACAGCGATATCCAGGATCGCTACTTCGTCATCGATTCCATGGAGGCTTTGTACTCCACCTTCCGCGACAATACGGACCTGTTCCTTTTCGAGGGATAGGCCGGCTTAGAAACAGAGAATTGACTATGGATTATTTGAGGACGTGATGGACCTGAACCGTAACAATGAAGAATGCAAAATGGAAAGTACAAAATGTAGAATCATTCAATATCACAGGTTTCTTCACTCCTGCATTTACCATTTTCAATTATCATTTTGAAATGAGCCGTCAGGCGTAATGCGTAGACCGTACTGCGGAAGACGCCTAACGTTGAACGTCTAACGTTTAGAAGGAATAATTCAAAGAGGCCCGAAGAAGGGTGCTGGATTTTGTCTCCCCGTTGGTGCTCTTGGAGCGGAGTTTCCCGTCAAAGCGGAACCGGAGAAGATCGGTGATTCTGTAACCGAATCCGGCTCCGAACCCCAGACGGCGAAACTCCTCCATACCCGAGCCACTCGTAATCTCCACGCCACCCCGAAGTCCCAGGCGGCCGTCCAACATACGATAGTCCCCTTTAAGAGTAAATCCCGTGATGTCCTGGTCTCCGTAATCGTATAACTCACTACCTTCTTCCCCGAAGGTGCTTTTGTTGATGGACACGGTAAGGGTGGTTCTCAGGCCAAAGGGGTAGTCGGTGACCAGGGCTACGTTGGTCACCTGGGAACTCAGACTGGGAGAGACGAAGGATGAATCGACAAATACACTGTCTCCGCCGACCACTTCGAAAAAGGGTGGGAGGGGACGGTCCTCATCCTCGTAATACTGGTCGGCACGCTTAAGCTGAACATAGTTTACCGAGACATTGTGCTCCATCCCCAACGCCCCCAGGCGATGGTTCACGCCCACGGTGGTGTGGGTAGTCCGGGTGAAGTCCCGCAGGTCCTCCAGGTCGATTCTGCCGTTTGCCGTGTCCACAGTCACCGTATCAAGCGTGGTTTTTCCGTTATCCCTGTCCTGATTGCGGAAACTGAATGTGACGGTGGGCAGGCCGCCCCCGGGGTAGAGCCCCAGGTTGGTCCTGAAAGTCTCGGTGGTGGTCACATTCTCCACCGTTCTCAGAATGTCATCGTCTTGATGCTTGTAGATTACGTGTACCAGGAATCTGTTCCGAAACAGCCCCACCCGGTCGGATACGGAGTATTCCCTGTTATTCTCCTGAATGTAGGGATTCCCCAGGGAATTGAATTCAGGCCCCACCTTGATGTACTGGAAATTGAACTGGTTGCCAAGGTAGCGGGCGGAAGCCTTAAGGTAATAGGCGAGGGAAGGCATATTAAGGATCGCCTTCAGGGGATCATCCGCCAGCAGGGCGGAGTCAGGGTCTATGGGCACAAGGGGCACAATGTTTTCATTGATAACAAAAATGTCCTCATATTCGGAAGGATCAGGAAAACCCGAGATGTCAATATCGCCCGCTCTGCCATCCAGCTCATCGTCCATGAGCGTATCCAGGCCGGCGAGACTGAAGGGACCGTCCCAGATGTCCTTATTCAGTATGCTGAAGGCCCAACCGGCCTCAAACCCTATCCTTTTTCGATCCAGGAAAAAGCGAATGTCTGATCCCAGAACGATATTATCCTGAGGAGCGTCCCCCTCCCAATCTGTTTCGGGCAGGACCAGCCGGTAGTTTCCTCTCTTGTCGATCTCACTTCTCAATTCCCCGTATTCGTACTGCCCTACGGCGATCTCCAGGGGAATTGAACCAGAAGAATCCCGGTCCACATCGATAAGAGCCTTATCGAGAGCCTGCTGAACGGAACCGATGTCGTCCTTGGCCTTAAGCCAGTTAAACCCCAGTTGAAACCGGCTCCCTTTTCCAAAGCTCAACCGGGCGGCGGAGATGTTCTTGCGAAAGGTGAAGCCCTTTCGATTCAACCGGTAGATGATGTCGGTCTTCGTGGAATCCTGTTCATTCTGTGTCGCCTCAACACTCTCAAGAAACAGGGATTGATTCACCCCCAGGCGTCCCTGAATGACACGGTCCAGCTCACCTCTCACCAGGTGAAAATTCACCCAACCCAGTTTCAGGTTTGCCTCCAGACCCCGGACCCGCTTCCCATCCAGGGTGAATCTCGACAGCCTGCTGTTGAAATCCCCCAGATTCAGACTGAAATACCGTCCTGCATCCACCTTGAACTGGTACCGGTTTCTGGGCTGCTTGAAGGGGTCCTCCTCCGTGGTAAACTTCAGATCGGTCTTAAAGTCTAAACCCCGCCACTTCCCGGTCACCGAAGCCGATGTCAACCCAATCGACAGGCTCTGGCCCTCGATGGCATCCAGGGAATACCCACTGTTGATCCTTCCCCCGTAGGTCAGAGCCCTCTCCACTTCCTTCTCCAGTTTGCCCGTTACGTCGAATGACCACGATTTCGGCTCCACGGCCCGACCGTCCAGTGTCTTCACAGTCAAACGTACCCGGTGAGAACCCGGCGGCATCAACACGGGTTCGTAGACAACCAGGTCAGTCCCAACCGATGCCCGGGACGTCACGTCCTGACCGTCCACTGCCAGCCGTACGGATGAAACATCCACCGAATCCACATGGAAAAGGGATACCGAAACGAGCACGGCATCCGTGGGCACCCTGGATCCCGGCTCGGGACTGAAAATGAGGATGGCTTCCTCACCGATGGTTTCTCTTCGCGCCATTTCCGGCTGAGACGCTTCAGGCATGACAATCTTCACTGTTTGGGGACTCCCCACGGGATCCTGCGCAGGGAACGTCACTACAGTACCATCCTCCAGGGAGGCCGATATATAGTACTCGATCCCCTCCTCCGTCAGATAACCGAGGGGGATTTGACCCTGCCATCCGTCGGGGACGACATCCATTTCTATCTCAATGAATCCATCTTCGTCCGCCCGGCGGTAGAAGAGATCCATCCTGTCCACCTCTGTCGCCATGGAAACTGTAGCCTTAATCTCCAGGGGTCTATCGGCTGTATGCTGAGGGACAGGATAGTGAGTGATAGCCCCGGCCTGAAAGGCCCCAAGAGTCCTGAAAATCACGAACGCCGCGATCCATCCTGCCCTTCTGGCAACCCCATTGGCGAAAAATGATCCCACGGAAATCTCCACTATTGAAATCTGATGACGAGCTCCCGTTTCCGGCCCTGATTATCTTCCATGTCCACGATAAGCTCTCTTTCTGTGACGATCACCACGATCCTGGAAGCCACAAACGTACCCGTGGAGGGTTCCACATTTCCGGTCACCGTCACCCGGACCCCAACCGGAATTTCTTCCCCTTCCACTTCAGTATCTGGCGTCAACCTGACCATACCGGACAGGGTGCTCACGTCAACATTACCCTCCAGAATGGTGATATCGGTGAGTTCAAATTCATTGTTTACAACGGCCGAATTCACCTGACCCGTAAGGACGACCTGAAATACCTTGATCCTTTCGGCCACCAAATCCCCTGTGGTCTGATCCAGAGTCCCCGTTACCTCAAGGGTGGCACCCACCGCCAGATCTCCTCCCTCAAGGACCGTCGATTCCGTGACGATGATCTTGCCGGAAAAAAGGGATACATCCACCTGACCCGCGACCACCCGAATTCCTGAAACCTCTATCTCCCGGTCTGAAGGAAGGGACGATATAACACCGGAAATCTTCAGCTTCGGGATCACCACGTCAATACGGGAGGCTTCTAACACCTCGGTTTCCTCATTGTAGTTTCCGGTGACAGTCACCTCAGCTCCGAGGACGATGTCTCCCCCTTCAATAACTGTGATTTCCGTTACCTCCACGGTCGTGGGAGGCGTTTCCGTCTCTCCCGAAACCACGGTCACTTGCGAAATGGAAAACCGGTTCCCGGATACAGTACTGGAGACCGTACCGGTAACGGTGACGGGGGCAGATATCTCTACCACTGTAGCCGCTACATTCCCGGTCTGTTCATCCAGGGTCCCCGTAAGTGTCACCACGGACCCGACTGACACATCGGCACCTTCAAAAATGGTGTTCCCGGTCACCTCCACCGTTCCCGAAAAATCCTGAGCCGATGCCTCCCCCTGGAGAACGGTTATGCCAGTCATCGAAAACTGGGCTCCCGAGACCTCAGAGGAAGCCTCACCCTGGATCTTCACCGTCACCAGAATATTGATCTGTCCTTCCTGAGTGGATTCTACCACCGTTCCCGGTTCCACGGTGTGGACCACCCCGGAAACCACGTTCGTCAACTCCACAGTACCCAGGATTCCCACAAGGACATCCCCAAGGGTGGGATCAGAGATAAGCCAGAATTCCGTTCCCTTGATGGAGGCCACGGATGTGGGTGTGGTAATGACAAAGTCCCTGGTCTGCTCTTCAACGGTGGCCTTCATGGTGCCAAACGCCATATTGATCCGCTTGGAAATGGTCCGTTCGTCACGAGTGCCAGAAATCTGCACCTCGGAATTCTTCTTAATCTTCAGCTGAGACTTATCATCCAGGAATAGGGCGATGGCCAGACCATCCTCTCCCGTGGCCACCACCTCTCCGTCAAAAAGGGCGGTTCCTCTCCGGAGGCTTTCGAATTCCTGAACACCCACAGGTTGGTGACGAACATCCCCGGTCGTCTTCATGGTCAACGCCACCTTGTCCACAGCACCCCCCGCCTGGATGGCAACCGTCAGTCCCACGATCCAAAGGGTCCAAAGCCTTCTTGACACAGTCTGAAGACTGCCCATCACCGAACCTCAGTCGAAATGAGAGTACGGTTCCCCTGCCTGAACTGCTCAACCAGCTCGTTGAGAGATGTCGCATCCACATCCTCACCGTCGAGCTTCACGGTACCGCTGGGACTGAAACCCGTGAGAGGACCGCACGGCGTCAGGTAACTCTCCAGCATCTCTTCCGGAAGAATCTCACCCAAGGCTTGAAGCACCGGATCGACCGTGGTTTCCTTAATTTGAAAGGCATATATGGGACTGTTGATCACCTCCACCCCTTCGGTGGTTGAGATCCGTTTTTGAACCTGCCATACATAGATGCTTCCAGCAGTAAGGTCCACCGCTCCCGTGGTGGGATACATAAAACTCAATTGATTCCCGCCGACCTCTTCTGGTTCCCATACACCGTTTTCGTCCTGGTCACCCACGAGTTGCCAGCCAGCGGCCTGATCCAGAGGAAGAACCGTTACCTCCTCAATGGCCTCTTCTGGCGTGCTATGGTCCTGACACCGGAATTCGGCTACCCGGATAAAGAATCCGCACTCCTCGCAATTCTGGATCCAGGCGGGAGAAAACATTTCCGACTCCCACTGAAAAACAGGATAAAGGGTGTAGATTTCGGATTGATCCAGGTTCTGGAAATCACCACCGGGAGAGGTGAGCTGCAGCGTGGTGGGGGTAGTGACATTGATGACTTCCTCCAGTACATCTCCCGTTCCCCCTTCCACCTCGATGGTAACCGTGAAACGGTAAATCCCATCGGGCAGCCGGCCGCTTTGAAGGATGACGCTGAACATATCCTGAAATCGCCCGAAATCAAGATTTTCCTCCATCCGGATACTCACAGGGACCGGATTCCCGTTTACATCGAAAAAGTCCAGGTCTCCTACCGAAAAATCCCGGCTGTCCAGAGGAATGGGAGCCCGCATGACGACGAGTTCGCTCGTGCCAAGCCTCAAGATGGTCTCCTCCTCGGGTATCCCCAGGGCTGGAGACTTCATTGAAATCCTGAACTCTATGTCCATGGACACCGGCTCCGTATACTCTCCATCCTCCACGGTACAGTCCACACATTCCAGGAGGTAATCGAACAGCTGTACGTCCGATGCACCCGTGTTGATATCGACGGAGCTCACATAATAGGTGATGAACCGATTGAACGTGCCCGTCAAGCTAACCGTCTGGGAAGAGAGGCTTGACAAGAAAAGAACAAGGGCTGTGACGGACATTCTCCAGTTAGGTGACATAGTTGACCTCAAAGGGATTCAAAGTGGAAAAGACGCTTTGGTCGCAAGCAATTCAAGTTTACCCCAACTCCGGTGAACATCAAAGTACAAACAGTGCGGCCTGCCCTGACGTGACCTGGGGCACACAGGCACCCGGGCCGTGGAGGAGATCCCCTGTTTATCAAGAGGGGGCAAGACGGACCGGTACCGCCAGAGGGAAGAAAAACCGGAATCGACAGATTTCCGGGCGGGAGGGTCGCCCTCCCAGGTGAGCCTCACCTCAAGGGGATGACCACAATGGCACACGGTGGGTGCACCGGACCGTCTGTGAGTATCTGCGCAGGACGGGCAAGTGATAACAGGGGAGTCTGGTTTCCTACTGGTTGACAATAGCCTCTATGACTTGAGGATCATCGGGAAGTAGTTTCGACTTCACCAATCTGGGAACCAGCTCCCTCCAACGGGAGTCCGTGGAAAAGACAGTCTTGAACACGGGGAGGGCTTCCGGGAGTCTCCCCCCGTCCGCCAGGGTCACAGCGGTCCAGAAAGGAAGCTCCGGATTCTCAGGATACAGCTCCGCTGCTTTCCTGTACTCCTCCAGCGCCCCTTCTACGTCATCCTTTTCGAGCCGTGCATCCCCACGGTTAGCGTGCTCATAGGCCCGGTGAATCCGGATCAATCGCCTGAGCTCCCCCAGGGGATCAGGATCGTCATCAACCCGGAGGTCCAGGATCACATCCTTCCAGGGTACCCCTGTGGGCTCCCCGGTGACAATCAGCATGGCTGCGGACTGACGACCCCGGATGTCTCCCCCTTCCTTTTCCGCGGCCTCCAGGGCAGCCAGCATCCGGCTGGCGAGATCGCCCTGTGCCGATTCAAATGCCTTCGCCATGGCAGGCCACACCGTGGGACTGCCCATGAGATTGGCCTGAACGGAGTACCCCTTGCCCGTCTGGTGTCCGGCAGCTTCAATACAGCGGAGACCTGTGTGGACCGCCACGTTTCCATCGATATCTACCATGGCCACCTGCCGTACCTCCTGGCCACGATCCTGGTCTATCAGCCGGACCAGGGCCTCCTCCGCCGTCATCCCCTCCTCCATGAGACCCAGACCGTCAGGTCCGTAATCAATCCTGGCGAACGACTGCGTGGCCACCGCACCCACGCCAGCCCGAGCCCAGGGTACGACCGTACCGACGGAAAACCAGTGACTTTGTACCGCAACTCCCAGCTGGCCCGTTTGCGAATCCAACGCCACAATTGAATAGGTGGGAACAGGGCGGACAGGAAGTTCCTGACCCAGGGCCGCCGTTCCCCCTAACAGGACCATTGGGACAATGGCTGATACAGGTTTTGTCATAGCCGCCTCCTTTCTCAGGGAATCACCGGAACGAAAACATCGAGCCCCCGCACCATGAACCAGTGCAGAAGCCAGGGCCAGATGATGGCCCCACCGTTGGAGCCAGATATCAGAAGATGGCGGAGGCGAACCGGGGCCGGTACTTGCGGGTAATCTCGTGGTCCTCGCCCAGGATTCCGAAAATGGCAATAATGGCCTTGCGGGCAGCGTCGTCAAGAAAGCTGCGGTCCTCCTGCACGGATTGGATGAGTTTGTCCAGTGCGCTCTCCGGATCCCCTTCCCGCCAGGTCCGTACTCCCTCCACATAAAGCCTGGCCGCCTTCGAATTGCCGTTTTCAGGGAGGTTCCCGTGCTCCAGTTCATACCTGTCCAGCACCGCCCGGGCCCGGTCGTAGAAGGGGTCCCCCACCTCAAACCGCCGGGCGAGGTTCCGGCTTTGTTCCGGATCTGTGGTGAGACTTGCTTCCGCCAGGATCACCGTGGCCCGCTTCCTAACATCTGCATCCGCGTCTTCGCTTTCCAGAACTTGCCGGACTTTCAACATGGCCGTATAGGTGTCCCCTTTTTCCAGGGCTGCCTCTGCCACTTGCACCGCATCCCTGGTAGCACTGGGCAGATTATGCTCAAGCCACTGACGAATCTGAGTTTCTGGAAGGGCACCAACAAACTCTCCCACGATGTTGCCCGAAATGATCATTTTGACCGCAGGAATCCCGCGAATCTGGAACTGAACCGCCAGATCGGGCTGGAGCTCCGTGTTCACTTTGACCAGGGTCCAGGCATCGCCGGCGTCGTTCGCCAGTTTCTCAAGCTCCGGACTCAAGATCCGGCAGGGCGCACACCACTCAGCCCAGAAATCCACCACCACGGGCCGGGAACGGCTTGCCTCGATCACGTCCGCCTCAAAATCTATGGGTTCTTTGTCCAGATACATGACGCTGAAAGAGCAATTAATTTAACGAGAACAATCCAATCGGGAAATGAACATCTTTGACGTGGCTGGCCGGAAGCCTACCCGTGGACATGGCAGATCATGGACCGGATAGGACATATCTCTTAAGTACTCCGGCCTTTTCCTCATCTGTCAAACCGGAGAGATCGTACAGATCTCCGGATCCGTGAACATAACGGGCACCCGCTGCCGTCCCCAGAATGCCACCCGCTACCACGGGAAAGGGTTTCACAGGAGATCCAGCAGGCAATTCGAGAATCTTGTCCGACATAACCCTTCCCACGACCCCACCTCCGTAGATACCCAGCAGACCGCCCAGGACAGGGGGGAGGTACCGGCCCCAGGAAACGTTTCTGGTCACCCTCCGTATCGCCCTGACGGGAATCCGGTAGGATCCGGGACTCGCGTGAAACCGCAGCGAGTCTCCCGCCAGACCCACCAGATTGGTGTGGCTGTACACCTGTCCCGACGTCAGGGTCACCTCCCATTCATACCACTCCAGTCCCGTCAGATAGTTTCCCATTCTCCCTAACCATGCGAAGAACCGGGGCTCCTCCGGTGCCGTCAGCCGGCGTACTGTCCTTAGATCCTGGGACGGGCTTGTGCCCTCCAGGACATAAACCACCGTGTCCGGGCTTCCTGCCAGGGGCCAATTCTTCCCGTGCATTAGCCCCACCAGGGCCGACGAGTAGACAAACACGTTTCGAAGCTCAGGACCGTCCTCATCGTCATTCCCGTTCGAAAGCCAGGGAAGAGCCAACCGGTAGAACAAACTGCCCACACCGTACCCGACGACACTGCCAGCAAGGGTTAACGCCGCCCGTTTGGCCAGATCCCTTCCAGACTTCTCTACGGTGACACGCCGCAATTCATGAATGTGGCTGATGGGAAGGGTCCTCTGGGTGTCCTGGGAAGCACCATCCAGTCCCACCACAAGCGAGTCCCGCTTTACCCACTGGAGGTCAAGGCCCGTGAGTTCCTCTCCGGAGCTAAGGACAATGTCCCAATCCTGACCCGAAAGGGCCTGGGTCAAAACCAGAATAGGGAGGATTCGGCTCATGGTTGGAAACAGTGCCCTAAATTACAGAGGAATCCACGGATCCCAAACTACGATGAAAACACCTCGAACGCCCCCTGTACCATTTCCACCGTGAAGGGAGTCGTTCCCTTGAGCTCTCCGTCCAGGTTGAGGGCCTCGTCTTCCGACGGCGTCACAGAAAAGGTGCGTGCCTGATGGTACTCCACAAAGGGAAAATCGAGGTGAGAACCATCAAACACCTTGGGAAACATCTTTAGCAATTCCCATCGACTGGCGTCCCGGATGAGCACCACGTCTATCCGCCCGTCGCCGATCCGGGCATGGGGTGCGAGGAGCATCCCCTTTCCCGTGTACCGGGTATTGCATCCTATAACAAAGACAAATTTATCCTGCCGTTCCTCTCCATCCAGGACGACCGTCGCCTTGCGGCGCTTGAGTTTCGCAACGTGGGCAAGGGTACTCACGCTGTACCGGCTCTCACCCATCCATCGCATCCCTTCCGCCATCCGGTTAATGTCCGTGACGATTCCCCATCCCACAATGTTGAAACAGTAGACCGTTTCCTTCCCCATGACTACCCTGGCCACATCGATGGGTTTGGTACGTCCCTCCACGATCTTTCTGGCCGCAGTCATCGCATCCAGGCAATCGAGATGATGCATAAAGGAATTGCCCGTTCCCCCCGGAATACACCCGACGGGGATTGTGGCCCCGTCTTCCCGGCTCAACAGGCCGTTCACCAATTCATGCAGGGTGCCGTCGCCCCCGATCATGCAGAAACCATCATATTCATTCAGATCCAGAGAATGAACGATCTCGGCCATATGACCAGGGTATTCCGTCTCCAGGACCGTCAAAACCGCGCCCTCTGCGTCAAACACAGGTCTGACCTCACTCAGAATCCTGCGGCCCCGTTTCGTTCCTCCGGATGGATTGACTGCCACAAAGAGCCGTTTCATGACTTTGACCTTACCTGGACCATCCCCACTGAAGATCGAACAGAGGAAACAGGTGCCACTGGGTGCCAAAGGGATATTCCCCGAAGACAAGTTTGTACCCCACCATAAGCTGAAACCGGCCGCTCTTGGTCCAGATTAGAAGTCCCTTGTGTTCGAAGGCCGTCCCCTCTTTTGCCCCAGGAAGGAAAAGAAGATCGCCGTCGACAAGAGTGTCCAACCCCGGAATCAGGGGCCGGATAACGTCCACGCCAGCATTCAATCCGAAGCCGTTATGAAGAACCCCCAGGCGGGGGAACACGATGGGAAGGTCAATAGTGGTGCGACCATCCAGTTGGCCGCTCCTCAGGGCCAGAGCGATTCCCCCTTTGATGGTAACCAGAGCGGCAGAACCGAACCCACCCGTGGCCATGATCTCATGCCGGGATAGAATCATGTGGGGGATATCCCCTACGTCAGGATCGGCGGTGATGATACCACCGAAATCGATGTCCGCAAGGGCCTGGATGCCGAATCCCTTTTTCTGGAGTCGTCTCAGCAGTGGGGTGGGATACACCACACTGTGCCGGCTGGCCACGTGCCACCCCATCCGTACGGTGTGAGCCGCCTTGACTCTTACATTGGGAATCTGAAGAAACCAGATGGGGTGAACGGACCACTCCAGGCGGCTGGTCGCGCCCACTCTAAGAGGCTGGAACAGACCTATTTCCCACCTTTTCTCAGGAAGGATGTGGGCTGTTCCCGCGGACCATATCCGAGGGGTGGCGACCGCTTCCTGGCCCAGGACCGACAGGGTCAGGATGGACAGAAGACGGCTGACAGCTGCTACATTCCTGCCCATCATGGCAGCACCGAAGCGTGGCACTTACCGGCGCGTGATCCGACAACCCAAAGGCATCCTGATGAGTGGAATCGGAATCGGTCACCCACCGTCCATTCGTGAACAGATAATCGAGCTTCCGGTCCCAGAACCCGTTATCGTAGCGTCCGTAGGTAAAATGGGGGCTATTGTCCTGCTGGTAGCTATCCAGGGATACGGCGGGATTGAACCGATGGTAAAGACCATCAAGCCATCCGCTTTCGCCGGTGTAGTTGCTTCCTTCCGGACAAAAATCTCGGGGCTCGTCGGGGCACCGGGCTTCATCACAGTAATCGGTAGAATCGGACCCTGGAGGCACCTCATTGAGGTCACCTCCGGCTACGAACATCGATCCGTCCTCATCCAGTTCGGCGAGGACGCGTTCAAAGTCCTGGATATGCTTCTGCTTGGTGTCGTCCTCGGCAAAAGCCGCTGAATGTACGTTCACAACAAAGAGGTTTTCGGGGTTGGAAAGATTCAACTGCACCTTCAGGATATTCCGCCGGAGGTAGAAGTAACGGGTCAGGTCGCTCTGATCCCCCCGTAGATCCAGGGAGATCCTCTCAGAACCGGTGATTTTCCATCGGCTCAGGATGGCATTGCCCGTATCCATTCGACCCAATCCGTCACTGGGAATAAACTGAACCCGCCATGCGGACGCATACGCCCCATAGTTGAGATCCGTGTGATCCAAAAGCCATTGCACCTGATCCACATACGCCGTTCGCTTGGATTCCCTGTCCACCTCCTGCAATAGCAGGATATCAGGGTCTACTCGCCGGATTTTTCCCGCCAGACCCTCCAGCCCTTGCATGACTTCGTCCCGGGTGAGGATGACGCGATCCCCGCACGAGTCGCCAAACCAGGGGATATGGCCCGCCCCGTACCGGATGTTCCAGGTCATGACGGTGAGGCTTTTTACCGAGGATGGGGGCGCAACCGGACGGGTTGCCTCGTACAACACAGCATCCTCAAGGGGGGCAAAATCTGTGGCCAGGTCTGAACATCCTGCCAGGAGAAATCCCCAGAAGATGGTCAGCCCTCGTCGGAAGGATGGGGAGCCCTTTGACATCACAATGAACCTGAACCCCGTGGCAGAACAGGGACGTCAGTCAGGCACAGCCCTCGTAGCGGGGACAGTCTGCCGGTAGTACTGGAGTGCGACGGGAGAATAGATGGCAAGAATGTGAAGCAGGCCGGCGATTTCCAGGCCCACCAGATACCAGGGCCAGTCCCCGATGACAAAGGGGTTGCTCGCCAGGGGTTTTTGACACAGATACATATAGTTTGAGTCCAGTGCCCAGTTGGCCAGGCCGATTCCCAGAAGGACAGGTTGCGTCCAGAGGGCAATTCTCCACCAGGAACCTTTGCTCGGTCTCATTCCCAGTACCAGAGTCAGGTACAGAGCCGAAGCCAGAATGCCGCCGTGAGAGATGAAATACTCCGGGAAAAGCAGTCCCACTCTGCCGCTGGTGAACTCGGGTGTTAGCAGAGAATGGAAAGCACCCGGAATTCCCCAGTAGTAGAGGAATTCATACGCCCGCTGATTCCGCCAGAGAAGAACCACGCCTGACAGAATGGCCGACAGTCCACACATATGCAACGGAAGGCTCGATTCTACCCGCCACCTTCCAAGGGAGATCAGATAGGGATGAATCAGGATGACCCGGGCAAGGAGAACCACGGCCAGGATCACCGCCAGGCGCTCACGGTTAAGGGGGGAAAGACGCTTCCCGACACCGATAAGACCAACGATGATGACTACGGTGGGAATATTGGCCTTCCACCACAGAGGGGCAAAAATGGAAATGGTGTCGTGGGGGATCACTCGCGAGAATATACATTCCCACCCCTGGGCCTCAAAGAATTTATTCCCCAGTACAGCGAAGGCAGCCCTACACGTAGGTCTCGTAGACCGGCTGGTACTGCTGCGATCGAATAAAGGCCAGGACGTCCTCCGGTTCCGGCTTTGCTGCCAGATCCCGGTCGTACGCGACCCGGGCCACAGCGGTAGCGATCTGGGCCGACACCTCTCTGATCTTAGTCAGGGGCGGATAGATGCACCCCCTCTCCAGGTCTTCCTCCAGGACCTCTCCCGCCAGTGCTTTCGCGCCGGCGGCGAACATTTCATCCGTCACATGCCGGGCGCCGGAGGCGATCACGCCCAGCCCGACACCCGGAAACACATAGGCATTGTTCCCCTGGCCCGGGACGTATGTCTTCCCGTTCAGGGTGACCGGATTGAAGGGACTACCACTGGCGAAGATAGCCCTTCCTTCCGTCCATTCATACGCCTGCTCGGCAGTGCATTCTGCCTTTGAGGTGGGATTCGAAAGGGCAAAAATGATTGGCCTTTCGTTCAACTGCCCCATGGCCTCCACGATGGGCTGGGTAAACGTCTGCGGCTGACCCGATACGCCGATCAAAGCCGTGGGCCTGAGTGCTTCCACCGATGATAGTAGGTCCGGCAGGAACTCGTGATCGTGGGCGTAGGGCAACTTGTGTACCTGAAGATTCTCCCGCCTTTTTACTACCAGGCCTTTCGAATCCACAAACCAGCAGCGTCTCATGGCTTCCTCCTTGGGCAATCCCTCGTCCACCATGGTGGATACAATCAAATCGCCGATGCCGATGCCCGCTTCCCCCGCCCCCTGAAACAGAATAATCTGGTCGGTCAGCTTGCCTCCGGTTATTCTGAAAGCGGACATCAGCCCCGCCAGAACCACACTGGCCGTTCCCTGAATGTCATCGTTAAACGTGCATATCCTGTCCCTGTATTTCTGGAGCAAACGGAAGGCGTTGAGGTTACTGAAGTCTTCGAACTGAATCAGCGTCCGTGGAAAGACCTCCTGGACTGCCTCGACGAATTCGTCCACCAGTTCATCGTAGGCCTCGCCTCTCAATCGGCGCTGGGGCAGGCCGATATAAAGGGGATCGGCCAGCAATTCCTCGTTGTTCGTTCCCACATCCAGGGTGACGGGGAGACACAGGGACGGACGCACCCCTGCACAGGCCGTATAAAGGGTGAGCTTCCCCACGGGGATCCCCATCCCATTGGCTCCGAGATCGCCAAGGCCCAGGATCCGCTCTCCATCGGTCACCACGATAATCCCCACCTGTTTCTCAGGCCAGTTTTTCAACAAATCCACCATGTGACCTCGATTCTCGGCGGAAATGAAGAGACCCCGGGGCCTTCGAAATATGTGCCCATATACCTGACAGGCATGGCCCACCACAGGAGTGTAGACAATGGGCATCATTTCCTCAAGATTGTCCAGCAACACCCGGTAGAAAAGGGTCTCATTCCTGTCCTGAAGGGAAATGAGGTGGATGTATTTCTCCAGATCCGTCGACTTTCGACTGTAGTTTCCGAGCACGCGCGTTTCCTGCTCCTCGAGGGTAAACTGCCGGGGAGGCAGCAGGCCATCAAGAGAAAGCGCCTCCCTCTCCTTAGTAGTGAAGGCTGTCCCCTTGTTAAGGATGGGATTATGAAGAATGCTTACACCTTTGAGTGCTACTGTGGTCTTCGTCGCAGACATGACATGATCCTCCGCATAGTTTTTTTGACCGGGATACCGGTGTCGCGACTCCCGGACAGACCAAGGATACGAAAACAGGACTCCTTAATCCAGTTAAATTTAGGAAGATCGGGCCAGTTTGTAAATCTCAATGGTCGCAGGACAGACATAACAGGGCCCCGCTCGTGAAAGCCGTTTGCCATAATGGTCAGTGTTTCTAAATTAGCTGCTCAATGGCGAACAACAGTGGCACCGTCAAGGAGAATGTGGCCATGAGTGAGAAGAACAAGTACCGGTATCTCGTGACTCTAAGGTGGTATGTGGAAACCGATGAGGAGCTGGTGGAAGGTGCGGAAGATTCGGATGAAAAGATCCTGGATATCTTGAGACACAAAATCAGTGGAAAGCGTTCCTGCAGCACCTGCCCTACCCGAAATCCCCAGGGGTACGCCATCCTAAGGCATCACGATTTCATGGGGGAAAAACCGGTTTACATGTCACCCGAGAAATTCGTGGAGGATGATTCATGAAGGATGGATCAGGAGATATCATCGTTGCACCGCTCAACAAGCTCCTAAACTGGGCCAGATCAACATCTCCCTGGTATTTTCAATTTGGCATTGCCTGCTGCGCCATTGAAATGATGGCCACCGCGGCGTCCCGCCACGACCTGGAACGGATCGGGATGATGCCCCGGTCGTCCCCCAGACAGGCAGATGTCATGATTGTTGCCGGTACTGTCACCATGAAAATGGCAATCAGGATTAAGCGTTTGTACGAGCAGATGGCCGATCCCAAATACGTGGTATCCATGGGCAGCTGTGCTACTAGCGGCGGGCCCTACTGGCAGTACGGCTACCATGTCCTGAAAGGGGTCGACATCGTTGTACCGGTGGATGTGTACGTCCCCGGCTGTCCTCCCCGGCCAGAAGCCTTGATCGAGGGACTCCTGAGACTCCAGGAAAAGATTCGAACGGAGCGTCCTGTTCAGGACACCGTTATGAAGAACTTGAAGAATCTATTCGGTCGAAAAAAGGAGAAGCGTCAACCCACTCCCGCTCTTACCCCTGACGCCTAGATCCTCGCCCCCCATACCCAACGCTCCCGGCTCCTGTCCCCTTTCCCGCGTTGCCCTAACTCGTGAAACGAAAACGCCATAGAAGTATCACCGACCTGGGCTGGTGGAGGCGCCTGGCGGAACGTACCGACAAAGAACTGGAGTGGTGGTATGACTATGAAAGAGACGGCCGCAGCCACGGTCCGGACCTCAAGGCAATCCGAAAACGCCTACGCTCCCCAGGACCTTCCTGACCCCTGAGGAAATCCCCCGAAAAGGTATTGTAGACCGGTATTTGGTATCCTACCGAAACATGGCTAAAATTGGCCGTTAGTCTGGGGGGAATCTATGGTTCATTCATCACATTCCGGTCCTGGCGGACGTAGACCCGTTATCGGAATCAATCCCTACTACTACTCCCTGGAGGACGTGTTCTGGATGGCCACGAAGGAAGCCTATGCCCACCGCATCTGGGAACAAGGGGGGATCCCTTTCATCCTGACCCATCCCCGTTCTCAGGGTTCCGTTTCGGATATCGCCAGGGTGATTGACGGCCTCACTCTCATCGGCGGGCCCGATCTTCCTGTCAACTCTTACGGGGGATCCCGCTACGACCTGAAGGGGGAAGAACCCATGCATCCGGACAGGGTTTCCTTCGACCGGCAGATCTTCGAATGTTGCCGGGACCAGGGAAAACCGATCCTGGGCATCTGTGCCGGTCTCCAGCACATCAACGTCATACACGGCGGGGATTTGTATGAGGATATTGCCTCACAACTGCCCGGGGCCATCGATCATGGCGACTACAAGGGACCCACAGTCAGACATGAGGTGACCGTCGACAATGACAGTCTTCTGTACAGGATAACGGGGCAGCGCACCCTCACCGTGACCAGCACTCATCATCAGGGGATAAAAAGGGTGGGTTCCCGTCTCAAACCCACAGCGTGGTCCGGCGATGGGTTGGTGGAAGCGGTGGAGTCAGCTTCTGACGATGGCACCTTTGTCGCCGTTCAATGGCATCCGGAAAAGATGGGAGATGATCCCCACCAGAAAACCCTGTTCCGGTGGCTGGTTGAGGAATCCGCCGCCGGCTGATAGCCTAGGCTGGGTTCACCCTCCTGTCTGTCTTCCATTCCTCAATCAGCGCATCCACCACGGGCTCAAACCGCCCTGTCTTCTGATAGATCGCCCTCTGTCTTTGATAGCTGGGGCCTGATCCCATGATATCCCGGATTCCCTCCAGTTCCTTCCTGCAGTTAAGCCGGTCACTGATGGGAACCAGGTCATCCACGAGACGTTTGAGACTCCGTGATATCGTTTCCCGGGTGCCCTGATCATCCAGAATGATGTCAGCGTCCAAGCTCCACCGGGCTGCTCGCCACTTGTTTTCCCGAATGACCCAGTGCCGGTCAAGCTGCAACATGTCCCCCTCATCGTACTGTTGCCCCAGCCAGACCACCAGAGAGTGGATGAGGGCGACCACGGACACCAGTTCGCTCATGGTGGGAAGGCCGTCACACATGCGCATCTCCACCGTACCAAACCCTGGATGAGGCCGGATATCCCACCACACTTCCCGGATGGTTTCAATGGCCCTGGCCTCCACCAGGGTTTTCATGAACCGCTGGAATTCCCCCCAGTTAAGCATCCTGTACGGAAGTCCCGCCGTGGGAAGGGTCTCAAATACCTTGACCCTGACTGACGCCAGCCCCGTGTCATTTCCCTGCCAGAAGGGAGAGCTGGCGGACACGGCCAGGAGATGAGGGATATACCCAGAGAGAGCATTAAACAGGGCAATCGCCTTTTCGGGACTGTTAATCCCTACGTGAACATGAAGACCAAAAATCATCAGCCTCTGGGCGGGCCACTGGACCCGGTCCACCAGCTGTTGATACCGCTTGTCGTCCGTGATGGTTTGTTCAGGCCACACTGCCGTGGGATGGGTGCCTGCTGACATCATGGCACATCCCAGATCGTCACAGATGGGCTGAATCTGTTCCATCAGGCCTTCCAGATCTCTCCTCACTTCTCCCACATGCTTGCAGATCCCGGTGTTCAACTCGATGGTGGACTGAAGGAGCTCTGGCTTCACGTGGGGATTGCCCTCGAAATGTTTCAGTATCTCAGGGGCCACTGACACCAGTTGCCTGGTCTCAAGATCCACAATCTGCAGTTCTACCTCCACTCCGAGGGTGGGTTCCAGCGAACTGTGGAAAACGATGCCCATAGTCGGTCTCCCTTCTTTAGAAGATAAGGCTGACCCCTCCCCTGCGGGGGTCCCCCATCGCCTGTTCTGGCGTGACGGAATTGGCGCCCCCAAAGAATAGATTGTACTGTTCCCACCGCTCCACGGCGTATCGATTTTCCAGGTCCCTCAATTCTCTCTCCGGAATCCCCGGCTCCACATGCAGTACATCGCCTTCCAGGTGCACCCGGGGAGCCTTGGTGGTCTTTTCCAGGTCCATTCCTTTGCAGAGATGATTGACCAGGATTTGTACCACCACGGAACGGATCCGGTTACTCCCGGCGGTGCCAGTCAGCAAAACAGGTCGAAACCCGCGCCCGGATCCTGACGGGGACGACAGCACGATGGTAGGGGCCAACATGGACGGAAGGCGAACGCCCGGTGGGTACCGGTGAAACCCGCCGGGACTTAAGTCCTGCTCTCCCAGCATATTGTTTAACATGAATCCGGCATCCGGCAGTACGTACCCGCACCCCTCCCCGTTGGTGGTGGTTACACTGGCAGCATTGCCTTGGCGATCCAGAACACTGATGTGGGTCGTGCTTCCACCTCCTTCCTGTGATCCTTCGATCAGGGGCTCGTGAGTGAGGCTCCTGAATCGCCGAACAGAATCGAGAAAGAACGGTTGTGTCGACAATGGTGGGGTATCCTCGTCCACCAGGCCCCGGCCTAATTCCCGTCCCCGTATCCGGTCGGTCTCCTCAAAGGCGAGAACGAGTTCCTTCAGGGGCAGGGAACCGGTTCTGAAGCACCCCGCTGCATCCAGAAGACGGAGAGCAAAATCCACCAGCAGGCCACTAACGGCCGGAGGAGGATTCAGAAGAGCCGTGTAGGTTCTGAATGAACTTCTTAGGGGCTTTCGTTCCACGACGCGGTAGGACTCCAGGTCCTTCCTGACAATGAGACCCCCGTTCTTCGCCCATTCACAAATAAGGTTCGCTACCTCTCCCCTGTACATAAGATCAGCTCCCTCCCGGCCCAGGACAAACAGAAAGTCGGCCAGTGCCGGCATCATCAGCCGATCGCCCTCGCCCAGCGGTTCTCCCTCCTGGGCAAACAAGGCCTGTCCTCTGCCTTCATGGGTGAGGATAGGGGTTAGAATCTTCAGAAGATAGGCTTGGACAGGGGAAAGGATAACCCCTTCCTTGGCTGCCACAACGGCGGGTTCCAGAACCTCGGCAAGGGGTATGCGTCCCAGCCGTTCGTGCACGGCCAACAGTCCCGCCACGTTTCCGGGAACAGCAGCCGAACCTTTCCCCGTGTGGAATTCCTGGGTGACGCCCCCGAAGTCCACGTCCACCGCGAAAAAATCGAGGTCTGATTCGCTGACCATTCCGGACGGTGTGTTGACAAAAAAGTCGAACACTTCAGGTGGCCGGTCCACTGGATGAGCCATAAGGTGGCCCCCGCCGCCGGGACTGGTGAGGGCCGGTTCCGCCACCATGGCCGTAAACGAGGCCCCTACGGCCGCGTCGAAGGCATTTCCTCCCTTCTCAAGGACCACCCGGCCTGCCTCCACCGTAGTCCGATCCCCGGCAGAAATCAAGTTGTTCATGGATAAACCGAAACTAACTCGGTCGGGTATGCCTGTCAAGACAATTGGCCTCAACATCCCCTGCCCCCCTGCTGTTAGAAGGGTGGGCTGGAGGGACGGCGTGATGAAGTGCTCCTTTGAAATATCTGGACTCTTATCTCCCTCTTTTCAAACTTTGCGCAAGGGTTGATATGATCTCCTTGAAGCTTCTCCACGTCCTCAGTTGGGTCCCTCTATTCGTCATGGCCCTGGTCACCTTTGTCCTGGGACTTTACTTCATCGGGAACCCACCGTGGGTTCAGGATGACGGGATCTCCCGCTTTTTCGGATTGTGGATGCTGGGCCTTGGGGGGATGATCTGTGGCTATCTGGTCATCACCTTAATGGGGACCCGGAGAGCCCGGAATACCCTACTTTCCGTTCTGGGAATTTTCATGGGGCTCCTGTTCTATCTGGAATACAGGTTCATCCCCGATTCCCCCTTTATCACCCTTACCTGGGTCCTTTTCATCCTTTACCTCGTGAGCTTGTGGGCGACGGTCAAGCTGAATAGGGGAGACCGAAACATCGGGGCCTGATTTTTCCGTTGTAACTTTCCCAGGGCGAGGGTTAACGTTTACGGCCTGCAGGTGTACGTTTCCCGGATTTCTATGCCGATCCAGCATGATATCGTCATCGTTGGTGGCGGTGGAGCAGGCCTGAGGGCCGCCATCGCCATCGGTCAGACCGATCCCTCTCTCAGTGTCGCCGTGGTGAGTAAGGTCTACCCTATGCGAAGCCACACTGTGGCCGCAGAAGGAGGGGCAGCCGCCGTCATCAAGGACAACGACACCCTGGAGGACCACTGCCTGGACACCATCGCGGGAGGTGATTGGCTTTCGGACCAGGACGCCGTGGAACTGTTCGTCGGAAAGGCACCGGAGGAACTGATCCAGCTTGAGCACTGGGGGTGTCCGTGGAGCCGTGAACCTGATGGAACCGTTGCTGTCCGGCCATTCGGGGGCATGAAAACCGAACGGACCTGGTTCGCCGCGGATAAGACGGGTTTTCACATGCTTCACACTCTGTTCCAGACCTCCCTTAAGTACGACAACATCACCCGTTATGACGAATGGTTTGCCACGAAAATCCTCACCGTGAACGGACGGTGCCAGGGAATCACCGCCCTGGAACTCCGGTCGGGCAAGCTGGAGGTGATTTCAGCTAAGGCCACCATCCTTTCCACCGGTGGTGCGGGCAGGGTCTTCCCCTTTACCACGAACGGCTCCATCAAAACAGGGGACGGCATGGCCATGGCCTACCGGGCCGGAGTGCCACTGAAGGACATGGAGTTTGTCCAGTACCACCCCACAGGCCTCCCGGGAACGGGTATCCTCATTACCGAGGCCGCCCGGGGGGAGGGGGGCATTCTGGTCAATAAGGACGGCTATCGCTATCTTCAGGACTACGATCTTGGCACCCCGTTGGAGGTTACCGATCCCAGACACCCTGTGAAGAAAAGTATGGAGCTGGGTCCCAGGGATCGACTGAGCCAGGCTTTCATGAAAGAGCTGGAAAAGGGGCGGACGATTTCCACCCCCCATGGCGACGTAGTACATCTTGATCTTCGGCACCTGGAAAAGAAAAAGATCGACAGGAAGCTTCCCTTCGTCCGGGAGCTCGCCACGAAATATGCCGGTGTTGACCCGGTCCACGAACCCATCGGTGTACGGCCTGTTCTCCATTACTTCATGGGGGGCGTGGATACGGATATCGACGGAGCCACCGTTCTACCGGGACTGTATGCTGTGGGGGAGGTGGCCTGCATTTCCATCAACGGTGCCAACCGCCTGGGATCCAACTCCCTGACCAAACTCATGGTGTTCGGAGCCAGGGCAGGGAAGGCGTCCGCCACATTTGCCCGGGAAAACCAGGACCTTGACACGAGTTCACTGGAGAAACTGGGCGCCCATGAAGATAAGAGAATTGCCGAAAGCTTTATTCGGAAGGAGAAGGGGTCCGAACGGATCGCCGTTCTCAGGGATGAAATGCGCAATGCCATGGAAGACGGCGCCGGCATCTACCGGACAGAAACGGGGCTGAAAACCTGCTGCGAAAAACTGTCCGAACTCCGGGAACGGTTTTCAAACCTTGTACTCGATGACCGGACCCTTACCTTCAACACCGAGCTCACCTCCGCCCTGGAACTGGATTTCATGCTCGACGTGGCCCGGGTTGTGGCCCACAGTGCCGTTTCCAGACGGGAGAGCCGGGGATCCCACCAGCGTACCGACCATCCGGAAAGGGACGACAAGAACTATCTCAAACATACGCTTGCTTTTCGAACGGACGGGGACCCGAGAATAGATCATAAGGATGTGGTTATCACCCGCTGGCCGCCCGCAGAACGAGTTTATGGAAGATAAAACTCTCCGCCGTCAGCATAACCCCAGCTGAAAGCCGACAGCCCAGTGCTCATGGCTAATAAGATTCCACTCGAAGTACTCCGCTATCGACCGGAGCAGGAGAAGGAACCGACGTTTGACACCTACGAGGTTTCCTTCAGGGAAGATTGGGTGATTCTGGATGCCCTGAATTACATCAAGGATGAACTAGACGGATCCCTCTCGTACCGGTGGTCATGCCGCATGGGGGTCTGCGGCAGCTGTGGCATGATGGTCAACGGCGTTCCTGTTCTCACCTGCGGTGCTTTCATCCGGGACTATGCGCCCGGCCCCGTACGGGTAGAGCCACTGACAGGGTTTCCCGTGGAGAGAGATCTGGTAGTGGTGATGGACGATTTCATGGACAAGCTTAATGCCGTTAAGCCCTGGATCATCCGGGAAGAAGAAAAATCTCTGGACGAAGGAGAATACCTTCAGTCTCCGGGTGAACTGGAACGGTACAGACAGTATTCTATGTGTATTAACTGCATGCTGTGTTATGCCGCCTGTCCGGTGTACGCTCTTGATTCCACTTTCATCGGACCCGCAGCCATCGCCCTTGCGCAACGCTACAACCTCGATTCCCGGGACCTGGGGAAAAAAGAGCGGCACGAAGCCGTGACCGGCCACGAAGGAATCTGGGAGTGCAGCTACGTGGGAGAGTGCAGTGCTGTCTGTCCCAAGGATGTGGACCCCGCCGCCGCCATTCAGCGGGCCAAACTCCCTTCGTCGCTTTCTTTCATGAAGGAAGTCCTACTGCCGTGGGGCAGGAAACGGTGACCCCCTATCACAGACAATTTCCGAACACGTGGTGGATAAGAAGACGCCCCTATTTTCTCTTCATGGCCCGGGAATTCACCAGCCTTTTTGTAGCTGGTTACTGCGTATTTCTCCTGATCATGATTGCCAGGTTCGCCCGGGGGTCCACCGCCTATCCGGATGTGGCTGCACTCATGAAGTCCCCGGTTAGCATCATTTTTCACGCCCTGGCCCTTCCCCCTGTTCTTTACCACACCGTGACATGGTTCAACCTCACCCCTAAGATTCTGGTTTTGCGGATCGGAGAAGAGCGGGTTCCTCCGGCCCTCATCGCCGGAGCCATCTACGCGGGTTGGATCGTTCTCTCCCTGGCCGTGGGTTGGATGGTATTGGGAGGATAGGGAATGACAAGATCATCCGAACCCATCTGGTGGATGCTTTTCTCGGCAGGCGGCATGGTGAGCGCCCTTCTGTTTCCCGTTCTGATTGTACTGACAGGATTTGTTCTCCCCTTTCATAAAGTGGATGAAGACCCTCTTTTTCTGGAGACCCTGTATACCCTTTTGTCTCATCCCCCGATCCAAGTGATCCTTTTCGCGGTGATTAGCCTGCCTCTATTTCACTGGGCCCACCGTTTCCGGTACGCACTCATCGATATGGGATTGCGGAAGGTAAGAACTCCGGTTTCGGTCTTCTGCTACGGAAGCGCCCTGGTGGGAACGGCCATCACGGCCGTCATACTCTGGCAGTTTTGAGTTCTTCTTTCTTCCGGCTCTTCAGGCCCGCCGCAGACATTTTCCGGCGGATATAGGCAAACACTTCCAATAGGGGAAGATCTTTGGGGCAGACATCATCACAGCTCATCATGCCGATACATCCAAACACCCCTTCGTCCGTGGAGACCAGCTCAAACCAATCCTCGTTTTCCCGCTGGTCCCTGGGATCGATCATAAACCGGCCAATGCGGAACAGTCCGGCGGCCCCGAGAAAATCACGATTCACCAGGGCGGTGGCACACCCGGCGATGCAGCAGCCACATTCAATACAGCGCTCTGATTCATAGATCCGGTTGGCCAGATCGTTGTCCATGGGCTCCTCTTCCGCTCTGGGATCGAACTCCTTCCGGGTGTGAATCCACGATTCCACCTGCTGGGCCATTTCACGGAACCACACACCCGTATCCACCGACAGGTCGCCCAGGAGTTTGAAAAACGGCAGGGGGTACAATTCGATGGTGCCGGGAAGATCGGAAGTGAGGGTCCTGCAGGCAAGGGTGGGCCTGCCATTGATCATCATGCCACACGAACCGCAAACCCCGGCCCGGCAGACAAAATCGAACATAAGACCGGGCGCCTGATCCTCTCTTATCTTGTGAAGGGCGGTAAAAAGATTTAGCCTGGGCGTCTCTTCCAACCTGTACGTCTCGATTCTGGGTTGATCGTCCCCTAAGCTGGGGTTATAGCGGAATATCCTGAAGGTTAACGTCCGCCCCATTACCGGGCCCCCTGTCTGGATGGACTTCCCAGCCCTTCCACTTCCTTGCGCCATGCTTCTTTCGGAAGGCGCGTCCCTATGCTTTCGGACGTCTCCAAACGACCGTTTGCTTTCTGTCCCTCATAAACCTGCCGGTTGTAATCTTCAGGAGACAGACGCATGGGTATCTGCCGGGCCTCACCGTAGCCCCGTTCGCCGGGAGGAAGATCGAGGATTCCCACCGGCTCGTAATTGAATTCCGGTTCATCCGCTCCTTCGGGCCACCTGGCCAGGGTTCGATTCAACCAGTTGGCGTCGTCCCTCGCAGGATAGTCCTCCCGATAGTGGGCCCCCCGGGATTCCGTCCGGGCCAGGGCACCCATGGCGATGACCAGAGCCTGTTTTGCCATCCCTTCAATGCGCAAGGCGCTGGATAATTCCGGGTTCATCCCGGGTGCCCGGGTGCGAACCTTTACCTTCTCTGTCCGTCTCACCACATCCTTCAATGTCCTAACCGCTCTCTCAAGCCGTTCTCCATTCCGGAAAATGCCCACATCGTTGATCAGAGCCTTGGATATTTCATCCCTCAAGGTGTAAACGTTTTCGTCTCCGTTACCGTTTAGCAGCCTGTCAATCTTTTCTTTCTCCTTCTCTGCAAAACCTTCAGCCAGTGAAACATCAGCCACCAGATTCGCGTCCCTGGCATACCGGGCCGCCTGTTCCCCCACAAGCATGCCTGCCACAACCGTCTCCGCCAGGGAATTACCCCCGAGACGGTTGAACCCATGCAGGTCCCAGCAGGAGGCCTCACCGGCAGCGAACAATCCCTCCATGCTGTAGACTTGACCTTCCTTGTTCACCCGAACCCCCCCCATGGAGTAGTGCTGGGTGGGTCTCACGGGAATGAGTTCCTTGATGGGATTCACTCCGATAAAGTGCGTGCAGATATCGTACACTTCCCGCAGCTTGGTCTTAAGATGATGCTCGCCCAGGTGCCGCAGGTCCAGCCAGAGATGATCTCCGTACGGGGATTTTGCTCCCTTTCCCTTCATGATGTGTTCCATCATGCGCCGGGACACCACGTCCCGAGATGCCAGCTCCTGTTTTTCCGGTTCGTAATCGGGCATAAACCGGTATTCGTCTGCGTCGAGCAGCGTTCCTCCGTCTCCCCGGCACCCTTCGGTGACCAGGATGTCCGTGGGGACCAAACCGGTGGGGTGAAACTGCACCGCCTCCATATTTCCCAGAGGAACCTCCCCCGTCTGAAGGGCCAGCCACGATCCCGTCCCCTCATTGATAATCGCATTCGTGGATATGCCGTACAGGCGGCCGTAGCCACCCGTAGCGATGACCGTGGCCCTGGCAAAATAGATCCGGATTTCGCCGTCACGAAGGGACCGGACCACGGCGCCAACACACCGGCCATCGGTGTGAATGAGTCTTAGAGCTTCCATTCTGTCATGCACGGTAATGCCCAGCTGTACCACCATATTGTCCATGGTATAAAGCACGGAATGGCCGGTTCCGTCCGCTGTGTAGCAGGTTCGCCACTTGGCTGTGCCGCCGAATGCCCGGGCGGTGATCAGACCCTCTTTCTCATGCTCCTCGGTAATCGTCGTCTTCTTACCCTTGATAAAGACTTCCTGGGGACCCCCCTTCACCCGGTTCCAGGGAACTCCAAAATGGGCCATCTCCCGCATGGCAATGGGAGCATTGTCGGCGAAAATACGGGCAACCTCCTGATCGTTTCCCCAGTCTGATCCCCGGACTGTATCGAGCCAGTGAACGGTGGCGTTGTCCCCCTTGCCCATGACGCTGTTTCCCAGGGCGGCCTGCATCCCTCCCTGGGCGGCGCAGGAATGACTGCGCCGGGGGGGAACCAGGGAAAGCATGGTAACGTCGAGACCTTCGCTGGAACAGGCGATGGCCACCCGTTCACCGGCCAGTCCGGCACCGATGATCAACACATCCGATGTCAGGACCTTCACGACAGGACCCCTTCCAAGGGACCGGCCAACCCAATGACGGTAGCCGTCCCCAGAACAACAAAGAACCAGAACAGGAAATAGAAAAGGATCCGGGCATACTTCCGCACAAACCAAGTATCGGCAAACCACTTCACCAACAACCGGTAAGTCCCAATCGCGGTATGTGCCACCACCGAGAGCATCAGCACCCCATAAAGGATCCACAAACCACTGCCCACCCTGCTGGTAGCAATGGCGGCCGAAAGACCCGCTTCCTGTCCGGCAACACCCATATCCGTAAAGATATTCCAGGTGACCAAAAACAGGTGAAAGGCACCGGTGGCAAGAACGATGAAGCCCGTGCGGACCTGCCAGATCCATAGGGAAGTCTCAAAATGGTACCGAAGGCGAATTTCACTCCGGGGGTCCTGATCCCAGCGTCCCTTGGCCTGTTTAATGCTAAGGCCCAATTTCATCATCCTCTTTCTTTCCCGGAGTTTGGCCGGAATCTTCCGGCTGCTCCACACGAAATGAATAAAGAACACCAGGGTGATGAAAAGGACCGTGGGCTGGGCAATGTAGATGGTGTGCTCCAGAAAATTGGCCACGGCATCATAGGCGCCTCTGCCGATCAGAATGGTGCTTTCAAACACCAGGTGTCCCCAGATAAACAGGGCCAGAATGGCTCCCGTTACCCCGCCTATCCATTCGTTAATGAGTGCCTTTCGAGCATACCCCGGGGCGGGGGTCTCTTTGCCTCGTTCGGTGGTGGGCCGGGGATATAAGCCCAGGTCAATATTGGTCATGTTAAACTCTCCAGTTCACCCTCACATTATTCCGAAGATAAAATATAAGACATGTGTATCCCTTTTTCACGGAGAAATTGCTCCGTTCTGAGGCGGGAGGGAGGAGCTACTGCTTTCTTATCCCCAGCTCCTTAAGTTTCCTGGAGAGGTTGGGCTGGCGCATACCGAGCTGCCGGGCGGCAGCAGAGATATTCCAGCCATGCTTTTCCAACTGGGTGGTGAGGTACCGAATCTCGAATTCTTTCCTGGCTTCTCTGAATTGGCGGGTTTCATAAAGGGCCAGGTCCGAACTCTTCCCGGAGGTCCGGGACACGAAAGGTTTCACCTCTTCTTCTTCTATCAGGTCCGATCCAGACAGAATATACAGCCGTTCGATAACATTCCTTAATTCCCTGACATTTCCCGGGAACGAATATCCTGACAGATGATCCAGGGCACCGGTGCTCAATTCTTTCCGTTGAACCTTCAACTCCGCCGCGTAATGATCCAGAAAATGATCGGCCAGTTGCTGGATGTCCCCGTGTCGCTCCCGTAGAGGGGGTATAGCGATGGGCACAACGTTGAGGCGGTAATACAGATCCTCTCGAAACGACCCTTCCTGTATCATTTCTTCGAGATTCTTGTGTGTCGCGGCCAGGATCCTGACGTCGATCTCGATGGTCTTGTTTCCTCCCAGCCGCTTAAACTTCCCCTCCTCAATAACCCGTAGGATTTTGGCCTGTGCCGAAAGATTCATATCTCCAATTTCATCCAGGAACAGCGTTCCCTTATGGGCCACTTCAAGCTTCCCAAGCTTCTGCCGGTCAGCTCCGGTGAACGCCCCCTTTTCATGACCGAACAGTTCGCTCTCCACCAGTTCTTGAGGGATGGCCGCTGAGTTGAAGGTTACAAACGGTCCTCCCTTTCGTTCACTTTCACGGTGAATCGCGAAAGCCACGAGCTCTTTCCCCGTTCCCGTCTCTCCCCGGATCAGGACTCTTGAATTCGTGGGACCCACCTTCCGAATCGTATCCCGAAGCCTCTTCATCTGACGAGAGTCACCTACCAGCCTGTACTTGGATCGTTCAGCCAATTCCCCCTCCTGGAGTCGCTTCAGGAGAGTTCTCTTTTCAGCGATGTTCCGGGCAGCCGTGAGAATCTTGGACATGGAAAGGGGTTTCTCCAGAAAATCGAATGCCCCCAGCTTCACCGCCTCTACTGCCATCTCGATAGTACTGTGTCCTGAAATCATCAGAACCTCAAGATCCCCTCGAATGTCCCGGATCTTCTTGAACACCCGGATGCCATCCATCCCCGGTAGCCTGACATCCAGGATCACCAGATCCACCCATTCATCGGAGATCATCTCCAGCGCTTTCTCCCCGGTCCCAGCCGTCGAAACGTCATGACCCTCGTCCTCCAGGATATCCTTGAGAGTTATCCGAATGTCTTTTTCGTCGTCAACTACCAGAATTTTCATTTGGGGAATACCAGGGTAACTTCGGTTCCCTCACCGGGTTTGCTTTCCACCCGTACCGTACCCCCGTGCTGTTCCACGATCCGTTTGACAATGGCAAGACCCAAACCCGTACCCTTTTTCCGGGTGGAGAAATAGGGCTCAAAAATCTTCTTAAGATCATCGGGGGGAATTCCGGGTCCGTTGTCGGATATTCTCACGGAAATCTTCCCGTCATGAACCGCCGTGGAAATACGAATCACACACCCCTCGCCAGAGGACTCAATGGCATTCTGTATGATGTTCACAAAGACCTGTTTCATCTGGACCCTGTCTGCCTGAAACATGGGAATGCTATGGGAAAGGGCCAGCTCGAAGTGAGCCTTCTTCTTGTAGGGAACGATGATGTCTGTGAGTTGCCGGTTCAAGTCGTGAGGGCCCAACCTTGCCTCAGGCAAACGGGCGAACTCGGAGAATTCCGTCACCAGGGATTGAAGATTGTTCACTTCTTCCTGAATGACGGCCACTCCCCTGCGGAAGGCACGGTCGAATTGTGGTGAGTCTGACCCCTTTTTTGCCTCCATCCGGTCCAGAGCCAGGCGAATGGGAGTAAGAGGGTTTTTCACCTCGTGGGCCATCACCCTGGCCATTTCCCTCCAGATGACTTCCTTCTCTGCCTGTAACAGTTTCTCCCGGTTCGACTCCAGTTCACCCGCCATCTTATTGAAAGAGTCGATGAGATCATTCAAGGGAGAAAACCGGCTTTCCTGGACCCGGATCTTCCCGTTTCCCCGGGACAGCTCCTCCGTGGCCCTCTGAAGACGCCGGAGAGGCCGGGTGATCAAATTGAAGGTGATAAAAAACAGGGCCAAAACCGCCACAACAAGAAACGTTATGATGAACTGCGAATACAGGGTTATCTCCTTCTCAAACACATGGGCCTGACGCTGTCTTTGCCACTCCATGGAAAGGACAGATTCCACATCCTCCCTAAAGTCCTCCCTGGTTTCTTCACGCAACGAAGGACCGTAATCCCGGTAGATTTCACTCACCTCACCGCTGAAGTCCAGGCGGCTTACAGCATCCGAATACTCGCGAAAACTGTTCAAAAAGAAATACCGAAAGAAGAGTGCTGAAACGATCACCAGGAACAGGACAATGAGAATGATCTGTGTCCGAAAGGAGGGGATTACCCTGGTCATTTCCTGAAAGAATCCCGGCTGAACGGCTCTGACGTGGCAGTCGGTCTAATACTGCTCCAGTAATACATCAAATTCAGTTCCTCCTCGGTCCCCGGAAGAGCAACCTTTCCCAGGTGTGCTGTCACCCTAACAGCATAGTCTACCCCAAAGGCAAGCTCAGAAGCAACCACAACGCCCACCTCCTCGAGATTACTCAGCATCGTCTTGGCCTGCTCCAGGGACAGACCGGTCCGATGCTCCTGGGTGTTTGACCGGAAAACCCCGTAGGAACGATCAATAAGAGAATAGATGACGGCATGATAGAGGGTGGTTTTGTGCACCGCGACCTGGTCATCTGTATCCAGGACCTCCACCTGAAAGATGATTCGAATCTCCTCTCCAGACCTCAATATCGTGTCCAGATCATCGCTGAAACAATTGACGAGCCGGGTTGACAAAACCAGTTCATCCCCGTGAGTTTCCAGAGTAAGATCGTCAAATTCCGCCACCACACCCGGAATGGACGAATAAAAAAGCGACCCAATAGCGATGACCGTGGAAACAATCTTCCTTGAAATCACGGAGAAAAGGGTCTCTTCCATACCCCAAATTAGGATACTTTCGGGTGCAAAGAGGCAGTTTTCCTGTAGGGCCCGGAAGCGGAAACGGCCCGTCTAACCCGTGCGAATGATCAGTATGGCCCTTCTTGAATGCTTATTCGGCGGTATCCCGCCCTACGGCCTAGTTTCCGAACCAAATCCCCAGGGTAAACGACGGGCCTGACGGGACCGTGGGAGAGGGGCCTCCCACCGTGAAATCGAACGGTTTCTCCGTCCATTTGTCATCACCGGCGTACGTTCCCAGGTAGCCCAGGGATCCATGGATACCGAGCCAGTCCTTAATTCGAACCAGAAGTCCAACGGAAGGGTAATACACAAAATATCTTTTCTCAAACCGGACAGAATAGCTGTTTTTGTCATCAATGGCGTCGGTCCACGTCAAGTCTCCGTCGGTCTGACTCACCCACAATTTCGTGCTCCCCCCACCCAGCATTACCCCCGCATCAAGGATGAATCGTTCCGTGAAAATGGGGAACTTCTTGGTTAGAGTAACACCCCCAAACCCGGTTTCCAACTTGTAGGATTTCCATGCCTCTGGCTTCCCTGTGACCGGATCCTTCACAGCCACCTGCTCACGCTTTTCGAAACCGGCCCCCATGCCACCGACGAACCATCCTTTCCCCACATTGCCAGCACCCCCGCCGCCCCAGGCTACCACCGGACCTGCAGGGATGCCATCGAATCCGTTCACTTTCAGGAAATCGTTGATCCCTTTACCATCAAGATTTATGAACACCGGCTCGAATCCGCCTCCGCCGTGACCTGGGGACAACTTTCTCTTCTGTACCCCTAACTCCCGGGCAGTTTCTTCATCCAAATCCTCCGGGGGAAGGAATACCAGACCGGTTGACAGGACCTGCCCATCCCGGAAGAAGGTTATTTCCACCGTGTCACCAACACTCTTGGCATTCCTCATCCGGAGGAGATGATCCTCATACCGAACCTTCTCCCCATCGAATTCCATGATGATGTCACCTTCCCGTAACCCCGCCCGGTCGGCGTTGCCGCCCCGGATGACCCCATCAATGAGGACACCGTAGTTTTCCGGATAGTGCATCTCGTAGGCATCCTCGAAATCCAGATCATCCAGGTAGACACCGAACAGAGGCTTGGGGCCTCGACCCTTCCTGTCCCCCTGATCCAAGACCGCCCTTACCTCCACTCGCACCTCTCTAGCCGCTTCCCCCAATTCGTCTTCCACTTCCTCGAGTTCTCGTTCCATCTCTTTCAGTACCTGGTCCATTTCATCCCCATCCTCGATCTCCTGGGATAATCCCAAAGCAGGAATCATTATCAGACCCGCTATGACAACGACGGAAATGGCCAGCGGACTCATCTTTGCGGAATACCGAAGTCTAGACATATCAAACTCTCCTTTTCACGGTTATGGGTTTCTTGACTGTTCGTCACACTCGTTGCGGTCTCGGTATCAGACCGGAATGAAAATCAGAGGTAAAACCGTCAGAGCAACAAAAACACACGGGACCAGCCAATGGGTGTCGACTCTCTTTCTTCTCACCTTCATTTTTCCATCCTCCAGAATCTCTTCGTTTCTTTCAACCATCCTGCCCGCACAGAGTGCAAACCGCGTGCCAAAGAAAAGATGTTAGATCATAACACAATGGATTACAATTAGATATAACTTCAGCCCAAGAATCCTCTGGGGCTCCTGACCCTATCAAAACGATATGGAAGGGGGATTCTTGATATGCCGGAAATCCTGCGGGGGCTCTTCAGGATGGGGGGGGTTAATACGGGGGATTCCCCAGGCGGGACCACTCTTTGAACAGGGCCTGGCATTCCTGTCTGAGCACGCCACGCTCCACCTCAACGGCACTCCCCCCCAATCGTTTCATCTGTTCGTTGGAAAGGGACAGTTCGTTGAATCCGGCCTTTTTCCCGTCGGAAATGGTGGCTCCGTACACGATCCGGTCTATCCGGGCCCAATGAATGGCCCCGAAACACATGGGACACGGTTCCGTGGTGGAGTAAAGGGTGCACCCGGAAAGATCCACTGTGTTGAGGCGGGCACAGGCTTCCCGGATGGCCAGAATCTCGGCGTGGGCCGTGATGTCCGAGGTTTCCCATACACGGTTGTGAGCGGTCACCACCACTCGCCCACTTCTTGCCAGGCAAACCCCAAAGGGGGATTGACCCTTCTGGAGCCCTTCCCGCGCCTTCTCGATGGCCAGGAGCATGAACCGTTCGTCATTTTGCGCCCTCACAGGTCTCCCTCTCCCACAGGGTCTGGCCGGTGACGGGACATGGAGGGAGTTCGTAAGATCAAACGAAACTAAGAGGGAGGGAAATATCTAACCCTTGAGTCGGAAATTCACCGGAATGGAAATCCACACGCCCACAGCCCTGTCCCTCTGTTTGGCTGGCGTCCACCGGGTTTTTCGTATGGCATCCATGGCTGCGTCATCCAGGCCCGTGTTGGGAATTCCTTTCAGGACTATCGTCTCGGTGACCCTGCCGCGCTTGTCCACAAAGGCCTGAATGACCACCATCCCTTCGATGCCCGCCTCCTGGGCAATCTCGGGATACACGATATTCCTGTGAATAGCCTCATATCCTCCGATAGGTGTGGGCGGTTCATCATAGGGAATAAACCTGACTCTGGGACCCTCAGAAGGGGGCGGCGGGGGAGAGTCCCATTCCACGAAGTCCTCCAGGCCAGTCTCTTCAATGGTCACGTCATCGGCCAGGTCTTCATTTTCCGATTCCACGGGGATGGCTGGGCGGGACGGCGGTGGGGGCAGCTCGAACTGCTGGGTCTGTGGAATATCGAACTGTTCGATGTCCACATGGATCTCTTTCTGAATGAACTGCTTGGCCTGGAATCTGGGGAATGCCACATTGAGGGCCACGATCACCAGAATGCTCACAAGCACGGAGATCCGGACCGTTATGGGGTAACGGATCTTCAAAGAAATCCTGGGATCTTTCCGGATGATCATGGCAGCTACGGCCTGAATTTCGAGGAATAGTTGATTTTCAAGGCATCGGCCTCCCGAAGTTCATTGTGGACTTCGCTGATCAGTTTCATCTGGGCATTCCGGTCACTTTTCAAGGAGACGGTGAGCTGGGGATCGGACACCCGTTTCTCGTACATGACGTGCCTCACGTTATCGACCGGGATGATCTTGTCGTCGATGGAGATGAGACCCTCCTTGGAAACGAATACGTAGGCCACGTGGCGCTTGGTCTCAAGCCGCTCAATCTTCTTGGCCTGAGGGAGGAAAACATTGAGCCCTTCGTAGGTGCGCAACACGGTGGTCACCATGAAAAAGATCAGCAACATGAAGATGATGTCCGGCAGGGATGCCGTGGGAATGGCTCCGGAAGCCTTGGTTTTCGCCTGAAACTTCATCAGTCGCTTTCGGCAATGGATATACGGGTGGCTTCGGCCTGCTTCAGCTGGTCCAGAACATCTATGTAGTCCTGATACTTCGTCATGGGATGCGTTTTTACCGATACGATGAGCTTGTCATTTGCCGCCAGTTTTTCCTTGATCACCCGCTTGATGTTTCTGACCTGGATGGGCTCCTTATCCAGAAGAACTTCCCCCTTTGCGTTAATGAGAAGATTGGAAATGTTTTTCTTGGGAACCTCTTTCTGTTCCCCCTTGGGGGGCAACACCAGCCCCAGACCCTTATCCATGTCAATGGTGGTGGTTACTAAGAAGAATATGAGGAGCAGGAAGGCGATATCGGCCATGGAGGCCGTGGGTATTTCTCCAGCTTTGATCCGTCGCTTCACGTCTTCTTGGCTTTTGGCTCGAGCTTCCCTTCCTGGTCCATCTCCACCAGTTCATCGATCAGAAGCACCGAGTTTTCTTCCATGTCAATGATGAGTTTGTCCACCCGGGAAATGAGGAAGTTCTGAAATGTCTGAACAATGATGGCCACCAGAAGACCGAACAGGGTGGTCAACAGGGCGATGGAAATCCCCCCGGCCACGATGGCTGGCGAAATATCATTGGCCTGTTTGATGTCGTCGAACGCCCTGATCATACCCGCAACGGTCCCCGTAAACCCCAGCATGGGGGCCAGAGTCACCACAGTGCTCAACCACACCATGTTTTTTTCCAGGAACGCCATCTCAATGGCACCCGTGTTTTCGATCCCCTTTTCCACGGCATCGATTCCCCGGTGAACCCGCGTCAGTCCCGCATGAAAAATCTCCGCCACAGGTCCCCGGGTCTTTTCACAGACTTCCACGGCCGCCTCGTACCCCTCGTTATGAAGGGCCGAGCGTACTCTGGACATGAATTTCCGGGTATTGACCGATGCACGAAACAGAGTATAGAGTCTTTCCAGGCCGAACCCCAGGCCGAACACCAGCAGTGCCAGAATCGGCCACATGAATCCTCCTCCCTCTAGGAAGTACTCAACCATCGACGTAATCTCCTTTTTTGTTTAGGGCGATCGAAAATAAACATTCCCACAAGCAATGTCAACGCACCGTTTGATGGATAGAAAATTCTGAGGGTGCGGGCCTAGGGATGAACCAGGAATTTCCTTGCCTGATCGAAATATTCCAGCGCCGCTGTCACCTGTCGATCCCCCTGCGCCAGCACATGGTGGTAGGCCTCCTTGCCCCAGACGGCACCACCGATTTCGGCCTTCAACACCGTTTTCATGTAGTCTGAATCCTGCTCTAGGGCATCCTGGTCGAAAACTGCTCCCCGGTCGGTGATGTAGGATTCGAAATCCTTAAGGTATTCGTCGGTGACCTCAAACTCCCGGCGAAATAGGTCCTCCGAATACCATTCGGTTCGCCGTTTCGAGGCAAGTTCCGTACCCCAATTGAACGTAAACCTCTCCGGGCTCCTCAGGACTTTCCAGGTGGTCTCAGTGAGCTCCTGGCGAGGCACAAAAACGTCGGGAGTGATGCCTCCTCCCCCGAAAACCTTCCTGCCCAGCCTGGTCTGGTAGCTGGGGGCCGACGCCCGGAGGGAATCGAGCTGGGCCTGTCGACCCCTGTCGGTCAATTCCTGATAGTACTGATGAACTCCGTTCTCATAAGGTCTCTGGATCAACCGGCCACTGGGGGTATAGTACCGGGCAATGGTAACCCGGACAGCGGAATCGTCCCTGAGAGCCCACTGCCGCTGGACCAGCCCTTTCCCAAAACTCGTTTCCCCCAGGACCAATCCCCGGTCCAGATCCTGTATCGCCCCCGCTACGATTTCGCTGGCACTGGCAGACCAGCGATCGATGAGCACAATAAGGGCAAAATCGCTGTGCCCTACAGCGGGATCGGCCAGGTAGACCTCATTGGATTCAGGTTTTCTGCCCAGGGTGTAGACCAGCGTATCCCGACCCGTGACAAAATAGTCTGCCACCTCCACTGCCTGTTCAAGATATCCCCCACTGTTTCTTCTCAGATCGAAAACCAGCTGCGTCATCCCCTGTGAGAGTAACCGGTCGGCAGCCTCCTGCACTTCTTCACCCGTTGAGGCGGAAAACCGATTCAGCCGGATGTACCCTGTCTGATCGTCCAGCATGAAGCTGGCTGTCACACTGTAAATGGGAATCTCATCCCGGATGATCGTGACGTCGAAGGGCTTCTCAAGCCCCGGTCTCCGGATGGTTACGGTCACCTCCGTCCCTTTACGTCCCCGCAGTTTCTGAAAGACCTCATCCTTGGTGATATTGAAAGCGTCCTCGCCATTGATCTTCACAATCTGATCCCCGGGGTGCAGACCCACCCGGTCGGAAGGGGAATCCGCCACAGGGGCGATGACCGTGATGTACCCCCCCAGTATATCAAACTCAATGCCGATCCCCTCGAACTTCCCATGGAACTGTTCGTTGATAGCCTCGAGACGGTCCCGGGGAATGTAGGCGGAGTGGGGATCCAGCTCTCGCAGAAGGCCCCGGAAGGCACCGTCCATGACCGCGTCCCAGTCCACGGGTTCCACATAATGCTCATTCACGATGGAAATGATCTGGTTCAAGACCCGGATTTTCTCGTAAATGTTTACAGCCCTGGGATAAAGGGCCGGCACCACAAAGCCTGCAGTTAGGACGAACACCGTCCCCGCCAGAACCAGCACCATCGTTCTTCGTCTGGAGTGTAACCTCATAAACGTCTTACCGAAGGACTACCCCCCCTCCCCGCGGATCGATCGCCAAGAAACTATAAACCAAAATAGAGCATGGCCCGGACGGCCAGCCCGTTCAAACGGGTGCCCGGAGAATCGCTTATGGGATACCGGTTCTCCGTTTCCCAGGTCCCCTTTTCCACCTCCGCAAAATTGAATCCCAGGCTTATCCGAAGCCCAACCCTGTCCAGGAGCTGGAGCTTCACCGCACCATACGGTTGAAAATTCACGAAGGTTCCCGTAAGAGACGTCATCGCCCTGGCCCTTGCCACAGAGGGAAAGGCCGTGGATTCGATATAGGCGATGTCAGCCGTGTTTATCAGGGAATCGCCGTTCACATCGGTGACGGGATAGTCGCCGTCGGCCCCAATCTGAAACACGGACCCGAACTGCTCCTCCCATGCAGGACTTCCTGAGGTCTGGGAAACCGAAAGATTCAGCCGTCCCAGGCCTATCAACATTCCGCCCGCCAGTTCAAGTCCGCTGAATACAGGAAAAATATACTCAACGGTGGCCCCCCCGAACCATATGGACACCTTCGCCTGCAGATCGGGGGCGAAATCGCCCTGGTATGCCACCCGGGAACTGTCGGTACCCAGATCAAATTCACCGTTCTCATTCACATCCAGGAACAGGGTAACCGCGGGTTTTCCACTGATGAATGATGATCCGACCCCGGCATAGCCGCCCAACCGCCACCGGCCGGTGACATTCGAGAATCCTTCCCCGCCATTGACGACGAAAGGATCGGAAAAATCCCCTGTGTTCAGTCCCAGCCCTCGGGTAACGCCCAGGGTATCCGTCACCGTTCCCAGAAGTTCAAAGCCTTCCAGCTGACCTACGTCCACAAAAAGGAACATCTGGCTGAAGCCCACTCCCCCGCCGTAGAAGGACTCAGGAAGATAAGAATCGTCCTGGCCAAAGAGGGTCAAGGGAAGTAAGAGGGGGAGTATTTTTTTCATACGAATCGAACAGTGCCGGCCAATTTACCCTCACCCTCTTTTAACTATCAAGCGATAAATGGGCTGCGATTGACCAGGTCCGGCCCGAAAAACCGCGGGTGAAGTGATTGAATGTTACGTCCTGAAAAGGTATATTTCCGAGTCTTCCTCCAAAGTGGCCCACCCATGAGAGGTACTGTCAAAGAATCCCTTCAATTTCTCCTGTTTGTCGCCTTCCTCAGTACCGCCCTCGGGGACGAAACCAAGTGGCTGGGCGTAGGGAATCTTCACAGCTGGTATTCCAGCGCAGGCGGGGAAAGGGAAGTGGGTCGAATCTACAGTCAGCAGGATGGCTTGAGGTGGCCCGCTCAGTACCGGTACCAGGATACGGTGGCGGCCAAAGCTCTCTGGATTGGCTCCACCAACTACTACGACCCTCTCATCGGTAAGACCTTCCCCTTCAAGGTCGTTCATGTGGGACCGAGGGTTCTTGATGATATTGACGAAATGATCCCGGTGGAATTCAAGATGGTGGGCCGTTTTGACCACCCCACTGTTTTCGTTGATAATATTCCGGGGTCGAGAATGATGTACGGGGATGATGAAGTGGACGAAGTGGATCCGGCACTGAAAGCCGACAGAATGATCTACAATGTCGTCCATACGGGCATCGGCATTACCCTCACCCGGAAGATTTACGCATTCACCAATCAGAATCATGATAACTATTTCATTTATGACTATGTTTTCAAGAACACGGGAATCGTAAAGAAAGACAATAGCATCACACACTCGCAGACTCTCACCGATGTGGTTTTCTTTTTTCAATACCGTTATTCCCCAACCAAGGAGGCCAGGCACTACCATGGGGGCGCCATGCCACAATCCATGGGTTGGGGACACAGCACCGTCAATGACGCCGTATTTCAACATCCCGAAACGGGAGATCCTTTTAGGGTCCAGTTCGCGTGGCTGGGACTTCACTCCCAGGCAAATTTCAATTCCATCGGGGGACCCTGGGCAACCTCGGACGGACACCTGGCCGCCGCTCAGTACGTTGGGGTCATGACCCTCCATGCGGATCGATCGGCATCGGACAAAACGGACGACCCGGATCAACCTTCCACCACCATGTACCTCCAGTCCGATTTGAAGATCACATCTGGCAACAGCCAGTTTAACGATACACAGATGGGTGAGGAGTACGCAGCCATGACCGCGGGACACCCCCTGAAAAGACACGGGGAGGATATTGGCTGCCCCACCCCGATTGACTGCGGGGCTCCCGCCAACACCTACGTAAAAGCTGGCGATCCAGGCAATCCAGGCGGGTATTCACACGGACAGGGATTTGGTCCATACACTCTTGAACCCGGTGACAGCATTCACATCGTCCTGGCCGAGGGCGTGGCTGGCCTGGGCAGAAGGGAAGTCTATGAAATCGGCGCCAAATGGCTCAGATGGTTCAAAGGGGAAAGCCTGACTTTTACCCTCCCTGACGGTTCCACGACCACGGACGGAAATCAGTACAAGAATGCATGGGTTTACACCAGCCAGGATTCGTTATTCAGAACGTTCGAACGGGCCATGGACAATTACGACTCTGGTTTCGACATTCCCCAACCACCCCCGCCCCCGGAATTGTTCGAGGTGGTCTCGGGCGGCGATCGCATTACCCTGAGATGGGCAGACAACGCCGAATACGATCCCGTGAATCCCGCTGTGGGTTACCAGATCTACCGGGCCATTCATGTCCCCGATTCAACGTATGACCTTCTTTACGAATGCGGGGAGGGCACCGGGAATCCGATCGCTCGCGAATACGAGGACAGGTCGGCGGTGAGGGGGTTTAACTACTATTACTATGTGGTAAGTTTCGACGACGGACAAGCCAATGAGATCCGACCTGGACTTCCGCTGGTAAGCAGCAAGTTCTTCACGATGACCAGCGAGCCCGCCTTCCTGAGGCGAGCCCCGGGAGAAACGCTCGAGGCGATCAGAATCGTCCCGAATCCATTTAACATAAGAGCCCGGGAGTTTCAGTTCGGAGAGAGCGACCCCGATCGCATCATGTTCTACAACTTGCCCCCCGTCTGCACCATCAGGATATTCACCGAACGAGGCGATCTCATCAGAACCATTCAACACACCGACGGCAGCGGCGACGAAGCCTGGAACTCGGTGACCTCCTCCCGGCAGGTGGTCGTAAGCGGCGTGTACATCGCTCATATCCAGACGCCCGAAGGCTCCTCGGTGATCAAGAAACTCATGATTCTCCGGTAGCCGGCGCCGGAACACCCGGTGCCACACATCAGATCCCACAGTTTCCCAGGAACGCGTTCGTCGTCAAACTGAAGGAGAAACTCTGTCGTGTTTCTATGGGCTAAGGGAGACTGAACGGTTACTTAGCTCTTGACTTTGGTGCCGCCTGTATGAATACTTCGACAAATGAGGCTTTCCACCGGACAATTCAACGATTCCTACGCACCGATCATGGACGGCGTCTCCGTGGCCGTCAGGAACTACGCCTACTGGCTGAACCGCATTCTCGGACCGTGTTCCGTCATCACTCCTGAATTCCCCGGATACCGCGACCGGGACGAGTTTCCCGTCCTCCGCTACCTTTCCATCCCTATCCCGCACCGCAGGCCCTACAGGCTCGGCATCCCGGCTGCAGATATCCCCTTTCATGTCCGGATCAAACAACATCGTTTCGACCTTGTTCACTGTCATTCTCCCTTTTCAGCAGCCAGCCTGGCACTGAGAATCGCCCGAAAAAGGCAAATCCCCCTCGTAGCGACCTTCCATTCAAAATTGAAGGACAACCTTCAGAGATCCTTGCGCATCAAGACAGTGGTCACCTACAAGATCAAACGTATTGTCGAATTCTTCCATCAAGCCGATGAGGTGTGGATACCCACCGAATCCGCCATCGCCACCCTGAGAGAATATGGCTACAGGGGAGACGTAAAAGTCGTCCCTAACGGAGTGGACATGGAAACTCCCCAGGGCATCGCTTCCTACAGGCAAAAAGCGGGGGATTACCTGGGAGCTAAGGAGGACGACAATGTCCTCCTGTATGTGGGCCAGCTCGCCTGGGAGAAGAACCTCACCTTTATCCTGAAAGCTCTCAACTGGCTTAACAATACGAACACCCCCTTTGTCATGGTCTTCGTAGGGGAAGGGTACGCCAGAAGAAGGCTGGTCTCATTGGTGAGAAAACTGGGCCTACGTTCACGCGTAAAGTTTACGGGCGTTATCTCCGATCGTGAAACACTCAAGGCCTACTATGCCCGGGCCGATCTTTTCCTTTTTCCATCCCAGTATGATACTTCCGGCCTGGTGGTAAGGGAGGCCGCCGCACTCAAAGTCCCCTCTGTCCTCTTAAAGGGAGCCACGGCCGCAGAGGGAATCATCGACAGCCGGAACGGATTTCTTTGCGACCACACACCCGAGGCATACGGCAGAAAAATCAAAACACTCCTTGCAAACAGGGGGGACATCCGTCGGGCAGGAGAGGAGGCCAGCAACACACTCTACAGATCCTGGGAAACGGTGGCCCAGGAAGTCAAACAGCGGTACCTCTACATCGTTGAACGGAATCCGTTACTCCAACCATCCTGATAAATCCCGTCCTAACAATCCCTCGAGGTTTACGATATCCTTCCGGTACAAGGCCTGCAACCGTGAACGCGTTTCCGCTTTCATCCTGAGCTTCCTGATCCGATAGCCACGGAACCTGTCCACCCAACGAAATATCCTTCTGTCCCCTATTCCACTCGTAACCAACATTCTATAAAGCCACACCTTCACGGGACCCAATCGAAACACAGACCTCATGATGCCCCCATCAGGAACTCGGGACACGTTAATCCTTCTGTCTATTTCGAGTGACACCGTCGGGTCCACCCCCAGAAACCGGAACGTTTCCTCAAGACAGCCCCGGGGATCCCGCACAAGATCATCAAATAGAATGACTTTCCCCCGCCTGAAGTTGTCCAAATAGGCCTTCACCTGCTTATGGTAAAACCCCACTCGCGTGTAATGCCACATGTACTCATAGTTTTCCCGCCGCCGGTCCTCCTCTCTCATCAGGGCCTCACGAAAGGAAAGCCACTCCCTACCATCTCTCACAAGCTGCTTGTACGCCGAAAAGGCCCTCTCCACTGGGTTTCTTAACAGGATCAGAATTCTAACGTCACCCAGATACTCCTTGATAAGCGGGATCGTTCTGCGGTAGAAATACAGCATGTCTGCGCTGGCTTCTCCAACCGCCTTTAACCCTTCCGCTTTCCGGAAAAGGCCCCGGTACGCAGAGAACGCCCGCACCTGTACCTCCTGAATCAACCTGTCTCCCCTGCCCGTCAGCGGATCATCCATGAACTGAGAAGTGAAAAACTTCGGTTCCTTGATCACAGGGATGAAAACCTCCGGATGTTGCCCCAAAAACGTGCAAAACGCCGTCGTTCCACTCTTGGCAGCACCCACCACAAGAAAGTTCGGAAGACCCATCGGTCCAAAATTACAAAAAAACCCCACATCAAGCATTCCTAAAACCTGCACGCACCCGCACAATCCCCGTTTCCCCGTCCTCATGACCGTCCACCTGCATGTTGTGACTCCTCCACGTTATGTCTACATGGCCGTCAATGCCATCCTGTTCACCCTTCATTCCGTCCCCACGTCCTGATGATTTCTCGTCCTCGTCTGTCAGAACCCCCTCTTGCCACCGTCATCCCGTTCAACCAAGCGGGCAAAACGTCGTCGATTCCCGTCAGAAAAACCCCTATCATCCCCTAGAGTAGTCGACATAATATCTTTACTACTTCTCACGAATACGATTCCCATGGCAACACCCGCAGGCCCTTCTCCACACCCACACAAGGTTTCCAGACCGGGTGACCGCTCTAGGACACCGCTGTGGCCCCAAAATAGGCACACCAGGGTCCCCTCTCACCCGGGTCATGGACCAACCTCCTGTCCGCCTGTCCTTCGAAAAGGGTCCGCGGGATGACTCACCGCCGGCCCTCATTTATTCAGCGGCCGTTTTTGTATCCCTTTGCTTGACTTACACGGCAGGATCGATTATCTTTCGTCGTGAAGGAACCGGCCGGTGGCCGGAATTCATGACATAGGGCTCGCCGACTTAAACGTCTTAAACGTACTTTTCGAGAGCCCGACAGTTTAGAGCAATCAAGCGTGCAATCGGCGAGTCCTCGTAGCTCCTGCGTCGCCCATTTGTGCAACCGTGTCATGGGAATACTGAGACCGCCGCTTACCTCCTGTAGCATCTTCAGAATCGGCCTAACGACCCTTCCAAAGGTGCGTGGGAACGGGTTTATGTGCGGCCGGCAGTGCTGGGAACGACCTTCGTTGAACCGATGATTACCCTAACCTTTCGGACAAATCAGGACAGGTCTCCACCCAGAGTCCCCCGGGGTGGCATCTCGTGAGAACCATCAGTATTGTGTCCACCAAGGGAGGTACCGGGAAGACCACCACGGTGCACAATCTCTCGGCGGCTTTGAGGCGGCTCAGGCACCGGGACCCGGGGCTTCCGGTCCATCGGTGGACGTACAATTCCGTCCTCATGATCGATATGGACCCCCAGTCCAACTTATCGTTCGTCACGGACACGTTCGGAGAAAGGCCTACCATTTACGACGTCATGTCGGGCCATGTCTCATGGTCCTCTGCGGTCCAAAAAGCCGGCCCCGGCCTCCATATCATTCCTGCCGACCACCGGCTCATGCGTTTCGAGAGCCATCGACGGGACCGGACCCTCCTGCGCACAAGCCTGAAGGACCTCAACGACTTCGATTTCGTGTTCCTCGATTGTCCCCCCTCCCTGGGATACCTGACCCAGTGCGCCCTGATTGCCACGGGTGAATTTTTTCTCCCCTTGCAGGCCGAGTATCTATCCATGCGAAACGTGGCCAGTCTTATGGATCTCGTGGATGATTTGCGCAATGAGACCCGGCGGGTGCGGCCGGCCGGTATTATCCTTTCTCTGTACAACACCCGACGTAAAATCTCGGCCGAGGGTTCACAGATCATTCGAGAACACTTCGGCAACCTTGTCTTTGAGACGGTGATCCGCAATACCGTGGCCATAACCGAGGCCGCCGCTCAGCATAAGGACGTTCTTTCCTACCGCTCTAAGAGTCCGGGGGCTGCGGATTTTCTTTCCTTAGCAAAGGAAGTATTGAGGCAGACCTGAGAGGAGGTGATCTATGGGCAAGTTTAAGGAGTTTTCCTTCGAAGAAAGAAACTTTGTCACCAGGGGAAAACGGGGGAAATCCCCGGAGAGGAAGGAACGAATGACCTACTGGCTCGATCCGGACCTTATCGACACAGTCCAGGCCTATGCCCACTGGACTCCCCACGCCACCATTTCCAGCACGGTGGAACAGGCTCTTAAGGAATTCTTCCAGGACAAGAGGGTTCGGCCGCTGCCTCCTGACCTACAGAGAAAACGCGATGCCGCCAAGGCAAGGAAAATGCAATGAAGGAGATTGTGGACGTAAAGTTCTATTACGTGGAGGAAATCGCGAAGGAGTTGAGCCTCAACGAAAAAACGGTACGCCGGTACCTGAAGAGCGGCCGTCTCGAAGGGTTCAAACTCGGCAGGCGCTGGCTAATCTCCGAAAGGGCGTTTCGCGACTTCCTCCACAGGCTCCAGCAATAGATCCCCTCAGCCGGGCAGCACCTCCAGAGATTTCAAACTTTCTTCCAGGGACTCCTCATCGAGGGGCCTGTCCTCCAGATGGCCCTCGAAAAAGTCCTCGTAGGCCTGCATGTCGAAATGACCGTGACCGGACAGATTGAACAGGATGGTCTTCTCTTCCCCTGCCTCCCGGGCCTGGATGGCGGCGTCCATGGCCCCCTTGATGGCGTGATTCGACTCCGGCGCGGATATGATTCCCTCATAACGGGCAAACTGCACCGCGGCCTCGAATACGGCCGTCTGGTCGTACGCCTCAGCCCGGATGATCCCATCCTTGACCAGCTGGCAAAGCAACGGTGCATCTCCATGGTACCGGAGACCCCCGGCATGAATGGGTGCAGGGGCAAAGCCATGGCCAAGGGTATACATGGGGACGAGGGGAGTCATGCCGATGCTGTCACCAAAGTCGTATCGGTATACACCACGGGTCAGCGTGGGACAGGCCGAAGGCTCGGTGGCCACAATGTCGATATCCTTCCCGTTGATCTTATCCCTGACAAAGGGAAAGCAGAGACCGGCGAAGTTGGACCCGCCGCCCACACACCCCACCAGGACGTCCGGAAATAACCCTGCCATTTTCATCTGCTCTGCCGCTTCCAGCCCGATGATTGTCTGATGAAGGAGAACGTGATTCAACACGGAACCCAGCGAATAGCGGGTGTCTTCCCTTCCCCTCGCGTCCTCCACAGCTTCCGAAATGGCGATACCCAGACTCCCGGGACTGGAGGGGGACTCTGCCAGGATTTTCCTCCCCGATTCCGTATCAGGACTGGGACTCGCCACCACTTCCGATCCGTACGACCTCATGAGCGCCTTCCGGTAAGGTTTTTGCTCGTAACTCACCCTGACCATGTAGACTTTGCATTCCAATTCGAACATTCCACAGGCGAAGGCCAGGGCACTCCCCCACTGTCCCGCCCCTGTTTCGGTAGCCAACCGCTTAACCCCTTCAGTCCGGTTGTAATAGGCCTGGGCCAGGGCCGTATTGGGCTTATGGCTTCCGGTCGGACTTACCCCCTCATACTTGTAGAAGATCCTGGCGGGGGTGTCTAGGGCCTTTTCCAGTCGCCGGGCCCTCATGAGAGGTGTGGGCCGGTACAGAGATAACACGGACAAAACCTCCTCGGGGATATCGATGAACCGGTCCTGGCTCATTTCCTGGGCGATTAAGCCCATAGGAAACAGAGGTGCCAGATCATCGGGTCCGATAGGCTTCCCGGTGGCGGGATGAAGGGGCGGAGGAGGGATCTCGGAAAGATCGGCCGCCAGATTATACCACCTAGTGGGCAACTTTTTCGGGTCCAGGAGGATCATGTTTGTATCCATAGTTTCTTTTCTCCTTGATTGGGAATGCGTTATGCCGTGAATCCGCCGCGGCCTTATCCCGGTGCGGCGGCGGGATTCAGCAAGTATGTGTCAGGTCAGAAACGTCTGAAGACGCAGAGGGTACGTATTAGGCTCCGCAGCGGAGCCACCAGATCCACAGGG
>JBHIAI010000033.1:0-15947 GCA_046861655.1 Fidelibacterota bacterium | reverse complement strand
CAGGAAACACCAGAACAGACCGGTTCGGAAGTGGATACGGATCTCCCTTAGAGTATCCGTCCTTCTCGTCCTTCTGGGGGCAGTCGCGGCCGTTTACATCTTAGTTCTCTCCAGGGATCTCCCGTCTCTGGAGCAGCTGGAGAACTTCGACCCTGACCTGGTGACCCGGATCTACTCCTCCGACGGTGTTCCGTTGAAGGAGCTCTACACGGAGCGGCGCGTCTTTGTGGATCTGGAGCAGATTCCTGAGGACCTCATCAACGCCGCCATCGCTTCAGAGGATCACCGTTTCTATGACCACTGGGGAATCTCCCTGAGAGACCTCATGAGGGCGGTGGTCATCAACCTGGCCACCTTGAGCTACCGCCAGGGTTTTAGTTCCATTACCCAGCAACTTGCCAGAAACCTGTACGACACGATCGGTTTCAGGAAGACCATCAACCGGAAACTAAAGGAGGTGATCACCGCCATTCAGATTGAGAAAACGTACACCAAGGACGAGATCCTGGAAATGTACCTCAATTCTGTCCACTTCGGTCACGGGACGTATGGCGTTCAGGCCGCCTCCAAGCGATACTTCCAAAAAGACGTGTGGGATCTCACCCTGGATGAAAGCGCTCTCCTGGTGGGTCTTCTGCCCGCACCCGCCCGGTACAGTCCCATCAATCACCCGGATCAGGCTGTCCATAAACGGAACCTCGTGTTGAGTCTCATGAAAAAGAGGGGGCTGATTTCCCCACCCAAGTACGCTGAAGCCACGGCCATGAAACTGCGGGTGGCTTCCGGGGAAGAGGGAGAAGGCCTGGCGCCGTATTTTACCGAGTACATCCGGCGCCTTCTCGAAAAGGAGGATGATGTTCTGGATGTGGACATCTACCGGGATGGTCTGGAAATCTACACGACCCTCGACAGCCGGATTCAACATGCGGCGGAGCAGGCCGTTCTGGAAACGGTGGAACGCAACCAGCGCATACTCAATCAGAGGCTTTACACCAACCGGAATGAATTTGAACAGCTGGCGTATCTTACCATTCATCCTGAGGACTCGGTCCGGGCCATGCTGGAAGGGACCTTTCCGATGTATGAAGATCTCAGAGATAAGCTCCTGGTGCAGGCCGCCCTGGTAGCCATCGATCCCGCCACGGGACACATCAAGGCCATGGTGGGGGGTAGGCCCGATTATCACGACCAGTTTAACCGGGCCACCCAGGCCAAGCGTCAACCGGGATCGGTATTCAAACCCTTCATCTATACCGTGGCCGTGGACAACGGCTATCCTGTCACAAAACAGCTCCTCAACCAGCCTGTGGTATTGAACGTTCAGAACGCCAGGGGGGAATGGGAAAAATGGATCCCCCGGAATTACGACAATTCCACCGGGGGACTGACTACCTTGAGGGACGGTCTTCGCCGTTCCCTGAATCTCATTTCCGTCCGGCTGGTCCAGGAGCTGGTACCGCCAGAGGTGGTGGTACGCAACGCTCATCGCATGGGCCTGTCCACCCCCTTGAGGGCGGTGGATGCCATCGCCCTGGGAACCTCAGAAGTGATCCCCCTGGAAATCACCTCCGCTTACGGCATCTTTCCCAACAGGGGGGTCCTGTCCAAACCCATGGCCATCACCCGGATCGTGGACCGGTTTGGCAACGTTGTTGAAGAGTACTCTCCCCAGAGGGAGGAAGTCTTAAGCGAGGAGACGGCATTCATCATGACCGATCTGCTGCGGACGGTGGTGGACCGGGGAACGGGAGGCCGGATCCGCTGGATGTATCAATTCAACCGACCGGCGGGGGGAAAAACGGGCACAACCCAGGGGTGGACCGATGCCTGGTTCGTGGGGTTTACGCCCCGTCTGGCCGCTGGAGTCTGGTTCGGTGCGGACGATCCCCAGGTGAGCCTGGGGCAAGGCCAGGACGGCAGCCGGGCGGCTCTACCGGCTTGGGCCCGGTTCATGAAAGCCGTCTACGATACCCTGGACTGGCCGTATGAAGATTTTGAGGTGCCTTCCGGCGTCGTGCGGATGCAGATCTGCAAAGTGACCAAGGAATTGCCCACGGAGTACTGTCCCACCGAGACCGAGTATTTTATCAAAAGGTATGCCCCCACCCGGAAGTGCCGGGTTCATACCGATCCCGGTCGGTCGGAACGAAGAAGCCGTCAGCGGGAGGATTACTGAAGGGACCGGTGATGCGTTGTGGGTTATGTGATCTGGGTTAGGCGTTGGGAGTTAGATCTTAAAAGCCAAGCACTTCCCGTTACGAATCACGCATTACGTTTCCCAATAATCAATCATCAATGGACAATAATTAATAGGTAAGTACGGGTGGTTTCGGAAGCTCTTCCCCGATCGTGAACGCCGAGGCGGTTCTTGTGAAGGCCCCTTCCACTCGCTCCCTGTCCTCACCGAAACAGACGGCCAGCTCATCCCCTGCCTTGACCTCTTCCCCCAGCTTCTTGTGAAGACGGATCCCCCCGGTGGGATCAACCGCCCGAGCCTTCCCGCGAACGAAAACGGTGAGTTCCTTGGCCGCTCGACCCAACTCCAGGGTATCACATAATACCAAGAATCCACCCCTCGGGGCCGTCACGGTCCGGGAAAAAGTTGCCCGCAGGTGTCCCCCGGAGGGTTCTTCCAGGTCAGACGTATCGCCCCCGTGAGCCTGGACCATGTCCAAAAAGGTCTCCAAAGCCTTACCACTGGAAATGAGAGCGGTCTGAAGAGCTCTGGCCTCATCTTCCGATTGGACCAGGCGGGCCTGGATGAGAAGAATGGATCCCAGGCGAAAGGTGAGATCCATCAGATCGTCCGGTCCTTTTCCCCGTAACGCCCTCACCGATTCCTCCACCTCGTTCCAGAGTCCCACTTCATACCCCAGGGGCTGATTCATGTCGGAATAGACGGCTTCGGTGGACACACCAAAGTGGCGGCCCACCATGATCAGCTTCTCTCCCAGCTTCCTGGCATCGTCAAGGGTTTTCATGAAGGCGCCACTCCCCACCTTGATGTCCAGGACCAAACCTTGAATCCCTTCGGCGATCTTCTTGCTCATGATGCTTCCACAGATCAGGGGAGTGGACGCGATCGTTCCGGTAGCATCCCGGAGGGCGTAGATTTTCCTGTCGGCTGGACAGATCCAGTCGGTCTGACCGATAATACTCGCGCCCACGTCCTCCACCACGCGAACGAATTCATCCATGGACAGGTTGGTGCGGTAGCCGGGGATGGATTCCAGTTTGTCGCAGGTGCCCCCGGTGTGCCCCAGACTTCGTCCGGTTATCATGGGGATGGCCAGGCCCGCGCTGGCCATCAAGGGAGCCAGGACTAAAGAAACCTTGTCTCCCACCCCTCCCGTGGAGTGTTTGTCAGCCACGAACCGGTCCAGAAAGGAGAAGTCCACCCTCTCTCCTGACGCCATCATGCCGTCCACCACAGCCAGAGTCTCCTCGTCGGTCATGCCGTGATCAAAAACGGCCTTCAACCAGCGTGTCATTTCCCGGTCAGGGATGCCGCCCCGGGTGTAGGCGTCCACGAGATGGGCGATTTCCTCCGGTGTGTGGGCCCCGCCGCCGGTCTTTTTCTCAACCAAACGGGAGATGTTCACGAACGTCCCCGGCCCCTGGTCAGTTTCTCAAGGAAGGGTATCCGAAGGGTCACCTCCTCCCGGGACATTCGCCAGGAGAGGAGCAGGCCGCCCAGACCCAGAAACAGATTGGGTGACCACATGGCAAGAACCGCGGAAACAAGACCCCTGTCGGCCAGGGATTCTCCTCCGATCAAAAAGATCCAGTAGACCAGGAAAAAACCGATACTGAACGTACCCGCCACGAATCCCCCTTTGTGGGCCATCATCCCAAGCGGTGCGCCTGCAAGGATGAAAACAATGCAGGCAGAGGGAATGGAAAACTTCTTGTGGATCTCCACCTTGAACCGGCTGATACTTCTCCGGTATCCTTCCATCAGTTGATATTCCGCTTTGAAGCGCCGCTTAAGGGCGTCGAGCGAACGTTTCCTTTTGGCCAGATCCCCTCTTTCCGTGACGGTTCCTGACTGAAGTTCGTCCAGGTATTCTTGGATCAGAAGAGAGGCCTGGTCAGGATCCTCGGGAAGAACGGCGCCGGGAACGGTCTTTTCCAGGTGTTCTTTCATTCTTTCCGTCACCACAGCAATCTTTTCCCTGTACTCCTGGATCCTTTCTTCCATCATGGGGACTGTCATTTCCCGGTCGCCCCGGGAAGCCGATTCCCTCCGATGGAGCGCCAGATCGTCGGCAGGGATAACGATCCTGTGCCTCTCAAAGGCGATGCGGCGGTAGTTCTGGTAGTTGTTTACATCCAGCTCGTGGATTTCCCCGTTGTACAGGGTAATGAGGATGGCATCCTCGATGGTGGAAAAAGTCCCCTCCAGGGCGTGAATGGAGGTCTGGGTCCGGGTCCGGTCCTTGCCGTAGATCCGGACGTCCTGGTAGCTATTTCCCTTTTTCCCCTTGACAATGAAGCTGTATTCGGGAAGGTCGTCAATGAAGTAGCCGGCTTCCACGTTAAGATCGGGCCGTTTCCGGTATATATCCCGGGAAAGGAGTCTCGCCCGGTGGTTCATGTGAGGCAGGACTTCCAGATTAAAGTACGTCAGTGGACCGGCCACCAGGAGACTGAAGACCAGGGCGGGCCACAGGATGGCGGAGAAGCTCACCCCTGAGGCCCGGAGGGCGGCGATTTCATTGTCCTCGGACAGCCTCCCGAAAGCCATGAGGGTAGCCACCAAAACCGCCATGGGTGCTGCCAGGGCCACAATCCAGGCGGCATTGAGGCCCAGGTATTCCAGGATAATCTCCAGAGGCAATCCCTTGCCCAGGAATTTGTCCACCGCCCGTAAGAGGAAATTGGTGAACAGCAAGAAAATCAACACCAGGAGAGCATAGAAAAAGGGAAGTACATGCTCCCTGACGATATACCGGAAAAGGATCCCCATGGCAATCTTACAGACTGTTCACGGCAAAGATACTAAGAAAGGACGGAGGGGTACAACAGGTGACGAAGAAGTGCCAGCCACGAAATCCTTGCTTCCCTGACTCGAACGGGGATAAGATCCAGGGGGAAAACGGCGATGAAGCGTCTCTACAGAGATAAGAAACAGGCCAAACTGGCAGGGGTCTGCGCGGGTATCGGGGAGTACTCAGACATCGACCCGGTGGTCATCCGGCTGATCTTTGTCCTTCTCGCTTTCTGGGGCGGCGCGGGAATCTTCGTATACATTGCGGCGTGGATTCTCGTTCCGGAAAAGCCAGCATGAGCCCCCAGAGGGTTCAATCCGCCTGAGCTACATCATCCTCTCAAGGATCCGTCGGGCCTGGTCATCGGACAGGCCAAGGGGTCGGAAGGCCAGGGGACCCCCTTCTTCCAGCACGGGTTCTGAATCCCCCAGGGTTTCCCGTTCCGTGTTCTGAAAGAAAAGGCCTGTGTAGATATCGTCATCCCAAATCATGGCCTTTTCACAGGCTGCCTTCCAGTCTGTGGGGTCGTGGTTCTCATCCTCCAGGTGTCTTACCCGCTCTTTGAAAAAGGGGTGGGTGTTGTCGTGGTTGAACGTCACGCAGGGGCTGAATACGTCGATCAGGGAGAATCCCCGGTGCAGGATCGCCTGCTTGATAAGATCGAGAAAATGTTTTCCGTCGCTGCTGTAGGCCCTTGCCACGAAGGTGGCTCCGTTCATGATGGCTGAGGTGATGGGATTGACAGGAAGTTCCACACTTCCAAAGGGGGTGCTCTTGGTCTTCATTCCCTTCTGGCTCGTGGGGGAAATTTGACCGGTGGTCAGCCCATAAATCTGATTATTCATCACGAGATAGGTAAGGTCCACATTCCGGCGGGCCATGTGAACGAAATGGTTTCCCCCGATCCCGTACCCATCGCCGTCTCCTCCCGTGACAATGACCGTCAGCTCGTGATTGGCCAGTTTTACCCCCACCGCCACCGCCAGGGCCCTCCCGTGAAGAGTATGCATCCCGTAGGCGTTGAAGAACCCGGGGAGATTGGATGAGCACCCGATACCGCTTACGGTCAGAATCTGGTGGGGCATGAGTCCCAGTTCCGAACAGGCTTTCTGAAGGGCATTCAACACCCCAAAATCGCCGCAGCCCGGACACCAGTCGGGGTCCACCTTTCCCTTGAACTCCTTGGGAGAGAGTTTGACCCCGGATTCCAGAGCGGGTTTCCTTTTGGCCGTACCTGTGATCTCTATCATGTCTTCTCCTCGCTATACTTCCAGTTCGTGAGTGGGCACATACTTCGTAGACTCACCCCGTACTATGGCCTTCACCCCGTCCGTAATATGATGGGGCATGAACGGTTCCCCGTCGTATTTCCGGATATGACCGTCCACGTCCAGACCCGTTTCACTCCGCAGGTAGCGGTAGAAAAGGCCGGAGTAGTTGTTTTCCACGATGATGGTCATCTTGCTCCGGGAAAGGATTTCCGTCACAGCCTGTCCGTGAAAGGGTACCATCCACTTGATGTGTAGATGGTTGGCGGTGATTCCGTCGTTTTTCAACTGTTCCCTGGCTTCCTCGATGACACCGTGGGTGGAACCCCATCCCATCAGGGTAACGTCGGCTCCTCCAGGTCCTTCAAGTTCAGGGGGGACGATGGACTCCTCGATCCCCTCCAGTTTCCGCTGCCGTTTTTCCAGCATTGCCCTGCGCTTTACCGGATTGGTGAATTCATCGCTGATCAATACGCCGTCTTCCTGGTGCTCATCGGTGGCCACCACGTGCTCGTACCCCTCCAGACCCGGAAGAGCCCGCGGCGAAATCCCGCTTTCTGTGATCTTGAACCTCAGGTAGCCGTTCTGTTTCGAAGGCTCCGTGATCAGTTCTCCCCGGTCGATGTGGGGATGAAGGTTTATCGATTCCGGATCCACGGTGGACGTTTCATCCGACAGCAGCCCATCCGAGAGCAGGATACCGGGGCACTGAAACTTGTCCAAGAGGTTAAACATTTCCGGCACCGTGTTGAACGCGTCCAGGGGATCCTTCGGAGCCACCACCAGGCGGGGATAATCGCCCTGGCTGGCCCCCAGAACCTGCCATAGGTCCCCCTGTTCCGTCTTGGTGGGGACCCCCGTTGATGGCCCCGCCCTCTGAACATCCACCACCAGAACGGGTATTTCCATCATACCGGCACTGCCTAAGGCCTCCGTCATCAGGGCAAAGCCCCCTCCCGACGTGGCGCACATGGCCCGGGAGCCGGCATGGCCCGCTCCGATCGCCATGTTGATCACGCTGATTTCATCTTCGGCCTGACGGACCATGATGCCGAGATCCCGGGCGTTCTGGGCCATCCAGTGCAGAATGCCGGTGGAGGGACTCATGGGATAAGCAACGTAGAATTTCACTCCTGCGGCGGCCCCTCCCATGGCTATGGCCTCGTTCCCCCTCCAGATAGCCAGCGGCTTTGGCCCTGCAGGAACCTCTCCGGGGTAGGGATTGAAATGCTCCCTGGCATAATCGTAGGACTTTCGAGCGATGGCCACGTTGGTGTCTACCACCTCCTGACCCTTCCGTTTGAATTGGTGACTCAGGACCTCTTCAAACGGTCCGAAATCGAGGCCCAGGATACTCAAGACTGTAGAGATGGCTGCGGTGTTTTGTACCAACTTGTTGCGGTTGTCACCGGAGAGTTCCTTGACGGGCACGGGGCACAACCGCACCCCCTCGGCCGCCTCGCCCGGGCGAACAGTATCGCTGTTGTAAATGACCCAGCTGCCGGGTCCCATATGTTTCAGATGACGGTTCATGGTGTCTTGGTTCAGGGCAATCAAAACGTCAAGACGGTCTCCATGGGTCCGAACCTGGGTGTCGCTCACCCTCACCGTGAGGAAACTGTGTCCGCCTCGGATGATGGACTGATAGGCATTGTAGGCATAGAATTGGAGTCCACGGCGGGCGAAGATCCTGGCCAGTACATTTCCGGGCGTGGCCACACCCTGCCCAGCCGCTCCCCCTACGGAGATGGTAAAATCGAATCGGCGTACACTCATCACGTCCTCAAGTTTACGATTGAAAAAGACCGCCCAGCTTCCGGTAAGTTTAAGCCCCCGGATCGATTTTTCAAACGGCTAGGCCGGGATGTGTCACCCGGCTGGCATAATTTGAGGATTTTGATTTCCCCGGCGCGTAGATTTGAAAGGTGCCGCACGCAAAACTCCTTCAAGTAGCATGGTCATCATGGATGAAACCCAATCTGCCAGCAGGAGCACGGTAATCTTCCCGGGGGTGACATCAAATCTAATGGGGATCAGGTGATTTCCTGGACTGGACCGGTGGGGAAACTCAAGAAACTCGTGGCGTCTCTCTTGGTGGGTGCCTCTTTGACTGCGGCCGTAGGATGCGATCTCCGCACCTCCCTCAAACGATTTGCGTATGAAGGGTTCGGCCGGGACCGCTGGCAACGCCCGGAGCAAGTCCTGGACTCACTGGGCATCGAAAAGGGCGACCGTGTGGCCGACCTGGGTTCGGGCAGCGGGTACTTTACTCTTCGTCTGGCCGAGGCCGTGGGACCGGCGGGGGTGGTGTATGCGGTTGATGTGGATTCTCTCATGAACGAGTCCGTGTTGAGGCGAGCCGCGAAAAAAGGAATCACCAACATAACGGCGATTGTTGCCAGGGTGGACGATCCCCTCCTGCCCCCACAGGGGGTGGACCTGATATTCACAAGCAACACGTACCACCATATTGACAACCGGGCCGACTATTTTGAGCGTGCGAAATCCTATCTCCGGCCGGGAGGACGGATCGCCATTCTGGACTATAACAGCAAGGGGTGGCTCCTGAGGACCCTGGACCACTCCACCCCAAAGGAGGTGATCCTAAAAGAGATGGAAAAGGCGGGGTACCGCTTGGGCCAGGACTTTGAGTTTATCCCAAGACAGTCGTTTCTCACGTTCGTCCTGGAGCCCGATTCTGTGAATAACCCCTGAGGCGGTTTCCCCCTCTTTTCAACCAGACCAAAGGTTTTTTGACAAAAGAATTGTTTTCACCGCGTATTTCTCTTAAACTAGCTGCTGTTGTGTCAGGTAATGCAGCGAATGCAGGTCTAACAGCACTATCTAGATTGTAAGTAGTAGCTCTAGCCTCAATTTCCCTTCACTACTATAAGACAAAATCGAAAACACTAAACAGGAGCAATTCAACATGTCAGAACGAGAAACTGGAACGGTGAAATGGTTCAACGACAAAAAGGGTTTCGGCTTCATCAGTCGTGAAGAAGGCGATGATCTTTTTGTCCATTTCACTTCCATTGAAGGAAATGGATTCCGGACCTTGAAAGAGAATGACAGGGTTGAGTTTGAGGTTGTCACCACCGAAAAAGGTGAGGCAGCCGCAAAAGTGACCATTCTCTGAACAGGACCCGTTCCATCAGAGTATCTGTCTTGTCCGTAGGATAAGACGGTAACAGGGCGTCCCGCTCCGGCGGGATGCCCTGTTTCTTTATATCCTTAATCAGTAGTTCCCCCGGGGCACGATTGTCTCGGCTTTGCCCTGGGGATTGCTTATGTTTTAGAGAAATGACCGGGACCAGGCTGTCAAGGCGTTGACGCTGTGAGAATCCTGAGGCGTATTCGATAACAATCAACATACCCGTGAACCGACCGGTTAGAGTTGGTCCCAAAGCTGTTATCTTCTTCCTGGGGATGTTCCTACTGTCCTGTGAGAGCATCCTGACCCCGGGCGGTGGCGGGGAGGAGGACACGTTTGACCTGACCCATGATTTTGAAGGCGGTCCGAAACTCACCCAGAATCAACCCATAACCCTTTCCTGGTCGCAGATCACCTTCGCGAGGTTTGAGAGGTATACCGTGGAACGTTCTGTGCTGAAGGACGGAGAGGAGGTATGGTCCGAAAGAAAGGTCATCACCGATCCTTTGGTGACCACCTGGACCGATACCCTGGATGACGACGAAATTTACCGGTACAGGGTACGGATGATAGGTGCCGGCGGCGAAACGGACGAAGCCATAACGGAGCGGATTATCATCCGCACCACGTCCATCACAGTTCCCGATGAGATCGAATGTCTTCAGGAGGCCTTTGACAGCCCGTTCATCGACGACGGGGATACTCTGCATGTGAATCCTCCAACCCCCTGCACCGTTACCAATCCCCTGAAGTTCATCGGGAAAGACGTCCTTATTGAAAGCGTGGCTGGAAGAGAAAAAACTGTGGTGAACAGACCGGGAACCCTCCTAACCATGAACCGGGGCGTCCTCCGGGGATTCACCTTCGTCCGGGGAGGTGTTCACCTTTCGGGAACGGCAGTGATGGAGGATTGTGAAGTGACAAACGGCTACGGCGGCGAGTCGGCCGTAGTGGTGGAAGATTCCGCGGAAGTACGCGACTGCGTCGTTTCCGGCAACACCCGGTTGCCCTGGCTTGGAGAGACAGCCCACGGGGCAGGAATGACGGTGAAGGACCATGCCAGGGTGCTCCGGACCCGGATCTCGAGGAACCGAGCGTGGAACCGGGGAGGAGGACTGGCCCTTTATGGCCAACCCACCATCATGAATTCTATCATTGACCACAATGAAGCCGCGAACGGAGGGGGAGGGATTCTTATAGGCGAATTGGCGGAACCTGTCATCGTGAATTGTGTACTGTTCGGGAATGAATCCGGTCTTGCTAACGGAGACCTGGGGGCCGTGTACATGAAAAAAGCTCGACCTACCTATCTGAACACGATCGTCTGGGGAAACTCTTCATGGAGCCAGGAAGACCGGCTGTGGCGAAGCGCCTCCTACAGCGACATTCAAGGGTACAGGGAGGGAACGGGGAACATCAGCGCCTCCCCTCGATTCGTGGACTCCTCTTCAGGTGATTTTCGTCTTCTTCCCGGTTCCCCCTGTATTGATGCCGGTCATCCCGGTTCCGAATACAAAGACCCCGACGGATCGCGCAACGATATGGGTGCCTACGGGGGACCCTGGGGAGACTGGTAGATGAGAGCGTCCCTCATCTGGATTTTCCTGGCCTTTTGTGCCCTGGCACACGCTCAGGCGGGCAGGGACATCGTGCTCGAGGGAGAGGTCCAGGATGTCAACACCCACCGGCAGATCCCGGGAGTAAACATCTTCATCAAGGACACACAGACGGGAACCACCAGCGACTTCGCGGGAAGATTCTCTCTTGAGATTCCGGAAACTGTTCCGGAAACGGTAGTGGTCTTTCAGCATATCGGATATGAGGCCCAGGAGATCAGGGTGGAGAAGCTGATTTCCCGGCGGATTATCTATCTTCGGCCCAGAGTCATTCCCATGGAGGAACTGCAGGTAGAAGCCCCGGGGAGGGTCCCGGAAATTGAAAGGGACCTTCCCCAGACCATCTCTGTCATAGGGGCCGAGGACTTTGAAATCAGGGGATTCATCGACGCTGCCGATCTCTTGAGGAAGGATCACAGCATCCAGGTGGAAGAACAACTGAGTGGCAGGAAAACCGTGGCTATCCGGGCCGGAAACCCCGAGGACGTGGTAATCCTGTACAACGGGACGAAACTGAACAGCACCTATAATCATCTGTTTGATCTTTCTTTGATCAGCCTAGAAGATGTGGATCGGCTGGAGATCATCAAAGGGAGCAACACCACGCTCTACGGATCCGAAGCGTTTTCCGGCATCATCAACATCGTTCCCAGGGTTCAGCAGAGTTATAATGCGAGGTTTCAGCAGCGAATCGGGACCTACGATTCTGGAGACTGGGGACTCAACCTGTACTATGGAACCGGCGGCTTCCACGGCTCCTACAACTACAAGCAGGGGGCCAGCCGGAGAAAATTCTTTGAGGGAGAGTTTCTGGAGAATACGTCGGAAAACCATTCCGCCAATCTGATTCTTCAATCGGGGGAAAAAGGATCCAGCGACCGGCGGGACCGAACCCTGTCGGCATCCTTTCTTCGCTCGTCCCAAACTTACACCGACCACCGGGATGGCGAATCCCTGACCGACTTCAATCAGGTGGCCCTGTTGCGGTACGGGGGAGACCTGGCTGGCATCCGGAAGCTGGACCTATCCTTATCGCATCACGCATGGGATGAGTCCCAGTCGCTGTTCAGCCGGTACGGAACCGTGGTGAGAGATTTCCAGGACCGGTCCATCCATCTTAGTGCTCAAAAGCGTTTCGAGTGGGACCGAGCGGAATGGCTTCTGAAAGTGGATTCTGAAGAGGCGGGCCTGGTTTTCCAGGACAGACGAACCCTGACGGAGGAACAGTCGGTCGGTCTGGAACAGGCCACGTTCTTTCGGCAGCGCCAGGGTGTGGCATCCATCGTAAAGTTTCACAGTCCAAGCCTGTCGAACGAAATCCAGGTCACCGATTTCGATCTCAGTATTCGGCGTGATTTCGTGATGGATTCCCAGGAGGATGCAGTGGTAAGGGGAGAAGGGAGGGCATCTTCCTTTGTCTTGTTCGACCGGAAGGGATGGTCCAGAACCACCTTCAAGCTGTCTACTCATTTTACAGGGGGTGTTGAGCACAGAAGATTTGACATCTACATGAATTATGGCACCAACGTAAGATTCCCAACGATCTTCCAGCAGATCAGCTCGCCCGAAGCTCTTCAGCTGGACGTTACTCGATCCAACCTCAACCCGGAGGAGATTACGGCGGTGGAGCTTGGCCTCAGCGTCAGGACCCAGACCCCAGGTCACCCGGCGATCGACGCCTATGAGCTGTCACTGAACCTGTTCCGAAACGATTACAGGAACAAGCTGAGAGTATTCTACCCGGTGGGAATTCCTGTGGCTTTGTACGACAACGTGGAGACCGCCGGCCTAACAGGCCTGGAGACCCGGTCTGAGATCACCATGTTTCAGAAGAAACTAACCCTTGAGCTTGCCTTGTCGCTGTACGATGTTTCCGAAAAGGCGGCGTTTCCCTTCAAATCTGAAACAAAGATTTCCTCAGGCGTAACCTTCGACCATGCCGGGTATTCCCTTCAGCTCACCGTGTTTAAGGAAGGTGAGCAGGTGGGGTGGATCTACCAGGAAACGGGAAACCTGGCAGAAGTTTCTCTTCCCTCTCAGACCAATCTTGACCTTCATCTAAGAAAGGCCATTCAATGGGGAAGAATGAGACTGTTGGTCAATATTTCAGGCCGGAATCTGTTGAACAGGGATGTTGATTTAGAAGGTCTCGCTCTGAGGGACCGGAGGGTATACCTCACTGTAGGGGCACAGGTTTAGGGACCTATGATTCCATCACGCGTCCATTCTGATCGGGGGTATCCGGTGCGGGCAGCTCGCTTTATCCGGTGTGTGGTTCTGTCCACGATTCTGGGTCTGGTCGTTTCATGTACGGACAATCCCTTCGTGGCGGGGGAAGAGGTCTCACCCCGGAGCATCGGGGGACGGGTCCTTCTTGCAGATGGATCCAGTCCCGGGGGCGTATTCGTATGGTTGGAGGACGTCAGGGTGTCAACCTGGACGGATGAAAAAGGTGAGTTTGTCCTTTCCCTTCCAGCTCCCTCGCAAGGAGGTGGGGTGACCGGTCACAGCGGCACCTTTTCACTCTATTTCTATGTGGCCAATTATGGGATCGATTCGGCACAGGTGGTTCTGGTGAACGGCGATGTCGCCCGGTCCAGGGGTGACCTGGATGAACGGGGGAAACTGGCAGACGTCATACACCTGAAAAGAATCTTGACCATCCATACCGATGTAATCCCGGAGTCTTTTCCCCGCTATTACCGGGGTCAGGTTGCGGTGTCCGTAACGCTCCGGGCTCTGTCAGACGATGTAACGGTGGAATCACTGAAGAAGGTGGAAAACAGGACGTTGAGCCGATCCGGGTTGATCATCGTTGATCAGGCGGGCAATTTTGTCAATGCTATCGGTTTCGGGACAACGTGGCAGCTGGCTCCGGAAATAGTGTCCCGGGAATCAAAGGCCCTGAATATGGTGCTCACCTGGCCCCCCTGTGAACTACAGGAAGGTCTCTATACGATGATCCCCTATCTGTTGATCCGCCAGGGGAATATGCCCCCTGAACTCGTGGAGGATATGGGGGAAGATGTGGACGATCTGGGTCCCAGTTATCTCACCATGCCCTTCCGGCGGGACGGAGGGGAGTTTTTTGTCGGGGGCGGCTGAGCAGATTTTACATGTAGACCAGAATCAGGGACGCGACCAGCAGGGTGGCGAAATGATAGCCGGTGTTGATCCCGAACAGCTTCCAGGATTTCTTTTCCCAGGCCACCCTCCCCAAATCCACAGGCAAGAAAAACCCCAGCCAGGTAAAAAAGGCGGCCTGACCAGCCGTTGACACCACGGACATTTCCGAGGGACCGAGACCCCACGTTTCTGGGTTCCACACGGCGATGTTATGGGCCAGGACATAGGCCAACAGGAAATTCCCGATGACCATGAAGATCATCCCTCTGACCATTTCGCTGCCGGGAATCTTTTGATCCGGGTCAAATCCCATTTCCTTTGCCCAGGGACGACCGAAAAGGGGAGTGTACCAGACGAAGCCCAGAACGAAGTTCGCCACGACAGCCACGAGGATTGCAAGCATACTTACCTGAATTTCTGGCATGAGTGACCCTCCTTTATCGTTGGTGGGGAAAGCTTACATCCAAAGGTAAGGCAAGGTTACCTCCTTTGACAAGAGTATTAAGCATCCTGGCCAGGTTGGTGCGTCCTTGGGTTCATGTGAAAGGCTCCAACAGTCTAACCTTGACCGCCACTGAAAAATGGCCGTATCTTAGGAAGAGTTCAGGAGTCTTGGGGGGTTGCACCATTTCCTGGGTCGCATGGAAAGGATTTTGGTCCGTATGAGCAAGAAACGGCAAACGAGTCTTGGTGTTCTTTTATCCCTGGTCCTGGGAAATCCTGTTTGGGGGCACGTCGATCTCATCTATCCTGTGGGCGGTGAAACCTTTGAATTCGGGGACAAGGTCAACATACAATGGCAGATTACGATACAGCATGAACAGGAAAACTGGGATCTCTATTTTTCTCCCGATGGCGGTGTAAGCTGGGAGGTGATTGAATCCAATCTGGGTCCAGCTGAGACCAGCTATCAATGGTCCGTCCCCCAGGTGGAAACGGAGCTGGCGCGAATCAGAATCTACATGGATAATGTGGAAACAGATTATGACGATATCAGTGGTGATTTCACCATCCGGGATGCCCAGGCCTCCCTTGATGAACAAGGGGAATTTCCCAGGACCCCGGCGTTGTATCCCAACTACCCCAATCCCTTCAATCCCGCCACGACCATTGACTTTTCTATTCCACACAGTGGTTTTGTGACCTTGACCGTCTATGATCTGTTGGGAGGAGAAGTCGAAACCATCCTGAATCAGTACATGCATGCAGGCAATCACTCGGTACTTTGGAACGCCACCAACGTCCCTTCAGGCCTCTATTTCGTCAGGATGGAGGCTGGCGATCCCCAGGCGGGACAGGGTTTCACCCGGACCCGCAAGATGGTATTGTTTCGTTAAGTCCTGTATTTTGTTTGTAAGGTTTATTCGCCGTATTTCATTCTCCTTTTTTCTCTCGACTCTTTTCCTGTTCACATCCACTGCTTCAGCCAACACCATCAGAGTTCCGCAAGACCACACTACCATTCAGGCCGGAATCGATGCGGCGGTCGACGGAGATACGGTTCTGGTGGACACAGGCAGGTACGTGGAAAACATCAATTTCAACGGGAAGAACATTGTGGTAGGTAGCCTTTATGTTGTGATGCAAGACACCTCTTACATAACCAGGACCATCATCGATGGAGACAGCAGCGGAAGCGTTGTGACCTTCGAGAGCGGGGAGGATTCGACGGCTGTTCTCGCAGGTTTTACTCTGACAAACGGCCTGGCGTTATGGGGGGGAGGAATATACTGCAATGCGTCCTCACGGCCCCACCTGGTGGGTCTCAAGATCTCCGGGAATCGCGCCTCGG